>NZ_ANOG01000194.1 GCF_000346295.1 Rhodopirellula maiorica SM1 | reverse complement strand
CACGGATGGAGTCACGATCGACGCAACGCAACGTTGGCGTACCGACATTACCCGTCGATGATCGTCCAAAACTTGTGGGGATACCAATTCCGAGCTCTGTCGAAGGGGGTGAGGCGATCGGGAATGGAAATGGCAGGTTCGCTTGCCGCCCCGGCGCCGATGTCAGCAGCAATGGATGCTGGAATGATGGAGGGCAAAGCCGAGGGCCTCGCGGCGATGTCGATGCAGGCCGACGACAAAATGGGCGGAGCAGAGCGACAGGCCGCCGGGCAAGAAGGTGGTGATGGGCAGGACGCTGCGAGTGTCGATTTGGAAAGCGTTTCGGCACGCAAAAATCTGAACGAAACCGCCTTCTTTTTTCCTCATCTGCGGGCCGGAAACGATGGTACCGTGCGGATGGAATTCACGATGCCCGAAGCACTGACCGAATGGAAATTCCTGGGGTTTGCCCATGACTCGAAACTACGCAGCGGCTTTTTGAGCGGCAAAACGGTGACGGCAAAGGACTTGATGGTCCAGCCCAATCCACCTCGCTTCGTTCGCGAAGGTGACTTGATCGAGTTCACGGTCAAAGTCAGTAACCAATCGCCAACTCAGCAAACTGGGCAAGTTCGCTTGTCGTTTGCCAATGCGAAAAGCATGAAAAACGTGGATTCCCAGCTCGGCAACGACACGTTGGATCAGTCGTTCACGATTCCTGCGGGTCAATCGAAATCGCTGTCTTGGAAGATCAAAGTGCCCGATGGAATCGGATTTTTGACCTACAAGGCCGTTGGATCCACCGGACGACTCTCCGATGGTGAAGAAGGCTATTTGCCAGTCCTGTCACGCCGCGTTTTGGTTACCGAATCGATTCCATTGCCGATCCGGGGCAAACAGGTGAAGGAGTTTGATTTTGAAAAGCTGCTTCAATCCGGTAGCTCCGACACGCTACAGCATCAATCGCTGACGCTGCAGGTCGCGTCGAACCCGTCGTGGTACGCCGTGATGGCACTTCCGTATTTGATGGAATATCCCTACGAGTGCAGCGAGCAGGTATTCAACCGCCTGTACGCCAACACGCTGGCCCAACACATCGCCAACAGCGATCCCAAGATTGAGCGTGTGTTTGATCAGTGGCGAGGCACTGCGGCGCTGGACAGTCCGCTGGAGAAGAACGAGGAACTGAAAACCGTGATGCTCGAAGAAACTCCATGGGTTCGCCAAGCGGAAAACGAAAGCCAGGCTCGTCGCAACGTTGGTATCCTGTTTGACAACAATCGGCTGCAGGACGAAACGAAGCGAAACCTATTTAAGTTGACCGAGATGCAACTCGAGGATGGATCGTGGCCTTGGTTCCCCGGGGGACGTGGCAATGACTTTATCACGCTGTACATCACGACCGGATTTGGGCGGATGCGGCATCTAGGCGTCTCGATGGATGCCCAACCTGCGATCCGATCGCTCACGCGACTCGACGGCTGGGTGACCAAGCAGTACGAAGACATCAAACCAGAGAACCGAGACAAAAATCATCTGTCGACAACGATTGCGCTGTACTTGTATGGCCGTAGCTTCTTCCTGCAAGACCAAGTGGTCGCACCGGAACATCGCGAAGCCGTCAATTACTGGGTCAACCAAGCTAAAACGCATTGGTTGAAATTGGCGGTCCGCCAATCCCAGGCTCACATGGCCGTTGCGCTGAAGCGATTTGGTCACGCCGAAGCCGCTCAAGGCATCATGGCGTCGATCAAAGAGCGATCGGTCAGTGATGAAGAACTAGGCATGTTCTGGCGCGAGAACGAATTGTCATGGTGGTGGTACCGTGCTCCGATTGAGACCCAAGCGATGATGATCGAAGCCTTTGACGAGGTGATGAACGATCGCGACGCGGTCGAATCGTGCAAGGTTTGGCTGCTGAAGCAGAAACAAACTCGGGATTGGAAGACAACCAAGGCGACGGCCGATGCGATCTACGCTTTGCTGCTGCGAGGTAGCGATCTATTGGCATCTGATGAATTGGTTCGCGTCGAGCTTGGCAAGCAATTGATCGAGCCGGCGGATGTCGAAGCCGGTACCGGTTTCTATGAAGCCCGCTTCGGCGCTGGCGAAGTCAAACCGGAACTTGGCAACGTCACCATGCAAAAAGTCGACGAGGGAGTCGCCTGGGGCAGTTTGCACTGGCAGTACCTCGAAGACATCAGCAAGGTAACGCCGCACGAAGAAACGCCGTTAACGCTGGAAAAGAAGCTCTTTGTCAAAAAGAACACCGCCGATGGACCGACGCTGGTCGCAGTGGACGGACCGGTATCGGTGGGGGACGAATTGGTCGTGCGGATCGTTTTGCGGACCGACCGGGATATGGAGTATGCTCATATGAAAGATTATCGCGGCAGCGGTACCGAGCCGGTCAACGTTTTATCTCAGTACAAATACCAAGATGGGCTGGGTTATTACGAATCAACACGTGACACGGCAACGCATTTCTTTATCGACTACTTGCCAAAGGGAACGTATGTGTTCGAGTACAGCACACGCGTCCAGCTGAAAGGCGAGTACCAGACTGGATATGCGAACATCGAGTGTATGTATGCTCCGGAATTCAACAGCCACAGCGAGAGCTTGCCCATTGTGGTTCAGTAGGTAACCCATGACGATGTCAGAACCTAGCGAAATCGATACTCACTTGGTCGCTCGGATTCGCGATGGCGATTCCGATGCGTGGCAGGCATTGATCGATCGTTACGAAGGTAGGTTGTTGGCGTACACCCAGAGCCGGATTCGTGACCGTGCGGCGAGCGAAGACATTGTGCAAGAAGCCTTTGTGGGGTTCTTGATCAGTTTGCCGAATTACGACGGATCGAAGCGGCTGGAGAGCTATCTGTTTTCCATCTGTGCCTACAAATTGACCGACCATTTGCGGCGTGAAGGACGACGCCCGGCGTTGCAATTGCACCGCCGTGGATCGGGCGACGGGACTAACATCGATTTTACCGGCGGCGAACGTGTCGCCAGCTCGATTGCCCGCAGCGGCGAACGAAAGCAGATCGAACAAGCGGCCATTCGTGATGCGATCGCCGAGCAGATCCAACGATGGAAACAAGGCGAGAACTGGTCCAAGCTCAAAGCGATTGAGTTGCTGTACGTGGTCGGATTGTCCAACAAAGCGGTGGCGGAAAAGACCGAGTTGACGGAACAGCAAGTCGCAAATTTCAAAAGCGACTTTCAGCTCCGCCTGCGTTCGATCATCAGCCGCATGGAACTCAACGCCGAAGTGTTCCCCGAATTAGCCGAGTGACGGTTGGCATTAGTTCCATCAACGTAGCGAAACTCGCGGAGAGTTTCGCTTCTCTATTGTGAACCGCCAAAACGCTTGACGGCTTGTTGAATGAGTCTGACTTTAGAATGCTTCGTCTAACACGCTAGCCGATAGGCGTACGCATCACGGATGCGAGTGCGCCTTCGAGTTGACTGTTAAACGACTAAATCAACAAGCCGTTTGCGATTTTTCGCTACCCTGGCTGCCGACTTTCCGTTAGGGCTTCGCTGCGGCCGCCGGATCGATTGGAGAGGACATTAAATAGCCAGCCCAAAACAGCGGCTCCTCGCCGGTGACGTTTTCTAAGTCTTTGTCGGCATGAGCCAATAGCGGCTCAGTCAACGGATCCAAATCCGAGCGTCGCAACACCATCCGCGCCCGTCTCCACGCGTCGACCATGCCCGAAAACGGCAGTTCTTGTGAGAATTCGCGAAGCACGATCGCACTGGATTCTCCGCCCACGGCCCAGCGGCTGACCAGCACATCGTCCACGCCTGCGACATTCAACGCACACAGGGTCATAAACAGATCGCGTCCATCCCCAAGCCGCGCCGCTTCGGCTTGCGAGCGAAAACCAGCCAACGCGATCGTAGTGGGCAGCTGGGATGGGAATTGCAGCCATGCTCCGAGTGCGGCATTCGGTTTTCCCGCCTCGTACGGCAACACACTCATCGCAAATGGGTTGCCCATATCCATCACGCTGGGCGACGCAACGATCAAACTGTCTAAAACAATGCCTAGCATCGTGCTCGGAGGCATATCCGCAGCAGGCAACAAGATCGATCCTGCCGCCGCATCCACAATCGACTGGGTGATGGCAGTGTTGACTTCCAAATCTCGCGGGGCAAAGAAACGATTTGCCGCAAGCCCCACAGCCCTACACTTTTGACGAACAGGTGAGGGACGCAGTGCCAACCCGGGCGTCGCGGCATAGCGGATACTAATCTTATCACCTAAAAATTCGGCGTCCTCACCATCAATGGGAAGTATGTCAAACGGCAGATACCACAACGGCCCATCGGGCACGATCACCAGATCATCAATGTCTGTGCCGGCGAATAGGCTTGCCTCTGGAAACAGGAACTTCAACAGTGCCGCTGCGTCTTTTCGCCAAGCGGTGTCTTCGGGCAAACGCGAACCACGCGTTTTTCCCACACCGATCGATCGCAAGACCGATCCAATCATCGAGGGCAGTCGTGACGTGTTGTTGTTGGCCCATGTTTGCGTATTTCCGTTCAACGAAAACGTCGTATACAAACGATTGCCAACGAACGCAAATGTCACCAGCGCTGTCCGTTTGGGCAGCTCTTGAATCGGTGCTTTTTCATCGATGCGTGGCGGAGCCAAACGAGGCAATGAACCGCGCGAAAACGCAATCAATGTGGCGAGTGATTCTTGTTGCTGTCCTAGTTTGTCAACCAACGAATCGTTGACGGTTGCAGGCGCCAAATTGGCATTTTCCACAACCATTTGGCGAAGCTGTTTGAATTCGGCGGGCCCTTGATCGCGGAACTTTCGCTGATCATCACTGAGTGCTTGATCCTCGGCACTAGCCAGGACACGCACATGAGCCACGCGGCCCGCCAACGGAAGCGTTTGCGAAAATCGTTCCGCCAACAGCGTGTCAGTGCGGACCAAGACTTTGTCGCCGTCGGTCTGTTCCGCAGCGATTGCAAGTCGCATTGCCAACGCAGCCGATCGATCGATTGTCAAAAATGTCATTGCGTCGACGGGATCACGCCGCCACAATCCGGGCGGCGGATCGTTGGTGAAATAATCGAGGATCGCATCGCTGGTCGATCCTCCGATCCGCGTTCCAAGTGATTGGCTAAGCAGTGCGAACTGATACGTGCTCGGCATCGAAACCAGCGTTCGATTACGTACCCGATGTTGCTGGGCAAACGTCCGCATCGATCCGTATGCCTTGTCGACAACGCTACTCGATTTCATCCCAAACGCCTCGCCGCGTCCCGCAGCCAATTTCGCAGCGACGTAGGCTCCATAGGCATCGATCCGCGGTTGCTGCACGTCACGACGGTCCGACAACGATTTTGCGTGTCCGATCGAAAGGGTGGCCGTATCGTAATCACGCGATTTAATCGCGGCATCGGCCGACGCAACAAAACTGTGTACCGACGCCAACCGGGATTTGCGGACCATCGCGTTGGCGGCCGTATCGGCGGCCGTTCGCACGACGTTCGCCTCTTTCTCAGACGCCACTCCGGCAGCCAACTGCAACGCCTCGCCGATCAATTCAGGTTGTTCCAGCGCCGCAGCCACGTTCACGCACGCTAGCGCCGCCGCCAGCGATCCTTCGGCGTTGGCGGATTCGGCCAGCACGGATGCTTGAACCAATAACGCGATCGCCGACAAGGGATGGGCTCCGCCATTGGACAACGCGGACCTCGAAGCTTCGGGAAACGCACGCTTGTCGTCGTATGCTGCAAAACGGGCCGCCCCATGCAATGCCCCGACCATCGTTTGCGCGATCGGTTGGGGAAGCCCACCGACATTGGTGGATTCGGCCAATTCGTTGACGAAATTGTCCTGTTCCGAAAGCGGTCCTAAGATGATTCGTCGGCGATACGACGCGATCGCCAAGCCGCGCATGATCTCGATGATATCCATCGCACGCAGATTAGGTTCTTCGATCACTCCGCCTTGGATCAACGTTTGCTCGGTGACCTGTTGCCCGGAACGATACATGATCCGATCCGAGGTGGGGATTCGTTTAATTGCCAACGCAGCCGGCCAAACCCCGGTCGGCGGAGACACCTGAACCCCTTCGCGGACCGCAGACCGCCAATCGACTTTATTCAGCCATCCACGATAGCGAACCGCCACCTGCATCGCGGCATCAATGTGCTCACGCGATTGCGGCACGCTGCCCATGTGCCAATAACATTCCGCCAACATCGCATACACCGGAATTGAATCGATCCAACGCCCATTGATGTCGCGACGGGTGCTGCGTAGTGCCCCCTCGAAAGCGTCTAACGCATTTTCGAGATCACCGCTGCGATAGATTTCCAGTGCAATGTAATACTCTTGCGACGGATAGCGGCCCCCGGGTTCAACTCCTCCCAAGGTGCCGAACGAGCCCAGACCACTGCCTTGCCCCACCGCGATTTGAGGCATCAAACAAAACACGCTGGCAGCCGCGACTAGGCAAACGAGCACTCGCGTCAGCATCGTTTTGGGAAAGTCGGTTCTAGGAAAACGAGGGAACGCCAAGACGTGGTTGGATTGAAAATCGCTCATGGGCATAGATTCGACGTCAAAGAGTGGGGGCGGAGCTGCGAAGCAGGCGAGCGGAAAACGCAGGCGATCGAAAATCGGTTCTCAGCCACACGCGAACCCATCACCGCCGCGTATGAAGAGGGAACAAATCACTCGATTGGTTGTTATCCTAGGAGTTGATCGGCGCGGCGTCGAATGATTTTCCGAAAGCGGCCTCACTCTCAGTATATGGTCCGTTGTGGGGTTAGTTCTCGCCCCCACGTCTAGGAAGCTTCGCACGAACGATAACTCCTTCACTTCCGCTTCGAGCCATTTTGATGACGAACGACTCGTCCCGCCTGAATCCCTACGCCCCAGTGGAGGTAGCAGAGGCTGAGGTTGACGACGCCCGTCATGGTTTCAATGGCGACCTGCCTGCTGAAATCCGCCAACCGCTGCCGCTTTGGCGAATTGCCATTCGCTGGACGTTTGTTTGTTTTTTGAGCGCCATGCCAAGCTTTTTGCTAGGAATGGCAGCCACCAATAGCCAGCAAATACCCGCGATGGTGGTCGGAATCGCCATTTTTTGCGTTTTGTACACCTGGTTGGATTGGCGGACGGCCGTCATGCGTGGCGACGCAAAAAGTCGGTAAAATGGACGCTAGGCATCATGTATGGAACGCGAGTTTTGATCTCGGTCGCTGTACCGATCGGAGGCACGCTTGATATCATTTGCGGGGTTGTCTCGACGTCGTTAGCATCGAAGTTGACGGGATTCCAGTTCGAACCGACCGGAGTGGCAAACAATCTCGTCACGTTTGGCGAGTCCTTTTTCCCTGTTTTATTGACGACGCTGATCCAAGGGAGCCTGATGAATGTCGTTCTGGCTATCTATGGGATTGTCGTTTTTGGCATTGTTTTGGCAATTAGGGCAATGTCAGGCTCGAGCCCGCCACCGACAGAAAAAACAATCGCAGTTGACCCATCTTCACTAAACTCGTAACTTGCGGATGTAACGGCATTTAGGTACGCGTTTTTGTAACGTGCGCCGCGATGATTGCATGGAGGCTTCCGGCTCGGTCCTGGATTTGCCACAACCTTCATGTTGCCCCGCAAACGTGTCATATTGACGCTCGCGACGACGGATCAAACGTACACAGGGTTCGGCTCTCGTGGTGGGCAATTTAAAGCCTGTGTTTTTGAGACGTGTTCATCCAGATACTGCGGTTCCCCCGAATCGCATACGACCTTACCCCGACGAAAAATATGTCTTTCTTCGAACGACTTTTTGATATTTGTGGCGTTATCTTCGGTGGCGCTTTCGGTGCTGTGGAACGCAGCATTACCTCGGTTTTCGGTTCGGCGAATGCTCGCCATGTCGCAAAACTACGCCAACGAGCCGAAGCGATCGGCGAGCTGGAATCAAAATACGAGGCGATGAGCGACGACGAGCTCCGTCAACAAACCGAAAACTTTCGCAAGCGGCTCCGCGATGGCGAAACGCTTGACGACATTCTCGAAGAAGCCTTTGCGGTCTGTCGCGAAGGAGGTAAGCGATTCCTCAGCATGCGTCATTACGACGTCCAGCTGATCGGTGGGATGGTGCTTCACAACGGCAACATCGCGGAAATGGTCACGGGGGAAGGTAAAACGTTGGTGGCAACGCTGCCGGCGTACCTGAACGCGATCGAAGGCAAAGGCGTTCACGTCATTACGGTCAACGATTACTTGGCCCGTCGTGACATGGAATGGATGGCTCCGCTGTACATGAACCTCGGATTGACGGTCAACGCGATCCAGTCGGGCATGTCGACCGCGGAAAAGCAAGCGGCCTACGCCTGTGACATCACTTACGGAACAAACAACGAGTTCGGTTTTGATTACCTTCGCGACAACATGCGTCCGGCCGCTAAGGGTGACGATCGTTATCCGAAGGAAGCTCAACAATGCCAAGGACCGCTGAACTACGCGATTATCGACGAAGTCGACAACATTCTGATCGATGAAGCACGAACTCCATTGATCATCAGCGGTCCTGCCGATTTGGATCTCGGCCGCTATGGGGATGCCGATCGCGTCGCACGACAACTGAAGAAGGAAGTCCACTTCACCGTCGACGAAAAACAACACAACGTCACGTTGACCGACGAAGGAGTTCGCGAGGCCGAAAAGTTGGCCGGAGTCGAAAGCTTCTACACCGCCGGCAACATGGAATGGCCACACTTGATCGATAACTCGCTCAAAGCCCATTACCTATACAAGTTGGACGTCAACTACGTCGTCAAAGATCGCCAGATTGTCATTGTCGACGAATTTACCGGACGTTTGATGGAAGGTCGCCAATGGAGCGACGGACTGCACCAAGCGGTCGAAGCCAAAGAAGGCGTGCCGATCAAGCAAGAAACGCAAACGTTTGCGACCGCGTCATTGCAAAACATCTTCAAGATGTACAAGAAACTTTCCGGGATGACCGGGACGGCGATGACCGAAGCGACCGAGTTCATGAAGATTTATGGACTGGATGTCGTTGCGATTCCGACCAACCGCGAAATGAAGCGGATTGAACATCTCGATTTGATCTACTTGACCGAAAAAGACAAATTCAACGCACTCGCCGATGAAGTGGAACGAGCTCACAAGTGGGATGTCATCAATCTGAAAGATGGCAACGAGGTTTGGGGCAAGATTCAAAAGAGTGACGAAGACGAAGTCGTGATCATCGCCAAGGGAGAAAAGAATCCCGAAACCTATGCGATGAGCAAGATCGAATCGATCGAACGCAGCGGCCGGCCGGTATTGATCGGTACGGTCAGCATCGAAAAGAGTGAACGGCTATCCGAACTGCTCGAACGCCGCGGCATCAAACACGACGTTCTGAACGCGAAAAACCACGGTCGTGAAGCCGATATTGTTTCGCAAGCAGGTCGGATCAACGCGGTGACAATCGCGACCAACATGGCCGGTCGTGGTACCGACATCGTGCTCGGTGGTAATCCCGAAACGATGGCGTGGGCACAATTGCAACATAAATATCCAACCCGGCTGGAAGTTCCCGACGACGAGTGGAACGCATTGGTCGAAGAGATCGATGCACGTGAAAAGATGAGCGAAGAAGGCGACGTGGTTCGCGACCTGGGTGGTTTGTACGTACTTGGGACCGAACGCCATGAATCTCGCCGTATCGATTTGCAGCTTCGCGGTCGTTGTGGTCGTCAAGGCGATCCCGGTTCGAGCCGATTCTTTTTGTCCCTCGAAGACGATTTGATGCGGATCTTTGCCGGCGATTTCGTCAAGAGCATGATGGAACGCCTGGGCATGAAAGAAGGCGAAGCGATCGAGCATTCGATGGTGACTCGCCGCATCGCTTCGGCACAGAAAAAGGTCGAAGAACGCAACTACGAAATTCGCAAGAGCTTGCTCGACTATGACGAAGTGATGGACGAGCAACGCAAGCGTGTGTATCGCTATCGCCAAAACCTGTTGGACGGTCATAGTTCACGCAACATGATCCTGGATTTGATTCAGGCCCAAATTGAAAAGTTCGTCAACACGTTCCTGGATCCCAACTACGGCGTCGATACCTTCGCCGCTTATGCCGGTAGCCAACTTGATTGCCAACTCGAGTCACGTGATTTCCAAAACATGGATTTCGAGATGGCAAAGACCTACGCGGTCGATCAAGCCGAACGAGCGGCGGAAGTCACTGTTCACGAAATCATCGAAGAGAATCTTCCTCAAGCGATGGAAGACGAGTGGAATTGGAAGGCGTTGACCAACTGGGCGAATACCCGGCTTGGCACGAATTACCAAGAGCACCAATTGAAGAAGATGGAACGCGATGAACTCACCGACGAATTGATCCAAAAGGCTCACGAGCGAATCGGCACGGTCGATTTGACCGAAGGCGAACCGTTTTTGGATGCGGACTTTGGTCTGCGAACAATGTGTGCCTGGATGCGTCACAAATTCGGGATCGAAACCACCCCCGACGAATTCCGCGATGTCGAAGACCTGCGTCAAGTCAGCGAATCGCTGTACAAACGAGCCGAGGAAGCATACACGCAGAAGGAATCGGAATACCCCGTTATTGCCGGTATTTCTCGCTTCACTGAAAAACAAGGTGCTCAAATTTCGCTCGACCGCGAAGGCTTGGTCGATTGGGTGCAACACCGCTTTGGTGCCCAGCTGACTCCCGACGAAGTGCGGCTAAATCGTGACGATTTGAAGGCTCAACTGGTTGAGTTCAGCCGCAAGGCCGGTGGTGCTGCGAAAGAGAAAAACGAGATCGCACAGAAAAAACTGAACGAGTTGTTCGGGAAAGCAGGAAAAGAGACCACGGCGGCTGTTGCCTC
>NZ_ANOG01000193.1 GCF_000346295.1 Rhodopirellula maiorica SM1 | reverse complement strand
TAACCAAAGACACGAAAGTAGGTGAATGTACTTTTCGTGTGATTCGTGTCTTTCGTGGTTTGAAGTCCCCGGCGCAACGACGAGCGTCCACAACTTACGACCATCAAGCCACTCGACCGCGCAACGACGGACTGCAAGAACGTTGAGCGTAACCGGGTGGCGACGGTTGACGTTAATTTCAAATTCGGCGTGAATCGCCACTCCGTTGCAGTACGCCCAGCATGGGCGTGATCTTGTGGGGTGCCCCCATTCCAAAAGTCAGTCCCCTGTACTTAGTTCCGGTTTCTTTCGAGGAGTCAGTATACCAAATGAAATTCTAACGAAAGAACAGTATGAGGCCCCTTTCCTTAGAACACCCGGCAACTGCGCCGGAGGTGACGATCCGTGCTCGAGGAAGCCTGCGAATGTGACCGTAAATCTGGCTAGCCGCCGAGAACGGTTCCGGTCGGGCAACAACCGAACCGGACGAGCTTCAAAGCTAAAACCGTCGCCAGACACATTCACGCGGCAGACCCGCGTTTGTTGCAAGCAGAAACCCGCCTGTGCGGACGACACTTCCCAGTCGCAACGCGACGACAAGTGGTAGCCCCGGACGTGAGTCCGGGGTGCGGCGTTGTAGTAGCCACCACAGAGTCGCGAAGCGACGGCAGGAGTCACTACGGAAAAGGAGCACAATCGATTAAAATATGGAAGGTTAGAAAATCGGTGAGGCATGAAATCATCTTTCCTTTGCCAAGCATCAATCGGTCTCAATATCTTTTTGCCACCCATCTTTTTGCCGGTCCTTTCAGCCGGGTGACTGCCGAACGGCATTTACCTAGAGGCTACCTACTTCGGCCCGCCCATCCTTCCTGACATCCGGTCAAAAGAAGGCAACCGAAGGTTGCGGCAGGAAAATGAATGGGGCAGGAACATGTCTGAACCCAAAGAAACTGGTAATGGGTGCCAGCACAAATGCTTCGCAGCCGATGTCCAACGAAAGATTGAAAACAGTAAAGCTGGACCAAGTTCGCGTGAGTCGAAATAAACACGGATTGCGGCTTGTTTCTGGAAACAGCGGAGGAAGTCGAAAACACGTCTTCGCAACCTGATGTCATTAGGCTTGTCGTACCGGGAAGCTCGGCCGTTCGCATTTAGCGGTATCGGCCCATGGCGTCTATCCAAAACGTCGGGAGTCCAGCGTGCGTTATCCAGCGTGCACCTAAAGAGGGAGGGCTTACCCAAGTCTAGAAGAACGCCCGCAACCGATTGCATCCTCGCGGCGAATCGCCCCCCTTTGAATCGTTATTGTGCGGACCCGCATGCGTTTGTGGTGTGGGAGGGGCGCCGGAGCAATCCGGCCCCCTATCCCGATCGGGATGGTTATTCGGAGTACGATTTACGCAAGTGCATCAGCGTTGATGGATCCGCAATTCACTTTCGGGTGCCAGCGCGAAAAAGCAGAAAAGCACCAGCGCCGAGAACGCAGACGATCACGGCAATGATGAGTATTTCGAAGAAACCGGGCATTGTAGTTTTCCTGTTGTGGAGATCGGTCCATTGATGGTTCGTTATTCGATGGGAGTAAACGAATATTGGCAACGGACTCACATTTTCTTCGTTGGTTTCAGTAAGCCCGAATGTCTCTGTGTGGGTCGGAGAAGAGGCAGGCTAAAGGTGTCAGAGGCAGGCTAAAGGTGTCAGG
>NZ_ANOG01000192.1 GCF_000346295.1 Rhodopirellula maiorica SM1 | reverse complement strand
TCCCACTCTCCCTGTTTCCTGCTTGTGTTTCACGGGTGGTTCCCTAAGTCGCAAAACTTAGCGACACTTTGGCAATGAAATCGATTGCCGAAGACTTGTTGCCTTATCAATCAGGCGAATTGACCATTGGATCGCACACCCTGCGTTTTCTTGATGAAGGCGCCGGCGAACAGACGCTGCTGTGCGTGCACGGGAATCCAACCTGGAGTTTTTACTGGCGTTCCATCGTCGAGCGGTTCAGCCCGACCCACCGTGTCGTCGCGGTCGACCATCTGGGGTGTGGACGCAGCGATAAACCGGCACGCGGACACAATGCCGAAAAGGGCCAATTTCCCTACCGCTTATCAGACCACCGCGACAACTTGGTCCACTTGATCGACGCGCTCGATTTGAAACGGGTCACGCTGATCGCTCATGACTGGGGCGGCGCCATCGGATTGTCGTCAATGCTGAAACGCCGTGACCGGCTCGAACGCATTGTTCTTTTGAACACGGCCGCCTTTCCACCACCCTATGTCCCCTGGCGGATCGCAGCTTGCCGCATTCCCGTGTTGGGCTCGGCCGCCGTTCGTGGGCTGAATGCATTTGCCGGCGCTGCGATCACGATGGCGATGTCCCGCAACTCGCTATCCAAAGACGCCGCCCGCGGCTTGTTGGCTCCTTACAACTCGTGGACCAATCGGGTCGCCAACGATGCCTTCGTCCGCGACATTCCGCTGACCGGCAAACATCCGACGATGTCGACGCTGCGTCAACTCGAATCCGACCTGCCAACGTTGGCATCCGTCCCATCGCTGTTGGTGTGGGGGATGAAAGATTGGTGCTTCCGTCCTGAATGTCTGCGTCGTTTCGAACAGGTTTGGCCCGACGCGAAAACGGTCGAGATCGCTGACGCGGGACATTATGTAATCGAAGACGCGAACGAGGAAGTGATCGCGGCCATCGCCAATTTTCTGCAAACCAGTACGGCCGATCCCCATCCGCCGCATCCCGCGTCGACACCTCCGGAAGGCAACGGCGATGTCCGGTGATCCATTGGTCTCGCTGCGATCGCAAATCACCTCGATTGGCGACGCCGTTCGCTGGGCTTGTGTCCTCGAAGCGACCGCCCCCAAGGCAGGGAATGTCTATCCCGGCCGCTCCTTCAGCAATTTGAACTACGCTGACTTTATCGCGGCCGCCGAGATTGCTGCGGAGGCATTTTCGATGCCAGGCCGGCACTTCAGCGAAAGTGTACTGGGAGCCGTTCGTCAAACCAAACTCGCCGTCGGATCCAATGTTAATCTTGGCATCTTACTATTGATCGGACCGATTGCCGAGGTTGCCCATCGAGACATCCACGCCGACTTGCAAGCCGCAGTGGCGTCATTGCTAGAAGGTCAAAACGAAGATGATGCGGCCTGTATCTTCGCAGCGATACGCGATGCAAATGCTGGCGGTCTCGGCGAAGCCGACGAACTGGATGTTCGCGACGCCGCCACCTCGGGGTCCGACCTGATCGCCGCGATGCGATTGGCGGCCCACCGAGACGCGGTCGCCTACCAATATGCCAACGGATTCAAAGACTTGTTCGGCCGGATCGTTCCGCTCGTCGAAAATGCGATCCAAGCCAACGGAGCCATTCTGGGGGGCGTCGCGGACGCCCACATTGACTTGCTCGCTCAACATCCCGACACCTTGATCGCACGTAAGTGTGGTGTGGAGGTTGCAATGGCCGTCCAGCAGCGAGCAAGTAAATTGGACAAAAGCGACAGTGTCGCACTTCGAGATTTTGATGCCTACCTTCGCAGCGATGGAAATCGGCTGAACCCGGGAACCACCGCCGACCTGATTGCCGCAGCGCTATTCGTATTATTAGTTACCTCTCCACCGACGAAGTCGGGAGGAGAGGTGGCAGAGAAGCGGCGCAACTAAAAAACACAACGAGCCAAATACGTTCGCAGGCGAGCAGCAACCCCATGTCGTGAAACTCGTCTTCTTACTCTTTACACGTTATTAGACCCCACGATGACCCAAGCCACTTTTCGCGTTGACGTCACCAAAGAGCAGTTTGTTTTCTCGGCAGCTCACTTCATTACCTTTGCCGGGGATATTTGTGAACGGATTCATGGGCACAACTATGCCGTTCGCGCCAGCGTCGAAGGACCACTCGACGAGAACCGCTACGTGGTCGACTTTATTGCACTTCGCGACGCCGTGCTGGAGCAGACAACGCGATTAGATCATCACATTATTCTTCCGCAGGATCACGCGGAAATTAAAGTCACCAGCGACGAGACTGAAACGACGGCCCGGTTTCGCGACCGACGCTGGGTGTTTCCCAACGACGATTGCGTCATTCTGCCGGTGATCAACACCACCGCCGAAGAGATCGCTCGCGTGATCGCCGAGCGAGTGAGGGAGGCAACGCGAGCGAAATTTGGCGACGCTCTAACATGGATCGAAGTCGCGGTGGACGAAAATTGTGGCCAATGGGGCGTTTGCCGTTTGCCTTGGCAAAACGGTTAAGCAGCTGGACAGGAGTCGTTCCGTGTATTAGCCGCTTTGCCACGGTTCCGACATTCAACCGGGGCTAGCAGCCTGTTGATTTAGTAGAAATGCAAATCGTATTATTGAGCCGAGGGCCGCAAGGCACCGGGTAATACGTGGAACCCGGCTGCTGACGCGCGAGCGGCTCATTGAATCAACAGCCCGCTAGCGTTCAAACGGCTAACGGGATTTTGCCCTATAAGGAAATCGCGAATCAACGGTAGCGAAAGTCGCAGAGACTTTCGCCCACGCGACTAAAACCGAAACTCTCTGCGAGTTTCGCTACCTCTTTCAGCGACTCCGATCGCGACTTTGGCCTAAAACGCACCGGTTTTCGGGGGATACAGAGCCCCGTCCACAACGTGTTTTGTGGGATTCCGTGCCGATCGTGCGGCCGTTTTTCCGCGTCAACTGCTACCACCAATACGTCCCCAACCAAAATGCTAGCAGGATCAAGAATCTCCAGGGAACTTGTCTGCTGATTCGCTATTCGCGTCGATACTTCATTGTGTGAGAGGGAAACGCTAATCCGCTTCACTCTCGCTAGCTCTGTCGTATCACAAGTCAACGTGGTTCGCTGTGTCTGACTTCCGTTGATCAGGGTTACGCACTTCCACAAGTCGCTCGCTTTGATCGGCTTGGCCCTAACGCGGCAGTGCTAGCTCAACCTTCCCATACCTAAAAAAACTTTTGGAGATAACCACGATGCGTCGTGTATTCATTCCCGCCTTGCTAGCCGTTGCCTTCGTCGCTAGCTCATCGGTCAATGCAAGTGCATTCGGCCTGTTCGACAAACTTTGTAACAAGGGCTGTGATAGCTGTTGTGACGTAGAGCCCGCATGCGGATGCGAAGCACCTGTTGCTTGCGGTTGTGCTGTTGAGCCAACTTGCGGAGCAGAGCCTTGCTGCGACAGCGGTTGCGGAATCGCTAAGCCAGGTCTTCTGTCACGCTTGTTCCACAAGCACCACGGTTGTGACTCGTGCGTCGAGCCAGCTTGCGGTTGCGAAGTCATCGAGCCAGCTTGCGGTTGCGAGCCAGCTTGCCCACAACAATGCGGCCCAACTTGTGGCGACAAGGTCAAAGGATTCTTGAAGGGCTTGTTCCACAAGCACCACAACTGCTGCGACGCTGGTCCTACCTGCGGATGCGAAGTTGCTCCTACTTGCGGATGCGAAGTTGCACCTGCTCCTTGCGGATGTGCTGAGCCTAGCTGTGGCGCTGGTTGGTAGTCCAACCAAGTCGACAAGATAGAATGATCGACTAGCCGTTGCATCCCCATCCGATAACGCAACGTTCCCCTAGTCATGCGAAGAGAAAAACGAAATCCTCGGCGGCTGCCACGAAAGCCGTCGAGGATTTTTTTGGTTTGAAGCGAAGCCCCCGTGCTCTGCAGCGAAGCCCTGCCTGCGTGCTAAGACGCATCCTCTTGTCGTTCGTTCACCGGCGAACATGGCTGCCGCCCACCTAACCGCTGGATTGTCCAACCGATCGAGGCATAGACGCGGTTGAACTCGTCCACAAAATCCTCGGCACTCGCTTGTGGCAGCGTGATCGGCCCGCTCACTTGCCGCCCCCCTTCTCTGGCGTTCTGGTCGTGAATCACCGCGTCGCACGCTCGGATCCCGCGTGGACTGCTCACTCGGTTTCTCCGCGCCAAATCACCGATGGGTGCGGGAACCCAAGTTGTTTGTCGACTCGGTTGTACACCGGTTTGCCGGCTTGAAAACGTTTCAAGTTGACACAAGCCATATCGACGGTGTCGTCGACACGCCGATACGACTGCGCGCCCACATGCGGCGTGATGATGACTTTCGGGTCGTCCCACAACAAACTCGTTTCGGCCAACGGCTCGACCTCGGTCACGTCCAACCCGGCACCGGCAAGATGCCCGCTAGCCAATGCGTCGACCAGTGCCGATTCGATAACCACGCTTCCTCGCGCGACGTTAATCAAATAGCTACCCCGCCGCATTTTGCTGATTCGTTCCTTGTCGAACAACCCTTGGGTGCTGGCGTTGAGCGGCAACGTCAGAATCACAATATCGCTGACCGCCAATAAATCGTCCAACTGATCCGCGGGCAATAACTCATCCACTTCGTCAGGTTTATCGACGGGGTAGTAGTCCGTGGCGACGATGCGGACATCCCAAGGGGCGAGCACTCGCGAGATCATCCGGCCATTGCCGCCCAAGCCGACGATGCCGACCGTTTTGCCGCGCAGATCGTCCGTCGGCAGCCGCGTGAAGTCACGCTTTGCCTCGGCACGGAAAAACAATGGCAGCGACCGCAGCAATCCAAACAGCAGCGAAAACGTTTGCTCGGCGACCTGGGGCGCGAACAATCCCGACGCACTGCTGACCGGGATATCCGAATCGATCACCCCCGGAACCAAGCAGTGATCCAATCCCGCCGCCGACGACTGGATCCACTGCAACCGATTTGCCTCGAGCACCCGGTCCCAATCGACCGGCACCTTGGCGTGGCCAATGAAAATGTCGGCCGTGGGCAACATTTCATCGATCCGTTCCTGTCCCGCGTTGACCACTTCGGCGTTAGGCGCCGCCGCTTGAATTTGTTGAATATGTTTTTCAGTGACCGGGAAACAGAGAACAATTCGCATGGCTGTGATACGCTGCAAAGGGAATAAACATTGGCATCCGGGAAGTTCACGACGACCGCCGCGCCCCCAACAAAGTGGATCACCATGAACTTAACTTTATCGCGTTCACTCACAAAGGTGGCTTGGATCGCTCTGATCTCGACGATCCTGGGGCTGGTAGCCGTTCCGGCAACGGGTCACGATTTTTCAAATGCCGAAATCGATGCCGCATTTGCCTCCGCTTCGGGCGGATTCAGTGCCGACGAGGTGATGATCCAAGATTCGCTGCGAGCTCGATTCCTTTCTGAACTCAATGCCACCGAGACGCATTCGGAACACTTTGAACGCGACGCGTTGCTGGCGTTATTGCAGCTGCGCAAATCAGGAGACTTGACTACCAAGGCAACCCGGCGTGGCAAACCCGTTGATGAATCGATTGTGCCCATCGCCGAAATTGCCGCTCGCGTGGTGATGGATCGACATCGCATTTCCAGCGACACGCTACTCGCCGATCCGGCGTTTCGCAAGGAACTCGATCACGAAGCTCAGAAGATCGCCTCTGGAACCGACACCGTCGCGATCCGCAAAGCGGTACTATCGCTGCGAAAACGCCGGGCACTCAAACCCGAATTGGTGCTCCGCGTGGCAGATTGGCAACGCAAGATTGAAACGTACTCGCTAGAAAAGCTACAACAGTCGATCGCGTCCGAGGAGATTAGCGACGGACCAGGAGTCTATCTGTTTCGCACAGCCGGCGGCTATTTGTACATCGGTGAAGCCAAGAATTTGCGACTTCGGCTGAGCGGTCACTTGGCTGCAAGCGACCGAGCATCGCTGGCCGAGTATCTCCGCAGTGAAGCGTCGGCCGGAGTGACCGTCGAGCTGCACGTTTTCCCGAGCGACAGTCCGGCCAAGCGAGTCACCGTACGTCGTGCTTATGAAAGCGAATTGATCCGCAGTCGGCAACCGCGACTAAACGTGCGTCCGTGAATCGGCATCGACTTTAGTCGCGGTCCCAAAATCGCGGTCGCTGCTAGTTCACCAGCGCCGAATTCATGCCGTAGGCGAACAAGGTTTCTTTGAGCTTTTCCATCAAAGCATCGTCCAAGGTGGTCATTGGCAATCGCAACTCGCCCGAGTCGCGGCCGACCATCATCATTGCAGCTTTTAGTGGGATCGGGTTGGTCGACAATCCGAGCATGTTTTGGCAAAGAGCGAACAGCTTGTGATGCATCGCCATTGCTTTTGTAAAATCGCCACTCGCGGCCGCATTGACCAATTCGATCATGTCTCGCGGCACCAAATTGCCAACCACCGAGATGATCCCTTCGGCACCGACACTCATCATTGGCAATGTCAGCGAATCATCGCCGCTCAACACGGTCAGATCCGTCGTGCCCACGATCGCCGAACATTGATCCAATTTTCCGGTCGCTTCCTTGACCATCGTGATCCCTTGGACCTCCGCGAGCCGCTGGATCGTTTCGACTTCGATCTCTTTACCACAACGGCCGGGGATGTTGTACACGCAAACCGGAATGTCGACCGCTTCGGCCACCGCTTTGAAGTGCTGGTAAAAACCTTCTTGCGTCGGCTTGTTGTAGTAGGGTGCGACCTGCAGCGTTGCATCGGCCCCTTCGGCCGCGGCTCGCTTGGTCAATCGCAGCGCTTCGGCGGTGCTGTTGCTGCCGGTACCGGCCATGACCTTGGCGCGTCCCGCCACGCACTGAATCACCTCAGCGATCACTTTTTCGTGTTCGTCGTGCGAAAGCGTCGGCGATTCGCCGGTCGTTCCCACAGGAACAATACAACGCGTGCCGGCTTCGATTTGGAATTCGACTTGCTCTTTCAGACGCGGATAGTTCACCTCACCATCAGTGAATGGCGTGACAATCGCGACCGAAAGGCCAGCAAAATCAGATCCCTTTCGTGGGCGGGTCTCAAAAGTCATATCGGAATCGGGTTCGTTGAAAAAGGAGGTTCGTCAGAGCCAAGGACACGCGTCATCGGCTTTGGTTCAGCAGAAAACCTAGTGTTTCGCCCCCTGATTCGTCAAGCGTCCGGTCCTGGATTCGCCATGATTCGAATCGCATACACCTCGGAAAACGCCGTACGAAACGTCTTCCTAGTTCGTTTGCAGCGTTTCAAATCGGTCGGCGATTTTACCACCGATCGCCAGCGATGCGGTTGCCGCAGGCGAGGGGGCGTTGAGCACGTGGATCGCACGATCGGTGGTCTCGATCAAAAAATCATCCACCAATTCACCCTCGGGCGTGACCGCTTGTGCTCGCACGCCAGCGCGGCCGGGTCGCAGGTCGGATCCGCGGATCGTCGGAATCAGCTTCTGCAATGCCGAAACAAATGCCGCTTTGCGTAGCGAGCGGTGTATTTCGCCCG
This sequence comes from Rhodopirellula maiorica SM1, assembly GCF_000346295.1. Classification (GTDB taxonomy): domain Bacteria; phylum Planctomycetota; class Planctomycetia; order Pirellulales; family Pirellulaceae; genus Novipirellula; species Novipirellula maiorica. The sequence goes on along the minus strand of NZ_ANOG01000192.1, from coordinate 533 downwards.
CCCCGGTCCGCCAATACTTGCGAGCCAACTTCAAAAAACCGCCGTAGCGAAGCGTCTCGAACAAGTCGCTCGCATGGAACGTCCGCCAATCATATCCGTGTCGTGATAGCGCCAAAACTGCATTGGGACCACACTCCACACCGCCGTCGATCATCCGCGTGAAATGGACTCCTAAAAAGGGAAACGAAGGATCGGGAACCGGGTAAATCAGATGCCGACACAGGTGCTCGCGTTCTGGCACAAGATCGTAATACTCGCCACGAAATGGCACAATTTTCACTGCGGGTCGCCCGCCTGCCATTCGCAAGATACGGTCGCTTTGCAGACCCGCGCAATTGATCATTCGTCCACAATGGATCGTGCGATTTTTCGAATCCGTGATCGCCACCTCCGACGCGGCGGCGTTGATCCGTTTTACTTGGTACGAAAGGATCACCTTTCCACCGCCACGCTGAATCTGTTGTCGCATCGTCTCACATACCTTGGCATAGTTGACGATCCCCGTTTCAGGCACATGTAGCGCAGCGACGCCC
>NZ_ANOG01000191.1 GCF_000346295.1 Rhodopirellula maiorica SM1 | reverse complement strand
AATCAGACGGGCAGGCGGCAGTTGCCGCGTACAAATCCCGAACCTCGCTGCTGACCCTGCCGAAGCCCCGACGACTCTGGATTGAGAACTGGCAAAATGATTGGCGGGCAAAATGATTAAATATCGGACCACCTCGATCCTGGAAGTCATTTTGCCAAATAATCATTCTATCAAACGTCTCTGCGCACCTTGGGCCATGTCGGACGAGAAAGCTGCTCCAGGGGCATGGTTTGTGTTTCGGTGTTCAGGTGAAGTTGTCATTCAATATTGGCTGCATCCTGACGCCACCGCGAGGACCCTTTGTATCGCCATTCCGCTCGGCGGACCAGGATCGATACACTGTCCACGCCCGACAGACCAAACCTCGGCCCCAGCTCTCGTAGTGGCCTTGATTGTGAAACGGCTTGCGGCGTTCCTCACCACGGGTGACGACGTGGTAGTTGGCGCCAGGGAGCTGGATCCGGGGCAGGCTTGGCATGGTAATCCTCCAGCACAAGAAAGAGCGGCTCTCTAAGCTCTCCCTCTAGAACACCGAACACAAGGCCGAACCCCGGCGCAGCCTTCACCGACGATGATTCGCGAAACCGATTCTAGCAGCTTCACGTTTTCGCCAACGTTCTATTTTGTAGCCGGCGCATCAACTCAATCCGTTCGCTCAACAATCGCTTGATCGTCACGTCATCCGCAAGCGGATTCTGGTCGCGAATCCCATCCTCGACCACGCGAATGGCAAGTTCCGATTGCTCCAGTCCAGCAAGCACGCGTTGCTCAGGCGACATCTTTGCAGCCTGAGCAACGCGGGAACGAATCGGATCGAATTGTTGTAGGGAAATCACTTTATCTGGGAAGCTGAAATTGACGTGACGATCAGGATTGGCGATCGGCTAATCTTCCACTTAATATACCCGAAACAATGGAGGACGAGATAGACGTAGAGTTCGACCTGATAAATCCGCAGCGTTTCGTAATGGACTTTCCCGAGAGCAACGAAATGGCCTTGCTTGCGAAAAATCTTCGCACCTAAGTTTGCTCGGTTTAGGGCGTCGTAAAGCCCTCCCGCTTCGTCTGCTCGTGGTGATCTGGGCATTTCATCAGCCTTCCGCGTTTGCGAACGAAACAAAGGGACTTGACCCATTTTGATTTTTCATCCATCGTCGCACAGTGGCTTGCCGCATTGCGCGGATACCAAATGCTATTCAAATGGATTCACGAATTCGACGCTTGGTAGATCATTCTGATCGATTAATGGCTTGCCATCCCGTTGGTCACTACCAGGTGAACTGTCTTCTGTCTTTACTGCCGGCCTGAATGACAAAATCCTATCCGTAAGGTAATTTGCATTCGCCATTCGTTGTTCAATTGGCGTGCTCTTCGATTCATAAAGTTTCCCTAGTTCTTCAATCAAGCGATTGCAAAACTGCCCCATTGGTTGGGGATGGTATCCACTGCGAAAAAAAGGTAGGCCATAAATTAAAACCATACCCGAGACTCCAGTACCATCACTGATGAAAAGACCGAGCATGCCCTTACCGTCAGGGACGTTTGGGTTATCCGTTTTTAAATTGATATCAACGGGCCAGAAGTCTCTGCGAGTGAGTTCATTTAGTAGCACTTTATCGCGAATTACGTATATCCTCTCCTCATACCACACAGTTACTTGGTTTGCATTTGTAAGTCGAAAGTGGAATTTCTGCAAATCATTGGGCCCTGTTTCCTGTGCAGCGGTAAATCCAAAGCAACAGCAACCCAAACCTAGAACCATTAAGGCCGTGCAAAGTCGAGCTCTCATCGATGCGATCATCATTCTATTGAGTAGCCTTTCCTCTGTACCATTGTCGCCAACGGGTTTGACCCATTTTGTTTTTTCGGACTGTCACGAGAGTTGGACCGCAGCTCATCGTCGATTTCCAAATTCGCTGCGAATAGTATAGCGAAGAGACTCTTGTTTTAACTATTTTCTCGGCTCTGTTTCAGAAACCATCAAAAACGGAAATTGACTGTGAAACAACTACTCGCCTTTCTTTCGTTACCTCTGTTGGCAATCGTTTTAAGCAATGACGTAAGTGCTCAAGACCAAATCGCGATATTACCATTCCATGTGTCATCATTGGATGCGACAAAGCCTTTGCGTGGATCGTCATCGGAAAAGCGATATTGCGTCAAAACGGATCGGCAACTCATCGAGGAGGTGATCCAAGCGAAAGTGGAACGAGAATTGGAACGTAAGTTCCCTGAAATGTTTCGGTCGGCTCGTGAGACGAAGGAGAGGGCCGAAGAAAGTCGTCGTCGTCGATCGAAGCTACGCAAGCAGCAGCAACAACTCAAGCCTATTTCGCCAATGATTTAGACGGGGCGGGTGGCAATGGTCGCACTGGGGAAGGATTCGCCGGGGTCAGGACTTGTGTTTCGGTGTTCAGGTGAAGTTGTCATTCAATATTGGCTGCATCCTGACGCCACCGCGAGGACTCTTTGTACCGCCGTTCCGCTCGGCGGACCAGATTCGATACACTGTCCACGCCCGACAGACCAAACCTTGGCCCCAGCTCTCGTAGTGGCCTTGATTGTGAAACAGCTTGCGGCGTCCCTCACCACGAGTAGCGACGTGGTAGTTGGTGCCAGGGAACTGGACCCGGGGCCGTCTAGGCATGGCAATCCTCCGTCGCAAGAGAGAGCATCTCTCTATGCTCTCCCTCTAGAACACCGAACACAAGGCCGGACCCCGGCGCAGCCTTCCCCATGGAAGCCTGGGCAGACATGTTGATCGACTGTTTTTTTACCGACGAAAGTACAGGCTGGGTCGTTGGCGGCAAGATCGATCCCAACGAACCGCAAGTTCGCGACAACTCGTTTCCTGTCGTCCTTAAGACGAATGACGGTGGAGCGACCTGGGAGAATAAGCTGGCTTCAATTGCAGATGACTTGGTCAAGGGCGAGTGGGGTTGGAAAATTCAATTCATAAACGAACAAGTTGGATTTGTTTCCCTTGAAGCCTTTGATGTCGGTGCGATTTTGAAAACGACTGATGGTGGTGAGAATTGGGAACGACTTCCCATCAATGATCCTCAGCGAAATGCCAACTTAGAGGGTGTTGGATTCATCGACGAAAACGTGGGATGGGTAGGCGGATGGGGAGACCGGGAGTTTGAACGGCAGTCTAGCAGCGCAACGCCTGACGGCGGTAAGACTTGGCGTGACGCAAACGAGATCGGACGAGCCATTAACCGATTTCGGTTTTTTGGGACCCCAGTGACCGTGGGTTATTCATCAGGCGTCACTGTTTACAAGTACGAAGCCAGCGATACAAGTCGAAGCTCAGCTAGAGCATTTGCGAGCAGTCGTCATGTTATGCCCGCGTCTGTTTTGACCCGAGCCAGTCAAGGAGAATCAATTCACATTCCAGTGACATGCCCTGACCCAAACCAGACGGCCACCCTAAGAATCTGGGATCGATTCGGGGAAGAAATCATCACGATTGAAAACATCGCAGGCGATTCAACGACAGTCGAGTGGAATTTGGAGGACCGTCATGGTAGCCGTGTCCGCCCCGGCTACTTCATCTTGCGACTGACATGTGGTGATCAGTCGGAAAGCTCGTTGTTGAAACTGAATTAGGACTTTGCAGGTCGGCGAACCAATGATCGCGTTGCGATGCAAATAAGGGCAAAAGTAATACATGCAAGATCAATCGTTGGTCACTGCAGGCAAAAGTCGCCTGAATTGTATCCGTCAATGGATATTCTCTATTGACGGGAAAAGCTTAGCTCGATTTCAGTTGGCACGCTTTTTGGGTTTCTTTCCTGAAGGCTTCCGTAGCGGCGCCAAGAACGAAAGATAGATTACCGGTTGGTTGTGAGAACTTGGAAGCATCTCAAAACATATGTGATTCCGAAATGTACATGACGCCCGAGTCAATCGATCATGATGTCCATCCCAGGTTGGCTTGAGTGTCCAGTTCATTCCGATCAGATGCACTCAAATTGAGTCACTAAATGCGCTCGATACGGAAGTGTCATGTCGACAATTAACCTAAAGCCATTTGGATCTTCAAATCCTGATGTCAGTTTGTGTCTGAAACGGTACCACCTATTGGCGCTTCAAACGGTACCAGTTGGAGAAGGTGAGCCTGGTTCGGCCCGAGTGGTACTGTTTGACTTAAGCTTCTTCGGTCGTTGACTCGGTTGGCGCTTTGGTACTGTTTGAAATTTTTCCCGAATTTCCCATCCGGTAACTTCGACCTGTGATCTGCATCACATCGCTATGGTGCAGGAACCGGTCCAGGATCGCCGTCGCACTGGGCACATCGCCGATCAGCTTGCCCCATTCCTCCAACGGACGGTTGCTCGTCATCATCGTGCTGCGGACGTCGTGCCGACGCATGATCACCTCGAACAAGTACTCGCCGCTTCGTTTGGGAAGTTGCTTCATTCCCATGTCGTCGATAATCAACAAGTCCGGTTCGAGATACCGTTTGAGAATCTTCTCGTGACCATCGAGCGCCTCGTCGTGAAGGAAGTCACGAACAACGTCAAAGATGCTGCGGTAATACACCGTCTTCCCGGCGCGGATCAGCGACAACCCGATCGCTTGGGCCAGATGACTTTTCCCGGTTCCCGGAGGCCCCAGTCAGAGCACGTCACGACGCTCGCGGACGAACCGGCT
>NZ_ANOG01000190.1 GCF_000346295.1 Rhodopirellula maiorica SM1 | reverse complement strand
TGGGGCACATGTTTTATTAGCAGACGGTTCAGTCCAATTCATCACAGACTCCATTGACGCCGGTGATCGCAACGCCGATAGCATTTCTAAAGACTACAACAATGAAGGTCGCGAAAGCCCGTACGGGGTCTGGGGTGCACTTGGCTCGATCGGCGGCAAAGAGAGAATCGAGAATGATTTCTAACGTCAAGTGGATCAATCCAGAAAACCTCATCATTGCCCAAACGGTTAACACTATGAAGCTCAAACACGACGTAGGCCTCACCTGGCTACTTTCTCTTTTGATTTGTCTACCCATTGCCGGGGTCGCTGGTTGTACACAATCTACGGAGACTCGAAAACTCGAACCAAAGAGTGACGTCGATTGGGACGCCATTCGGGCACGAGATGAGGGTATGGCCGATAACTCGGACCCGAATGAACAGGTTTCCGAATGAGCTACGTTACAGTGACGAGATGCATTTTCTATCTACTCGCTGGTGTGCAAGCCGGAAGTGTTAGCGTCTCAGGAGACCGGATCCGAGATTTCATTGAGTCAGACACGAACGGAATTATCACGCTGATCGTCGTCCGTGAGACACAAGAACGAGCCTGGGACGGTGGTGGACTCGTGCATGCTTTCATGAGCAAGGAGCACCCTTCTGAATTGCCTCCAACGTTGCGATTGATTGGGGCGCAAACGTCCGGAGAATGCCCCAGACGCTGCAATCCCTGCCTTCGAGGCCCTTACAAACATATTACAACAGTTCAATAGCGATCAGGCGTTAAAGCAGGAATGGCTCGTGTGCTCGATGATGCGTGGACCAAATAAACGGAAATCTTTCACACGCCGCTTATGTTTCGAGGGGCTCGAGACTCGCCGGATGTTGGCAGGGCCGGAGTACCCGGTTTTGAACCTGACCAAGTTCCAGTACACAAACGCGGACTTAAGTGGCGGCGGAACCAAGCCCAGCGAAACGACTAATGGAGTTGTTTCTAACGACTCGGTTTGGTATCCCGGAGGCTCAGGGCCACACTGGTTGGAGGTGCAACTGCAAACGCCATATCCCGTTGGGTCGGTCCAGCTTTATTTGGGCTAGACGACGGTTACGCACCAAGTGCTTTCCAGATTCAGTACCACGACGGTTCGGACTGGCAAACGATTGTGAGCGTGTCGGAAAACACCAACACGGAGCTGAATCTAATCTTCCCCCAGGCTGTGGAGAACGCGACGCGTTTTCGTATCTACACCGCACTTTCCGCTATTCGGGTAAAGGAGTTTGTTCTTCTGCCGCCCAATGGTGGAATGGGGCATCCACTAGGCACGGGCGTGAACCTCAATTTAGCTTCGCAGCGCGCGCCGACAGTGTCGTCGGTGTTTGAAAATGCGCAGGGAGTCTACTATGCAGCCAATGCGGTCGATGGTTTGGTTGCCGACAATTCACGCTGGTTGGCGGATCCGTCGAGCACACAACCGAACACCATTGAGGCCAAGCTCGTCAGTCCGCACCGCGTAGGTTCTTTGCACGTGTACTCTGGCTTTCAAAACGGAAGCAGTGTCTCGGATCCGCTTGCTGACTTCAACGTTGAATTCTATGACGGTACTGACTGGATCTCAGCCCCGATTAGTAGCGTTTCGTCTGGAACCGCCACGGGCAACTCGGTTACAGGAAATACCTCAGCGGAGCTTGTTGTTAACTTCTCTGAGGTTGTTGCGATTGAAAACGTTCGATTGACTTTTGACCAGAATTATGGACGCATTAGGGAATTGGTTGTTCTTCCGAGAACGAACAGTAACGAAAGTGAAGCGGGTTTCCCGCTTGGCACGTCCGTCCAAAGAGCGGCAAAACCCGACACTCAATTCGCTGAATTCGGCGATGCATGGTTTCGGATTGCTGCACGAGGAAGCAGCGATGTACTGGTTGCTTCCGAGGCAGGCGTCACGCAAACGGATTCTGGCAACCTGTTGCTTCAAGAGAGTCGTTTTCAGCTGTTGTATTCTTATGCACTTGATGCGTACCGAATTCGCAACAGGGTTAGCGGCAGAGCACTGGAGGTGGAAAATGCATCGCTCCTGTCAGGTGCCGCAATTGTTGAGGGTGAATACTCGGCCGCCCCGCATCAGCTCTGGCGGCTCGAGACGACAGATTCCGGCTACTACCAACTGATCAACGTGTGGTCGGGGATGGCGATTCAGACCAGTGGTGGATCGTCCGCAGAGCTCACACAGCAGTCCGTCGATACGTCCACCAATCCCATCAATCAGCAGGAATGGAAACCGTTCTTTCGAGACGACTATTTCAAAAAGGGCACAGGTGGTTGGGTGGGTTCCTATGGGACCGGGTGGGCTTACAACTGGAATCGTAGCGATCCCGATCTCCCTGTAGATCAATTCTATGTGCCCATGCAGCATCGAGCCGGTTGGCCTGACTTTTCGACGCTGCATACGAAATACGGTGACTGGCACCGCGATGTGAAGCCGTCGTACTTTCTTGGGTTCAACGAACCGGATCGTCCAGAGCAGGCGAATATGACTGTCGAGCGGGCGCTGGAGCTTTGGCCGCGGCTCGAAAATTTAGATTTACCTCTGATTTCGCCAGTGCCAGCAACTATCAACGCAAGTAACACCTGGCTTGCCACTTTCATGGACGATGCCGATCAGCTGGGATACCGGACCGATTACGGTGCTGCGCATTGGTACGCGGGGCCCAACGTTGGAAGTGTCTTTAATCGAGTTGACGCGGCACAGGACGCTTCCAATGGCCGCGATGTCTGGCTGACTGAGTTTTCTGTTGTCGATTGGAGCGGCGGCTCAGGAAACTGGACCGAAGAGGATATTCAAAGCTTCATTCTTGAGTTTTTATGACGGGCGGAGACGAAAGAAAACCTGAGCAAATACGCCGTGTTCCTGTTTTCAGGGACAAGTCTGGCAGATAGTCCTTGGACCAAGTCGACCCCACGTTCTGACTTCTTCGTCAACGGCGACATCACTGCGTTTGGAAAGGCATACGCCGCCTGGGATGGTGACACGACTATTCACAACGACACCCCCTATATGATCTACAACCGGCAGGCCAAGCATCGGATTAAGAACGATGATTCGGCAGGCCCCGAGACTGCTTGGATTCGGCGAGACGATGTGGCCGTACAATGGCTGTTGCGCAATTCCGGAAATGGAACTAAGTACATTCAATCGGCAAATGATGGAAAGCTCCTTCGGTGGAACGGCTCTCAGCTGGACTACGCACCAGCGGATACCACTGGAGACTCCGTTGAATGGTCGATTGATCCCGAAATCTACGGATGGCACAACATTAGCAGCGCCCTCGACGGCAAATTCCTTCAGTTGTTGCGAACGAATAACAGCAGCGGCGCGCCGCTGACCCAAGAGTTTCAAATGGTGTCTACTGCGAGTTCCGAGGCGGCCGATTGGTGGTTTGCGAAGCCCTACATTCCAGCCCAACCGTCGACCGATTTTGGCGACGCGCCCGCCCCCTATCCGACCCTGGTTGGTGACGATGGCGCCGCTCATGAAGTGACAGGGCCGCGATTGGGTGATACCCGAGACGGTGAATTTGAGGGGCACCCAGCGCCAACGCCGATGCGGATGGCAACGACGAGGACGGTGTGATGTTTGGCGTGATTGGACTGGCTAGTTCGGTGGCGGCAGTCAACATCGACTTGCAAAATGCTGATGTCGCACGAGTTGACGCCTGGCTCGATTTTGACGGAAACGCGACATGGGACGCGACGGACCAGATCCTGGACAGCGTGCCGGTGGTTGCGGGCCTGCAGACGTTGAATTTTGCGATCCCCGATGGCGCCGTTGTTGGCAATACCTACGCACGCATTCGGGTGAGTACTGCAGGCGATCTCGATCCGTCAGGAACGGCCATCGACGGTGAGGTCGAGGACTATGTTGTGGCGCTCGTTGCGGATCCGGCGCCGATCGTTGAGCGCGTCGTGATTAACGACGATTCCTCGAATCGATCGAATGTAACCGAGGTCGCAGTAGTTTTTGACAGGGTGTGACCGGCGTTCCGCCGGTCACTCTGTGAGGAATTGCCGATCTGGGTAACGAAAAAGCGGCCAACCTGCCATGATCTGGGTTCTCGACATCCGAATCATACCGGCAGGAGGCCGCTAAGATGAGCGTCGAACATTCAAGTGCAAATGGCAACCCCACTTCGGCGACAAAGTCTCCGCAATCGCCTGCCGATCTTGCAGAGCAATTGAAGCAACATGCCGATCACCTCCGTATGAGTGTTCGTGAGGCTGCCAGGCAAGGACACTCGTTCGATCAAACCGAGCGATCCGTTCAAGATGCTCTCAGGACAATCGGTTGCCAAGCAATGCAGTTTTTCATTTCAATGCAAGGAAACAGTGATCTGGGTGACGAAGTCGCCACTGACAGCGGGCCAGTTTTGAAACGCAGCGAGCAGACCGCCACCACCCACATTCGGTCCATCTTTGGGATGCACACCTTCGAGGAGTTTACCTATGCCGCTGGAAAGAACAAGACGATTGCACTGCGACCGGTGAGTGCTCGGATGCAGCTACCGCCGTCACGTTGGTCTTTCCTGCTCCAGGAAATCTCACAGGCATTCTGTGCCGAAGCGGCGTTCAATCAAGCAGCAGACCATTTGGAACTGGTTTTCGGTGGCAAGTTCTCGGTCGACACCATGGAAGCGATCAATCTCAGCATGGGCGTCGACGCCGGGGAGTTCTTGGATCGGCTCCCAAAACCCGATCCGCAGGAAGAAGCGGAGTTCCTCGTCGCTACGGCGGACTGCAAAGGCGTCCCGTTGCTAAAAAAGGATGCCGCGAAAGTGAAAGCCTTTCAAACCGCCAAGAAACGTCCTGGCAATCGACGCATGGCGACAGTCACAAGTCTCTACAGTGTCGATCCTTATTATCGCACGGCCGAAGACCTACTAGCCGCACTCTTTCGAGAGGATCCCACTCAAGTCGACACATCGACCGCACCCACGGTACGTCCCGAACCGCAGTTCAAGCACACGACGGCTCACTTCCCAACCATTGAGGTCGATGCGGAAGACGATCAGGAAATTCGGATTAGCGGAATTCACAGTGGGTTAGCTTGGCTCGCCACCGAAGTGCAATCACGTCGAGCTAAGGATCAGAAATTAATTGTCTTGATGGATGGCCAAGAGGCTTTGTGGGACACCTCGGCGATGCACTTTTGCGATCAACACACCGTTGAGATACTCGATTTCTTGCACGTGGCAGTTTACATCTGGGCGTCCGCCGCGTTGTTTCACCAGAGCAGTGAGATGAAAGAGGCTTTCACCCGTGATCTTTTGGGTCGGCTACTTGCTGGCGAAGTCAAGAGCGTCATCCGGGGTCTGCGTCGTATGGGTTCGCTGCACAAGCTCACAGGCGAAGCGGCAGATGATCTTGCACGCATCACGGGCTATCTTGAAAAACATGCTCAGAGGATGAAGTACGATGAATACCTCGACATGGGCTACCCAGTTTGCTCCGGCGTGATTAAAGGAGCGTGTCGGCACTTGGTGAAAGATCGAATGGAACGCAGTGGGATGCGTTGGTCACTTGAAGGCGCTCGCAGTATGCTCCATGTTCGAGCTACATATCAGAGCGATTACTGGAACCAATTTCATGACGAACGTAAAGCAAAGATCATGGCCCGTACACACACCAACCGAGCTCTTGTCGCATTCAACAAGCTGTCGGAACTCGCGTGTTGCCCGGCGGAACGCCGGTCACACCCTTTTTGACACGGAGGTCACGACGCCCGATTCAGCGTTTCAGGTGATCAACCGCGATTCTGGCGAGGTGGTTGATAGCCCGATAGTGAACGCGACAGTGGACAGCGGCAAAACCATCAGCGTGTTGAGGTTTGGAAGCCCTGGGAACCTTGTCGTCGAACGCGACAACGGCGTCCATACGTTGAGGGACGGAAACTACCAACTCAACATTCTAGCGTGGCGCGTCGCGACGGTGGGTGGTGGTCCCAACATGGCCGAGAACTACTCCTTCGGGGACGAGGAAGTCGATGGCTTCTTCCGTTTCTTTGGCGACGGCGATGGAGACCGCGATACGGACGTAGCTGATTTGGGCCAGTTCGGTGCAGCCTTCCGCAGCCGGTCAGGCGACGATCATTTCAATTCGGACTTTGACGTAGACGGCGACGACGACGTAGACGTTGCCGACCTCGGGCAATTTGGTCAAAGGTTCCGAGAGCGAATGGATTTCTAAGTCTCGCGAGATCGCCGAAATGGGTCGTGCCTATAAGATTGACCGCCGACGCCGCTACGTATTGTCCCTTTCTCACGACATTTGAAATGCATAATCGGATAAACATGAATGGACGCATCGCATGAATCGCGCTTACGAAAAAGCGGTGTATTCAATACTCCCGACAATGTTGATTTTGATCGTGTCCTGCTCTTCAAACGCGGGAGCCGCTAAGCCAAACTTCTTGTTCATCATTGCCGATGACTGCACCTTTCGGGATATCGGCTGCTACGGCGGGCAAGCGAAGACTCCGAATATTGACCGTCTGGCAAGTCAGGGCGTGCGGATGAAGCGTTGCTTTCAAGCCGCGCCGATGTGTTCACCTACTCGGCACAACATCTACACCGGGCTCTATCCGGTAAAGAGCGGCGCGTATCCCAACCACACCTTCATCAAAGACGGCGTGCAGAGTGTCGTGCATCACCTGAAGCCGCTCGGTTACCGCGTCGCACTTTCTGGCAAACGACACATTTCACCGGAAGAAGCGTTTCCGTTCGAGTATTCCGGCAAGAAGAATCCGGATATGAACGCGATCAAAAACTTGTTTCAGGAGTCCTCTGAATCCAGAACACCGTTCTGTCAGTTCATTTGCTCGAACGAGCCGCACGCACCGTGGAACAAAGGGGACGCTTCGGCGTATCCGCCAGCGGACGTCAAGTTGCCACCGTATTTCGTTGACACGCCCAAGACCCGCGAAGAATTCTCAAAGTATCTGGCCGAAATTACCTACTACGACGATCAGGTCGGACAGGTCCTAGCGCTCCTGAAGAAACACAATCTAGAAAACAATACCGTCGTGATGGTCGTATCCGAGCAAGGGAACAGTTTCCCATTTGCCAAATGGACGTGTTACGACCACGGACTGCAATCCGCAATGATCGTCCGCTGGCCCGGAAAAGTTGCTGCCGGTTCACAGAGCAATGCGATGGTCGAATATGTCGACGTGCTGCCGACGTTTCTCGAAGCAGCAGGTGGTGACATCCCCGATGTGCTTGACGGGAAAAGCATGTTGGGCGTCCTGACAGGAAAGACAGATCACCACAAGAACTACGTGTTCGGGATTCAGACATCACGCGGCATCTTCGCAGGTCCCGACCACTACGGAATCCGCTCCGTGCGCTCAAGCCAATTAAAGCTGATTCACAATCTCGATCCCGATGCCAGATTCTATAATTCGATCGACAAGAAAGAGTTTTTCAGGGAATGGAAGACGATGGCCGCCGAGGATGATGCGCACGCCACTGCACTGGTCAATCGCTATTACAACCGGCCCGAATTTGAGTTGTACGACATCGTCGCAGATCCACTTGAACAAAACAATCTGGCAGCCGATCCCAAATACGCCAGCGAAATCTCATCGCTCAAATCGCAACTCGCGCAGTGGATGAAGTCGCAGGGCGATCTGGGGCAAGACACGGAGATGGCCGCCATTGATCGCATGAACACCGGCAACGAGATGGTCAAGCAGGCTCGCGGAAAAGATACTGGATCGAAGAAGAAAAAGAAGAAGAACGGCAGTGGCCCCAAAAGAGGCAACCCAAAAAACACACCCGCTTCCACCGAACGCGTCGAATCAGCCCACTCGGTAAACACGCACATCAATCGGGCGAGCGGGATGAATGTGCTGTTCATCGTGATCGATGATTTGTGCAACTACCCAACGATCATGCAAAACTACCCTGGCGTGAAGACGCCCGCGTTCGAGGCGTTCGCCAAAACTTCGCTGCAGTTCACCCGTGCTTATTCGCCCGGCACGATGTGCAACCCGTCGCGAAGTGCCATCCTCAGTGGCATCGCCCCGTATCGTTCGGGCCTCTACACCAATGGGCAGCAATGGCAGGACTCACCGCTACTGTCTTCGGTCAAAACACTGCCGCAGGCCTTTCGTGATTCAGGTTACCACACGGCCGGTTGCGGAAAACTCTATCACTCCCGGCCAAGCGTCGCGCAGTGGCAGGCCCAGTGGGACGATGATGCAGGAGGCGAAGGCAAGTTTGCTCCACGAGCCAAGCCTTCTCCGATTCCGGATTCGGTTGGCGGACCGGCCAACTTCACTTATGGAGCGATCGATGAATCGGAGGTCAGCGACTTCCAAATCACGAAGTTCACCAAAAGTCGTCTCGCGGCTCAGTACGATCGTCCATTCTTCGTTGCCCACGGAATTCGCTACCCGCACAACCCCTGGACTGTCCCTCAGCGATTCATCGACCTGTATCCTGCGGATTCGTATTCTTTCCCGCCGCCTGGCTACAAATCCGACGATTTGAACGACCTTCCTGCGGTCGGCAAACAGTATGCGAGGAAGGGGCCCGATCGTAAGGCGCTGGCCGATTCGGGACACTGGGAACCGACCATTCGCCATTATCTCGCATGCATCTCTGCTGCCGACGAATTGTTCGGCGACTTGATCGCGTCGCTTGATGCCAGTCCACACAAAGACAACACGATTGTCGTCGTGTGGGCGGACCATGGATTTCACATGGGCGAGAAGGATCACTTTGCCAAATACGCCCTTTGGGAGCAAACCACCAATGTGATGTTGATGGTTCGCGTACCTGGCATGACGAGTGGCGGGACGGTCTGTGAGCGAACGGTCTCTTTGCAGGACTTGTATCCCACGCTTGTTCAGCTCTGTGGCCTTAATGATCCTGGGCATAAGTTGGATGGACGGAGTGTCGTTCCGCTTCTGAAGAATCCAAGTCAAGACTGGCCGCACTCAGCTCTCACAACACACATGAAGAATGATTTCGCATTGCGAAACGAAACGCACCGCTACATCCGCTATCACGACGGATCGGAAGAACTGTACGACCATACCAGCGATCCCTTTGAGTGGAACAACAAGCTTCACGCCGCGAATTCTCGGAAAGTCATTGCGGAGTTGTCATCGCAATTGCCGGCCGAGTCCGTCGATCCGCTCAAAAGCGGGAATCGCAAGGCGAATCGCAACATGCGACGTCAGGAACGGTAGCTGTGCGGCGACATCGAGGTTCGCAGCTACCATCACCAGACGGTGGATCGTGACCCTCTTCCACGCGTTGGCGAGAGTAGCCACAAGTGAAAATCTCACGTTCTTCTGAAAAGATCGAAGGCTCTGTCACACCACGGCTCCAGCGTGGAGAGAGGGAGAGTGAAGGTACAGCCCAAATCTGTTTTCGCCTTCGTCGGAAAGCCATTTTTGCTGACGGCATGCTTCCGTTGATTGCCACTGACGTGAAGCGGCTTCCTGAACAAAAACATTAGTTTTTTGTCACGCAAGGCAGTTGCCATGGAGATTTTGTGATTGAAGCGAGAAACCCCCAGTCCAAACACGTGATACAAGTTATGCAGAAATTCTTAGATCGACCGGTGCGTACGTGTTTTATTGTCCTGGCCGCTGCTTGCGGTTTGGTCGTTGATGCAGCTGCTGGCCAGCGTGAATCTGACCAAGCGGTCGTGGAGTCGCTGCTTCGACTTGGGCCAAAGGGTGTTGAGCTGGTCCGTGAAAACCCAGGTGTGCAGGCAGGCGTTGATCGTTACTTGGAATCGCACAAGGGGCAGCGAAGCTACCTGAACGTAGTCTCGAAGCTGGAACTGAGCGGACATGCAGATGGGTTGGCGAGTTTCCTGACGCCAGACATTGATGGCAGTCTTCAAGCGGAGGCGATCCGGCTATTGATTCGTAACGGTGGGCTTGATGTGTTGGCGAAAGTGTTGTCGAAAGACGATGAAGCGGCCGTTTTGGTAGCCGGTGGACTTGGGCTGGTGAACAACAAAGAGTCGCGAGATTTGCTGAAGTCCCTGGTGATCGGGCGGTCGTCCAGTGCGCTCAAGATCGCGGCCACCGCGGGGCTCGGCCGTGCGAAAACCGGCCAGGAATTCCTGCTCCAACTTGCTCGCAACGGTGACTTGCCCAGCGAATGCAAGTTCCCGGCATACAATGCGATGATGACTTCAGCGAATGAGGCGATTCGCAGTGAAGCGGAAAAACTGCTGAAGCCTGAACCGACGACAACCGGTGAGACGCTGCCACCGATCCGTCAGCTTGTTCGTCGACGGGGTGATGGCAAGAACGGGAAGCTTGTCTTCAATGGCAAAGGTACTTGCGGGAACTGCCACAAGGTCCATGGCAAGGGAAAAGAAGTTGGACCGGATCTATCAGAGATCGGCAGCAAGCTATCACGCGAGGCGATGTATGTGGCGATCCTGAATCCCAATGCAGGAATCAGTCACAACTACGAGCAGTATTCGATCCTCACCGTTGATGGTTTGGTCTTGAACGGGCTACTGGTCAGCGAGACCGATAACGAAATCACTCTAAAGACTGCCGAGGGCGTTGAGCGCACAACGACGCAGGACGACGTCGAAGAGTTCATCAAGCGAGACGTCTCTTTGATGCCTGAGAATCTGCACAAGTCGATGTCCGTTCAGGAGTTGTTGGACCTTGTCGACTATCTGGTCTTATTGAAAAAGAAGGACGAAAAGGGATTTCATGAGTTGGGTGATGTGGCAACAGGCGAATTAAAGCCGGCCTCGCGGGAGGCCGCTGATGCGACCGAGGGGATCGATGTCGCTGACGGCCTTGCAGTCAAGTTGTTTTCTTCCGAACCCGATTTGTTTAGCCCCAGCAACATCGATGTTGACCACCTTGGTCGAGTCTGGGTCTGCGAGGTCGTAAACTACCGACACTTCCGAAACCCGTACAACGAAGTGCGAGAGGAAGGCGACCGCATTCTCGTACTGGAAGACACCGATGGAAACGGTCAGTGCGACAAGCAGACGGTGTTCTATCAAGGACGAGATGTTGATTCCGCGCATGGCATTTGTGTGCTCGGTGATCGCGTGATCGTATCTGCCGGCGACAGCATCTTTGCGTTGGCGGAAACCGATGGTGATTTGAAAGCCGACGACAAGCAGGTGTTGTTCACTGGAATCAGCGGTGCGGATCACGACCATGGAATTCACGCGGTTGTGCCGGGGCCGGACGGAAAGCTGTACTTCAACTTCGGTAATGAAGGGCATCAACTGAAAGGGCCCGATGGCAAGCCTGTCGTGGATCGCTCTGGGCGCGAAGCCGCCGATAGCGGCAAGCCTTACCGACAAGGGATGGTCTTTCGCTGCGATCCGGATGGTTCCAATGTGGAAACGCTCGGCTGGAATTTTCGGAACCCCTGGGAGTTGTGCGTCGATTCTTTCGGAACGATTTGGCAATCCGATAATGATGACGATGGCAATCGAGCCACTCGCATCAACTACGTCATGCAGCATGGCAACTATGGCTATGTTGACGAAGTGTCCGGGGCACGATGGTCCGCGCCCCGAACCGGAATGCACGACGACGTGTCTCTTCGTCATTGGCATTTGAATGATCCGGGAGTTGTCCCGAACGTGCTGCAAACCGGAGCTGGCTCGCCCACCGGCATCATGTTCTACGAGGGTGACCTGCTTCCACGGGAATACAGAAATGGGCTGATCCATTGCGACCCTGGTCCGAACTCTGTCCGTGTCTACTCGCTATCCGCAAGAGGTGCTGGCTAC
This sequence comes from Rhodopirellula maiorica SM1, assembly GCF_000346295.1. Classification (GTDB taxonomy): domain Bacteria; phylum Planctomycetota; class Planctomycetia; order Pirellulales; family Pirellulaceae; genus Novipirellula; species Novipirellula maiorica. The sequence continues at coordinate 6,993 of NZ_ANOG01000190.1, read as the reverse complement.
AACGCATCGCAAGCCGGTATGGTTGAGGGGACTCGTGATAAGTGGTTCCGGCCGGTCGATGTTTCTGCGGCTCCTGATGGGTCGCTGTTCATTGCCGACTGGTACGATCCAGGCGTCGGCGGTCATCGTATGGGCGACACGAAGCGCGGAAGACTCTTCCGTGTCACACCAAGCAGTTTGAAGGATCAGTATTCTGTTCCTAAGCTTATCTATGAATCTGTCGACGGAGCGATCGCCGCGCTCCGAAGCCCAAATACGTCGGCTCGGTATCTTGCGGCCAAGACGCTGCGTGAGATGGGCACCAAGGCGGAATCAGCATTGCATTCCTTCTACACGGAAGAAGTTCGACCGGAGCTACGAGCGCGGGCATTGTGGGTGCTTGGCAGTATCGACGCACGGAAATATGTGCAACTAGCGATGGCTAACGAGTTGCCTGACTTGCGTGTCGTTGGTGTTCGGATCGCGGTTCAGCACGGGCTGGATGTCACGACGGTACTCAAGGACGTGATGAATGATCCATCGCCAAAAGTGCGGCGTGAGCTTGCGTTGTCGCTGCACGGATTGAACTCCAAGGCCGCGGCCGAGATGTGGGCGCGGCTCGCAGTTGGGCATCGTGCCGGTGATCGATGGTATCTGGAAGCATTAGGAATCGGTGCGGATGGCAATTCAAAAAACTGCTTTGACGCTTGGAAAACGCTTGCCGGACAGGAATGGAATTCGGCTGCAGGGCGAGAGATCGTTTGGCGCATGCGATCGCCCGACGCTTGCGAGTTGCTTGCGGAACTGATTGGCGGCGAGGACGTGAACACGGTGGAGCAGCTAAAGTACTTCCGCGCGTTTGACTTTCACCCGAATAGCCCAAGCAAACAGGCGGCGCTTGTGGATCTCGCAACGCGACCGTCACGCACTGCGAGTGGGAAGTAACAATCATGTTGAACGAACAGCAACAGGAACAATTCACGCAGCTTTGGACGGAAGCTCAACCCTCCGTCGGCAGATACGTTTCGTCTCTAGTCCGTGACCAATGGGCCGCTAAGGATGTTATGCAGGGTGTGTCGCTAGCCTTGCTGCGCAAGTTTGATCAATATGATGGATCGCGACCTTTCCTGCCTTGGGCATTGGGGATGGCGAAGTTCGAGGTTCTTGGACACCGAAGGGATGCCGCGAGAAATCGAGTTTTCCTGAGTGCAGGACCTCTTGATCAGTACACAGAGATGTGGGCGGAGGTATCACCGCGTCTGGACATTGAAACGGTCGTGTTGGACGAATGTGTGCTGAAGCTTTCTGACCGCCAGCAAACATTGGTGCGTCTGCGATATTCAGAGGAGCTGACGTCCGGTGAGATCGCGGAACGCTTGAGTCTGACGGCGGCAAACGTTCGGAAGATTCTTGACAGGACTCGCGATGCCCTGCGGCGTTGCGTCGAGGCGAATCTACGGCCCACAGGAGACGCGCGATGAATGACGAAGAGATTCAAGGATTGATCAACGATTGGTTGAATGATTCGCTTGCCGCTACGGAAAAAGCGACTCTGGAATCATGGTTGGCGGAACATCCTGACCACATGCGTCAGTTCGTGGAAGCCAATGTGCGCGACCAGATATTGGGCGAGGTGGCGAAGACCAAATGGGATACCGAAGAGACGTGTCTGCGCACGGCATCAAAGCAGAACCATCGGCGCCGCATTCCCAAGGCAATCGTATGGGCTGCAGCAGTGGCCGCGACGTTGCTGATCGGGATTCAGTTCTTTACGTCCAATTCCTCAGGAGGTGCGACCGCTCAAATCGTGTCTCTCAGCGGCGTACGAATCGGCGGATATGAAAATCCGCCTCGCGTTGGCGACGAGTTGCAACTGACTGATTTTCAACTTGAGACCGGGTCATTGACCATGATGCTTGCATCAGGAGTGCGATTGGAGTTTGTGGCACCCGTCGATGCGACGTTTGAAAGCGACATGCGTTTGAAGCTTGTCGAAGGCTGCTTGAGCGCGAATGTCGGCGACGATGGTACAGGGTTTACGGTGGTTACAAATGCCGGTGAAGTCGTTGATCTGGGAACGGAGTTCGGTATCGAAGCCGATCGGGATGGTGAGTCTCGCGTTGCTGTTTTTTCGGGGTCGGTTGAGTTCCATCCCAACGCGGGTTCGCAGTCGACGGAATTCATCACGCTCACCGAAGGCGAGGCGCTGCGGTTTTCAGCACGTGGCGGATTCGAGCGGTGGCAACAAATTTCGCTGGCTGCCGATCGAGCTGGTTTGACCGGCAAACCGAGCACCGGAGTTGTCCGTGAAGTCCATGACAACTTGCGAGACGGTGAACTGAGGCGTTTTTACGGCGTCGTTCGAGGCGGGATGAAACCCGGCGCTCTGGCCTTTACCGATAAGGAGAATCCGGTTTGGTCGGCGATGCCGGGCCAGGAGTTTCCTAGCTGGCTCGAAGGTGCTGACCTGATCCGCACTTATTACCGTGTGAGTTACTTCAAACAATTTGAACTTTCAGTAACGCTTGGCGGATCCGCCGATGTTTTTCTGATGGTCGCTCCCAACGAAACGCCCGATTGGCTGGAGGGGCAATTTCAACGAACCGGTGTTCAACTGCGCACTGGACCATGGCATCGAGAGGTCTCCGGGCACCCCGACGCGCTGATCAGTGGGGACGGAATCTACATGACGTTCGACGTCTGGAAACGATCCGCAAGTAAAGGTGAACTCAAATTCGGCCCGCCACCGAATCGCAAGGACGAAGGAATTCACTCGACCATGTACGGACTGGCCGTGAAAACAAATCGAGCAAACTGAGCCTCACCCACAAATGCCCATCATGAATTCACAACTCACACATCTTGTGCTGATATCAATCGCCGTCGCCACTTTCGCCCACCGCACCGATGGTGCCGACCAACCGAACGTTGTCATCATCATGGCTGACGACCTTGGTTGGGCCGACATCGGAGTTCAGAACGAACAAGCGACAAAGGACATCACCACACCTAACATCGACAAGCTATTTCGATCGGGGCTTCGATTCACGAACGGATACGTCGCGAATGCAACCTGCGGCCCATCACGAGCGTCGCTGATGACCGGGCGATCCAGCAGTCGATTTGGCCTGGAAGACAACATCGAGTCGTGCGTCCCGACCTCCGAAATCATGATCCCGCAGATCATCCGTTCGGCCGGCTACCGATCGGGAGTGATTGGAAAATGGCATTTGGGTCACCTCCCTGGCCAGTTGCCGCTGGAGAAAGGGTTCGACGAGTTTTACGGATTCCTCGGCGGCAACCATCACTACTTCTCGAACGCCAAACCGGTCTTGTCAGGCACAGAAGAGGTGACTTTCAAAGGCTATCTGACAGACGTCCTGGCAGACAAAGCCGTTGACTTCATCGAACGCAATCACAAAGTACCGTTCTTTCTGTACGCCGCGTTCAACGCGCCGCACTCTCCCATGATGGCAACGCAGCGATACATCGAACGGGTTGTCCGGCACCAGCCGCGGTTTGAGCCAGTGTATGAACGCATTAAGCAAGTCAAGGGTCGTGATGCACTGCCGCATTTCAGCATGTCTGACTTTCGATCACCTGATGCTGACCCGGAAGTGATGCGGCTTGTCTACTGCGCCATGGTTGCCGGATTGGATAACGGGGTCGGCAAGATCATGGCTGCCATCGAGAAGGCCGGCGTCCGCGAAAATACTCTGGTGGTCTTTCTGAGCGACAACGGAGCGGCTCTTGCACGCCCGACTGACTTCGGCGGAGTCAACCTGCCACTCCGCAGCGGAAAGGGAACGATCTTTGATGGCGGAGTTCGAGTCGTGTTCGGCGCTTCGTGGCCGGGTGTGATTCCCGCTGGAGAAGACTATGACGGCATTGTCAACTCCACGGACCTGTTTACCACCACCGTCGAGCTGGCCGGTGCGAAGGTTCCTCAAGACAGAGCGATCGATGGCGTCAATCTCATGCCGTGGCTCACGGGCAAAAAGAAAGGCAACCCGCACGACGCGTTCTTCTTTCGCCGCAAAGACCGCGATAGCTGGTCGCTCCGTTCGGGCGACTTCAAGTGGGTGAAGGACCGCAAATCCAGCATGACCGCTGCCGGACAACTCTACAAGGTTTCCGAAGATGTGTCTGAATCGAAGGATGTCAGCTCAGAATACCCAGAGAAGAAAGAGGAACTCATTCGCCTTTACGAAACGTTGACGAAAGACCTGCCCGACCCTGTTCGCGAGTGATCACACGACATTCTGGCTGAACACAACCGACCACGGCCAGGTTCGATGGTCTCCCCACCTCTGTGCCCAACATGAAAATCAGACTAAATAGGAGATGAGATACATGATTGATCGACTCGCAAAGCTGCTTTGCCTCTCGCTGCCGATGTTAATGACGGTTGCTCATGGCGGCGCGGCTCATTCCGCTTCGCCGAAAGCTCAACCAAACATTATTGTCATCTTTATTGACGACATGGGGTATGGCGACGTTGGATTTAACGGAGTGACCGGAGCCAAGACGCCAAGCATTGATCAAATGGCAGCCGAAGGGATGATCTTTGACGATTTCTATGTGGACTGTGCCGTGTGCTCTGGTTCACGGGCAGCGCTGCTAACCGGAACACGCTATCAGCGGCTAGGAATGCGGCCCGTATTGTTTCCCGATGGTGATGTGGGGCTGAATCCTGATGAGGTCACCATCGCAGAAGTGCTCAGAGATTCAGGCTACAAGACGGCGTGTGTCGGAAAATGGCACCTCGGGCATCTGCCACCGTGCTTGCCCACGTACCACGGGTTCGATTCCTACTTTGGCATCCCCTACAGCAACGACATGTGGATCGACCCCGCCAACCAGCTAGCCAGCGATATCGTGCTGCGTCAGGGAGTCACGCTCGAGGATCTCCAGGCGGGCAAGAAAGTCAAGAACTGGGTACCCATGATGCGTGGCGAGGAAATTGTGGAGTATCCCGCGAATCAAGACACGTTAACCAAACGCTACACCGAAGAAGCGATGGCGTTCATCAAAGACAACAAAGCCAAACCTTTCTTTCTCTATCTGCCACACTCGATGGTCCACCAACCGCTGGCCGCTTCCCCCGAGTTCCAGGGTCGCACGAAAACCGCCCTGGGCGACGCGATTGAAGAGGTCGACTGGTCCGTCGGTGAGATCATCAAGACACTGAAGGAGGAACAGCTGGCTGAGAAAACGTTGGTGATCTTTACCAGCGACAACGGTGCGGCCCTCGGATCGTCACGACCACTGCGGGGCAAGAAGAGGAGTATCTATGACGGCGGGATGCGCGAACCCACAGTGATGTGGTGGCCTGGGCAGATTCCAGCCGGAACAACGTGCACCGAATTGGCGTCGAGCGTTGACCTGTTGCCCACCCTGGCTGGGCTTTCGGGCGGCGAATTGCCGGAGCGAAAGATTGACGGGAAAGACATCTGGCCGTTGATGGCGGGCCTCGAAGGTGCCAAGAGCCCTCACGACACTTACGTGTTCACATACGGTGCCGGTGCCGTCCGCAGTGGCAAATGGAAATTCTATCCGTGGTCGGAATCTAATACTCGTAAAGACAAGGCAGCTCAACCGCGAGGACGTGCCGCGTCGCCGCTACCCGTCCAACTGTATGACACAGACGCCGATATCTCAGAAACCAAGAACTTGGCCCAGCAGTACCCCGACGTCGTTTCCCGACTTCAGTCGGCCTATGACGTGTATCTCGCCGACGTCAACGCGACCAAACGGTCACTCGCGGTGATGACTCGGCCTGATGGATCCCTTTCCCCAGCTCGCCCGTCGATTCGGAAAAAGGCAAATCAGGGTACGCGAAAAGCCGAAGCGAAACAGGACGCAACATCCGCGAACGCAACATCCGCGAACGCAACATCCACGAACGTAACGCTCACGAATACAACACTCGCGAACGCAACCGGAAAAGGGAACTCCAAAGAGTACAAATCTGAGATCGCATGGGCTGAACCCCCGGTCGTCACTCCCGGCAGCGTGGACAAGTGCTCCCCCTTCGGATGCGGTTGTTCTTTTTCGCGAGCCCGAGGACATTGACAATTGGAAAAACGGCCAGGAATGGAAAGTCGAGGACGGCAATCTGGTCGTTGGAGATGGCTCCATCTTCAGCAAAGAGACCTTCGGCGATTGCCAGTTGCATGTCGAATGGTCATCGCCCGTCGAGAAGCAAGGCAGGCGGAAATCGCAGGCGCTAGGCAACAGCGGCATCTTTCTGATGGGCATTTACGAATTCCAGGTACTCAATTCCTATCAAAACCCAACCTACTTCGATGGCCAGGCAGGCGCGATTTACAAACAGGTGCCGCCTGCGGTCAACGCAATGCGCCCTCCTGGGCAGTGGAACAGCTATGACATTTTTTGGACGGCGCCACGATTCGATGATGACGGAGAGTTGCTTTCGCCCGCCTATATTACCGCGCTGCATAACGGAGTCCTGATCCAGAATCACTTTGAAGTCAAGGGAGACACTCCTTATACGCGTCCGCCTTCGTACAAAGCGCATGCTCCTCGCGGCCCCATCAAGCTTCAGGACCATCGCAGCCCCGTTCGCTTCCGTAACATTTGGGTTCGGGATTACCAGTCCGCACAGGTCAAGCAACCAAACTAATCCTCTCGCTACACGATTCCGCGTTTTCATGCCAACGGCGCGGTTCTCACTGCGTCCATCATTCGGAGATTCTCAATGAGCACTAATCATCAGCCACGACGCGAATTCCTGAAGTCAGCCGCCGGGGCTGCCGCCATCTTGACGCCATGGGCGAGTGCCTCGCACTCGTTGGCAGCCGATAGAAGTCCCGACAGCAGCGAGCGTCTCAACCTTGGCCTAATCGGTGCCGGCGGCATCGCTAAAGCAAACGTGTCATCGTCAAAGTCCTGGCTCAATTTGGTCGCGATCGCCGATGTGGATGCGACGCATCGTGCCGCTTTCAACAAGCGGCATGCTGGCGGCAAAGCGAAGCTGTACGAAGACTATCG
>NZ_ANOG01000189.1 GCF_000346295.1 Rhodopirellula maiorica SM1 | reverse complement strand
CTCAAGTAGTGGGATTCGCCAGAATTCCCCTCTTTGCTGTTGAAACACCAGGAACTCTGGCGAGTCCCACTACAAAAGTAGATGGCATTGGGCTAGCGTCCCAACGCAACGCTGTGAAGCATTTATTCGTAGCGAAACTCGCAGAGAGTTTTGGTATTACTCGCGTGGCCGAAAGTCTCTGCGACTTACGCTACAGTTAAGTCGTGTTTTCCTAATCGGGAAAAATGCTTCACATGGTTGGCCCAAACGGCTAACGGGATGTCACCCAATGATGTCGGCCTACCTGCTTCGAAGCCATCGCCCCTCTGCCAACATTCCCTCAGGCTTGAACAACCCGGGCCGATCAAGGCGTCCACTTGGTGCGTTCGCTCTTGCCTGCGGTCACCGTAGGGATCCACTATATTGCTGAAAGCCAATGACATCGTGCGGTTCCAAGAGTGCTTCGATGCGGTGTTCAATCTCATACAGGATTTTCAATTGATGTGTCGTTTTGCTCTGCTTTGTGTTGTCGTTCTCGGCTGCAGCTCATCCGCCTTCACGGCAGAACCGCTTGCCACAACCGACCGCATCTGTCCTAACGCAGTGCATCCGTTCTATTGGCAATACAAAGGCGAAGAGCTGCTACTTCTAGGCGGCTCGGTGGACGACAACTTGTTCCAGTTGACGAGCCTGACGGAACATCTTGACGAGATGCGTGCGGTGGGTGCGAACTATATTCGCAATACGATGAGCGATCGACACGATGCCGGATTCGAAGTTTACCCGTTCCGCAAACTCGACAATGGCAAATACGATCTGGACCAATGGAACGACGAGTATTGGGAACGTTTCGAAACGATGCTGCGGCTCACATCGGAACGAAACATCATCGTTCAAATCGAAGTTTGGGATCGCTTTGACTATTCCCGCAATCATTGGCCACCTCATCCGTACAACCCAGCGAACAATATCAACTACACGCACGAGACGTCGGGGTTGGCCGCGAAGTATCCAAAACATCCGGGGAAAAACGAGCAGCCGTTTTTCTTTACGACTCCGCAACAGCGTAATAACACGGTCGTACTGAAATACCAACAAAAGTTTGTCACCAAGATGCTTGCTCATTCGCTTCCGTATGGTCACGTGCTGTACTGCATCGACAACGAAACCAATGGTGAAGAAGCTTGGGCAACATACTGGGCCGAATTTATTCGGGCGAAGTCGGAAACAGAAAATCTACCAGTGTGTATTACCGAGATGTGGGACGATTGGAATTTGACGGGCCCCCATCATCGCCGCACTCTGGATCATCCAAAACGTTATGACTTTGTCGACGTATCACAGAACAACCACCAAAAATCGCAATTGCACTGGGACAATTTTCAGAGCCTGCGCAACCAGTTGATCGAACAACCGCGTCCGATCAACACCGTGAAAACTTATGGCGCTGACGGCAACAAATTTGGGCATACAAGCCAAGATGGGATCGAGCGATTTTGGCGACATCTCATTGGCGGCGCTGCATCGGCGAGATTCCACCGTCCACCATCGGGACTGGGGCTGTCACAGCATGCGAAAGCCGCAATCGTCGCGGCACGTAAACTAGAATCGCTGGTGCCGCTATGGGAAGTGACACCGAATAATGCATTGCTCTCGGAACGATCCAAAAACGAAGCTTACCTGGCGGCGTCTGCGGGCAAGGCCTACGTGGTTTATTTCCCACAGGGCGGGAAAGTCAATGTTGACCTTTCTGCAGCAAAGCATCGTTTACAAGCCCATTGGATCAACATCGACAGCGGTCAATGGGGAGTAAAATCAAGCGTGCCGGCAAGCAAATCGGTAACGCTACAAGCTCCCAGCGACGCCAATTGGTGCGTCGTGATCAAGTGATGATCACCCATCGCGAGGGCGAGTGTGGAACATGTAACATGTGAAGATCGCGAACGCCGCCTTCAAAACCAAGCCCACCCGTCGAGCGTTTTGCCCAGAGACCCGAGCGTTTTGTCCAGAAACCTCGGTACAGAAATAGCGAGGGAATGCAAACACTCCCTCACTCACGTTTCTCGCTACCTATCCATTCATAGGCAGCAGTAATCGACCAAGTTCCGCAACCTTATTCTTGTTGCAGTTCGCTTTGACGCTTCAGAATCGCGGTCTGCAGTTCGCCCATGTTTGCTTGCACGCGTTGCATACCAATTTGAGCTCCTGCGGCCGACAGCGTTGGCAGCTTCTCGATCGCTTTCTTACCCACCGGTGTGTTGTAGAATTCGGTGAGTGCCTTGATCTCGGATTCAGTGAATTCCGATTTATAGAGCTTGATCAAGTCGGGCTTGAGCGATTCGAAGGAAAGATGTTTGTGCAAGAACGCTTTCATCACATCTTGGAACGCCGCCATCTGCGGTTGCTGTTGAATCTGCATCTGCAGCATCTGATCGACCGTCTGCTGAGTGGTCTGTTTCATGTTCATACTGTCCAACAGCGCTTCTACTGCGAGCGTATGAGAATCTTTTTCGACTTCCGCTTCCTCCGCCGGTGCTTCGGCTGCCGGTGCTTCGGCTGCGGATTCAGCGGTGTCTTGGGCATAGCCCACTGCAGCACAGCAGACGAAGGCGGCTCCCAGGGCGGAGGTGAGATAGAAACGGACGGCGGGACGCAAGCAGACTTTCATCTTTAGCTCTTGTATACATTTTGCAAGGTTTGATTAGACGATGAAGCCCACCGTCTTTGTACCGGCAATTGTATACCAAAACCCGCTGTGATAGTCCCCCGGGACCTAGTCGAGGTTGAACTGAGCCCCTGGAGGCACTAAACCGTAAACGCCATCGGTAAAGATTTGTTGAACCCAGTTGTCAAAGCGGACAATCGGACGAGCGGGAATGATAATCACATCGCCATCGCGGACCCAGATTTCGTCGGCCGGAGTCGGGCGTTTCCCATAAATTGCCCCTTGCAAATCCAACATGGTGGAAATCATTCGCCAATCTTCCGCTCGACGGAAAATAACGACTTGCCGCAAATTGCCACTCGGCAAATGGCCCCCCGCTGCGGCGATCGCCCCGAGCACCGTAGTCGGACCGTCCAATTGAATTCGGTTCGGGTTGCCCACTTGGCCCATCACATGCACAAAATGCGGAGCTTGAGCCGCCAGAATCGGTTCGACATCAAGTCCGACAACGATTTCGCGATAGCGAAGATTGATCTCTTTCTTCAACTCGTTCATCGAGAAACCTTGCACGCAGATTTCGCCAATCCCTGGTAGACGTATTTTTCCGTCAGGCATGACGGTCACGGTAACCGATTGCTCATTGAAACCACTTTGCCCCCCAACGGCGTTGCGAATGTCTTCGGCCAACGTGTTGGTGCGAACCGGAGTCACGTCGATCGCAGGTTTGGGATAGTATTTCATGTACTGATCGTTGAGCACTTCACGAAGTTGATCGATCGTCATGCCGGCAGCTCGGATTTGTCCAAGCAGTCGAACCGTGATGGTGCCATCGGGTTGAATCACCAAACCGTTTTCGAGAGTTCCCCGATTCAGTTCCGCATCGGCAAGCGATTCGATCAAGATGGAATCGCCTGGCGTCAAGCGGTACATCCCCGAAGCTTGCGAACGAGTGATCAAGTAAAAAGTTTGCAATTGGTCACCGGGACGCAATCGGTATTCACCGAGGTGCGACAGACGTGACGGACCAGCGTATTCACCGGGACCGTACGCGTCAAAATTCAAACGGCGTGAATCTGCCCACCGCTGTTCCATTCCACAGCCGTCACGACAATCGACGCCGATCATGCACTTTTGGCACTCACCGCGACACGGATACCCGCCTGGAACGTTGCGGCATCCGCAATCGCTTTGATGTGGCGACACTTCGCTGGACAACAGATTTTGTTCGCGTGGCGAATTAACATTTACCGGCGAAACGGTCGAATCGAGTTGCTGAGCGTGTAGCGTTGCAGTGAACACCAGCACCATCATCGCGACGAATCCATAGACCATCACAATTCGAATGTTTCGATGTCGTATGGATTCGAACATGCAAAGGGTCCGCGAGTGAACTGGTGACATCGGAAATTGTGACATGGATGTGTGGCAGCGGAATGATCGACAATAGGATGCTGTAAAATGTTTCATGATGGCGATTACCACAAATTGCGTACCGAGTTCCAAGTGCGGCGGAACGTCGACTCAGCGGGTTCGGCAACGTTCTCGACGTCGCTGATGGACGGAACGAGCGGGGATGCAGGTGCAGACATTTCGGTATAGACCGTATGGGGACGGCCAACTCCGGTGGACGTGCTGGCCACGCGATTTTGTTTCGCCGATGCCGTAATCGCCGGAATTTCAGCTGGGATTCGCGGCGAAGCGGCAGACGAC
>NZ_ANOG01000188.1 GCF_000346295.1 Rhodopirellula maiorica SM1 | reverse complement strand
CATTGGGCTAACGCCGCCGGTTTACTTAGTGCGAACCGGCTAAGTGAAGTGACAAAACAATCTTACAAACAAACTTACAAGGTGTACTGGTCGGTGGCTTCGCGTTCGGCTTCGGATTGAGCGTACATGTCCAAAATCAATTGCTTGTCGCATTCACGCTGCGTCACGTTACGTCGCGCGAACATACGGGCTTGCGTGCTGATCATGACATCGGCGGGCAGCAATGCGGTTTGGCCAAACAGACGAGCGTAGTTGACGAAGCTGGGGACATTGGAGGTGACGAAACCGTACAACATGCTGCACACCCCGATCACTTTGCCGGTAAAAATACTGGTGTTGATCGCCGATTTTGAGTAGTCGCCGATGAAACAACCGAGGAACTGCATCCCGGTGGCGATCTTGGTTTCGCCGTACTCGATATTGATGGTGCCATAGGTATTCTTTAAATCGCTATTACAGGTGCCCGCACCGAGATTGATCCAGCTGCCGAGATAGCTGTGCCCTAGAAAACCATGATGCTGTTTATTGGTGTAGGGTTCGATCACCGAGGCTTCGACTTCGCCGCCAATTTTGACGGTATGGCCAAGCGAGACGCCGTCCTTGATGGCCGAGTGTTCGATGACACGAGTTCCCTGGCCGGCATACAGCGGGCCTTCGAGGTAACAGAACGGTCCCACTTTGACGTTGTTCTCTAGCAGGATCGGGCCATCGTCGGTGTTGATCGCCGCGTATTGGCCTACCGAGACGCCTTCGCCCACGAACACACCATCGTTTGTTTGTTTGTAGTCGCCGTGAGCGATTCGCCACTCGATCGATTCTCGCATCTCTTTCATGTGCCATGCCACAACGTCGTGCGGCCAATGAAACGCGGACGCTTCGGCCGATCGTTTGGGAAGTGACAACGATTGTTCGGTCAGAAATTCGACGACGCTTTGCCGAGAATCGGTGGCGTATTCCGCTTGCTTTGCTGCCAAGTCTGCTGCGGTCCAGCGGGCGATCAGCACCGATCCGTCTTCGGCGTCGACGACGCAGCACGACGCGGTTTCGCCGCCGAGGGTCACAAGCACGTCGTCCAACGCTACGCGTGGGACCAGCCGCGCGTTGACGATCAATACCCCATCGTCATCGCTAGGCCACTTTGCTCCACCCAATGCCTGTTCGGCCGATTCAAGTTCATAGTCCAATTTTTGGATCAACGTCAAATACGACCGTACCGAACCCGATAGCGAACTGCCCTGCAGCGGGCCGGCGACCAGCTGTTTCAATCGATCGACCAACCGCAAACTTGCACACGTCACCGCGTAGGCCGGGCGTGCTTGGATGATCGGAACGAGTTGGTGAACGCGAGCATCTTCAAAACAAATGATATGCATGGTTGATTTCGACAAGAAGGAACGCGGGGGGGCCGGCAGACAATCGGTTCTAAATGTGCCGGTCGTAGAGTTTAACCGAAACCCCCTTGCTGTCTCTGCCCCCACTTCGCCTCGAAAAAATGCGTGTTCTGGTCGTGGCGAATTAACGTGGAGGCATGGTTGTCGATTCCACCCTTCTGCCGCCACTTGCAAGCGAGATCCCTGAGCGAAACGGGGCTCGTCGTCGGCGAATCCTCGCGCCGCTGTCTTGCCAAGCGATTTTAGGGCTGATTGCCGGCGCGGGACCCGCTATTGCCGCGGAAAACAACTCGGTCACCGAACCATCCGCGATTCACTCGATGTTCCAAGGACTCGATGCGGAAAGTTTCGCGACTCGCCAAAATGCGGCGCTGCGATTGCTCGACGCTGCCACTAACACCAATCACCCTCTGCAGCAACGTTTCGCCGTACAAGAGCATCTGCGACGTGGGCTGAATCACCCGTCGCTAGAGGTCCGAGTCCAATCGTTTCGACTATTGCAGCAGATTGACCAAGCGGCGGTGGATGCCCAATTTCAGCAACTGCTGAATCCCAAGATTGATCCCAATGAGGTCGATTTGGTGGGCTGGCGAGCGTTTTCCGAACTGGTTGGGGATGACACCGCGAGTCGCCAATTTTACGCACGACTGTATCTCGGCCATCAGCGACAAATAGAACATCTGATTCGCCAGCAGAATGCCGCCGTGACGACGCGATTGGGGGCTGCCGGAGCAAGCGAGTCGCGTTATCCCGCTGCCAATCACGATCTTGATCGCTGGGCACTCGTCTTGTTTGCCGATTCGATCCTGGATCCCGTGGCAACAGCGTACCCGTCATCGCGGTTGATGATGTCATTGGCCCATTCGGGAATGGGGCCCTGTCTGGGGGACGACGAAGAGGACGAATTGATTCGGCGGCTGATTCACAAATGGCTGCTCCGACACCGCGAATTAGGTAGCGTGTGCGATCAATTGCGGATCGCCATGCGTTACCGATGCGATTCGCTAGCGATGCAGCTGTGCCGTCGCATCTTGGAAGATCCCCATTCGCCAGCCCCCTGGCAAACCACGGCAATCTTGGCGGCCTGTGTGCTGAGCGCATCCCATCCGGGGTTTGCCGACAGCGAACTCGAATTGAACTCGCTGTTGGAGTCACGGCTTGCGGATAAGCGAACTGCGCATGTGTGGCGACTGATCCCATCGCGAAAAACCAAGATTCGCACCCAGGTGTGTGATGTCGCCATGACCATGCTGCTGTACCGTCATCAAATCGATCCACGCTCGGCGGGGTTCGCCGATATCCAGGCAGATCCCACATTGATTTATCGAGACGATAGCATTGGATTTGGCGACGAGAGCGAACGAGAAGCAGCTCACCAAACTGCTCGCAAACGGCTGCTAGAACGCGATTACGACGTCGAGTCGTTCTCGCGCAACGAGAAGTGATCCACGGCCTCAATCGCTTTCCTCCCCATTCGGTCGTTGTTCTCGGGGCGTTGTTTCCATCCGCCCGTTTGCAATGCAATCAATTCGCTGTCGTTTCGTTCGGTTCAGCCCTCCTCCGGCTGCTTTGGGCGGACGGCGCCGTGAAACCGACGTTGACCTGAAAGCCGTCTGCCTGTTAATCGAGTTTTGTGGTGGGAGTGCGCCGTGATGGTGTGCTGCTCCGCCACGCCAACTGCCCACTCAAAATTCGATCCAAAGAAGTCTGGCGACACTGTGATTTGCCCCGCTGCCCAAACGAAAAAATCTTGCTGCGATTGGTCGCTCCAATCCAGCCTATTTCGTTTGTGCAATGGTTTTCTCGCTCGCAGCGACGGCAATTTTTTCAGGGTGTCAAGGTCGAGCGCACAAGGATTTGTATCAGCAACGAATTGCCAACGAAGTTCGAATCCTCGAAGACCAACTGTATGAAGCGGACTACGAAAATCGCAAATTGCGAGACGAACTTGAACGGATAAAAAGCCGGGGTTCTGCGGGGACGGCCGAATCTCGTCATCATCGCAGCAAATCGCAATCCGACTACGGACCGCCGATCCCAAGTCCTGATCCGATGTCCAGTGGCCCCCTATACGGGGTGCCCGAGTCGATCGATTCGTTTGATCTGGAACAGGACTTTGGCGATTCGCTGATCGATCCAGGCCAAGCCGTTCCGATGGACCGATTAAACAATCCATTCACGGACGAGCCAGGTGGCATGGATGCGCCTCGCAGTGATGTGCCCCGTCCAAATGAATCCAAACGTAGCGGCGACAACCGGGAACAACCGTTGGTCGATCCGGCGCCACGAGTGTTGCCACCGCCGATCGGTGTGCCCGAGCCGCCTGGGAAATCCGACACCGAAGTAGCGCCGATCGAACCCGGAGAAATCTTGCCGCCACCGTCGTCCAATGGAAAAGGGCAACCCAAACCGCCGGGCCAAATCATTTTGCCCGATGCGGCAGAAGCGACACAGGAAGAGATATCGGCCCCTGAGACGCTCCAGTTGCACACCGGGTTGTCGGGCGGGCACCAATCCGACAACGACCACGATGTTGACGGTTTGTACCTCGTTATCAACGCGCTGGATCACTACGGTAAGACCGTCAATCTCGAAGATTTTGAGATTGATGCGGAAATGTCGATCGTGATTTTGGACCCGGCACGTGAGCCGTCCGAAGCCAAGATCGGCCGCTGGGAATTTTCAGCGGAAGAGGTTTCCGAGCTGATCCGTTCGCGTCCGCTGAGCGGGTTCCATGTTCCCGTGATCTGGCAAGACGTCGAACCGCAAAGTGACGAAGTGATCGTGCACGTACGGTTGCGATCCGAAGGGGACGAAATGCGATGCAAAGGGCGAGTGCAGGTCGCCGAGACGGGGGTGATTGCCAAATGGACGCCTCGCGGTGACGCCGAAAAACGCTAGCACGTGTTTGCTTCTTTTGATGAATGGGATTTGATGGATTCTTCTTCACCCACCAAGGTTCTGCGCGGACTTCGTTGCGTTTGCTTCTTGGCCGTCGCCGTCTGTTCGGTTCTCCTTGCTGGTTGCCGCGTATTGGCGCCGATTCCGATCCCGGTCGCAAGCCAACAGATTGCTCCCGAATTGGTGCAAAACAACGATCCTCAATTCGAAATTGGCCAACCGCAACCGGTGATTGACGGGATCGGCTGGGTCGTGGGGATTCCTGACAAAATTTTGCTTTGGGACCGCCGCGTCGATCGGCACAAAATCTCTGAAGAGACGATCTTGGCGACGGCCGACTATCTCGAGCAAAACAATCTGCCGCATGTGAAAGTGCGTGTGAACCAGTACGCACCGCTGAAAGATTGGAAACGGCTAACGCAAAACAAGACGGTGGCTTGGCCTTGGCGTTACACGCTGGGGACTTTGTCGGTGGCGGGAGAAACGATCTTGCCTGGCCGAATCATCGGGGGGGATCATTTCAATCCGTTCACCCAAACGATTCATCTGTACAGCGACATTCCTGCGGTTGCTCTGCACGAAGCGGCCCATGCCAAGGATTTCACACGTCGAACCTATCAAGGAACGTATGCTGCCGCCTACTTGTTTGTTCCGCTGTGGCACGAAACCCTGGCATCGCAAGACGTGTTCGCTTATTTGGAACAGACACAGGACGTACCGGCGATGATCGAAGCGAACCGGATCCTGTATCCAGCGTATGGCACGTATGTGGGCGGCGCGTTGGGCAATTTTGTTCCCAACTATTCGCTGCCGATTTATTACGCCGCCGTGATCGCAGGCCATGCTAACGGACGGATGCTCTCGCAGCAGTTACAATAATGTCCCTCTCGGACCTTTCCCCGCTTGATTCCTTCCTTCGAGTTCACACCATGAATACAAAACTAGGTCGTCGTGATTTGATGCGTGCTACGCTGGCCGCCGCAGGCGCCGGTGCCCTGATGACTGCGTCACCACGGACGTTGTTGGCAGCTGAATCGACCAAGTCACTACCCGAAAACACCACGATCTTGTTCCAAGGCGACTCGATCACCGACGCCGGACGCGACCGGAAAAACCAATCCACAAACAATGCACGCGGTCTAGGTAACGGTTACCCGGTATTGATCGCGGGTGACCTTTTGAGTGCTCATCCCGAATCCAAACTGACCATCCACAATCGTGGGATCAGCGGTCATAAGGTTCCCGATTTGGCGGCTCGTTGGCAAAAGGACTGCATCGATCTGAAGCCCGACGTGCTCAGCATCCTGATCGGCGTGAACGACATTTGGCACAAGTTGAACGGCCGCTACGACGGCACCGTTGCAGATTATGAATCGGGGTACGAGGCGCTGCTGCAGCAGACGCAGGCGGCGCTGCCGAAGACTCGCATTCTGATCTGCGAACCGTTCGTGTTGCGATGTGGCGCGATCAACGACAAATGGTTCCCTGAATTCGACGAGCGTCGCGCGGTCGCGAAAAAGTTGGCCGAAAAAATGAAGCTCGATTTTGTGCCGTTTCAAACGATGTTTGACGAAGCGGTGGATTCGGCCCCGCCACAGTATTGGGCTGCCGATGGAGTCCACCCGACACTCGCCGGGCATGCGTTGATGGCTGAAAAATGGTTGGAAGTGTTCCAGCAAGCCTGAGTCGCCTGTCGCGAGATTTCACATCCTCACTGGCCGCCCTGAATCAGGGGGCGGCGAATTCCGCTGGGTTCCCCGAGGTGGCGCAAGTCCAAAAAACTGGTAAAACCGCCCCTCGCGGTCGAATGTTCTCGTGGCTTTCGCTCCGCCTACCAGAACACTTACCAGGAATTCAAATATGTCGGACATCCACCAAAAGTACAACGAAGTCGAAAAGCTGATCGACGATGAAAAGTTCGAGGAAGCCATCGCAGGCTTGACCGAAATCATCAACGAAGACGGAACCTTCGTCTTGGCTCACCTGGCGCAGGCTCGTGTTTACACGAAAACAGGCCAGCACGATTTGGCGATCCAGCACGCCGAAAAAGCTTGCGAATTGGAGCCCGAAGATCCGTTCAACTTCACCGCGCTGAGCGTCACCTACCAACGCGCGTGGGCGGGAACTCAAGAGCAGCAGTACATCACCAAGGCCGAAGACGCGATGGCCAAAGCACGCATGTTGCAGGGCTAGTGTAGTCGCGGTAACCCTTGTGTAGCGAAAGTCGCGAAGACTTTTGGACCCAGCACCGCCCCTATACCGATTACGAGCGTTCGCGTCGCGAGACATAGTTTCTAAATCGTGGTGCAGTCGTGGTTAACGGTGGCGCTGGCTTTTCTGCCAGCTCTCCACCGCTAAAGTTAGCCGTTTGGGCGCTAGCCCCGGTTGGATGCTGACGAAACCGTGGCTAGCGCCAAAACGGCTAACTAAATCAGCAGTCTCGTCGTCGAGGGCAAGGTGACTGCGGATTTAGCCTTTAGAAAGGCGAGCCGCCAAGCCCAAAAGTAAAGGGTCCGGAATGGCATCGCGATGCCTCTACATTCCTGACGCCACGGTCGCCGGCGCGGTCACCGGCCAACCAAGTGCCCATTGCAATTGGAATTGAGCTTGGTTGTGATCGACGATCGCTTGCAAGTACGCTCGGCGAGCGGTTTCAAGTGCCTGAACCGACTGTAACACTTCCAGCGGCAAACCTTGACCATCTCGGATTCGTTCGAGGTTGCGTTTGTAGGAGTCTTCGGCCGATTGAATCGCTTGCTGAGTGACCGCGATTGAATCGCGACGGAATTGAATTTGCGAATAGGCTTCCGAGATTTCGCGAGCGACTTGATCCATCACTCGCAATTTCTCGAATCTTGCTTGTTGAACGCGAGCCGACGATTCGCGACGGGCGGCCCGTTCGCCGAACCCCAGATTGCGGACTTCCCACGTCATCACGGCGTCCAAATCGTAGCGACCGTCGACATTGTCCAAGTGATTGCCAAGCCCGCCACCAAAACCGCCGGTGCTGAATCCGAGCAAGACACTGGGGACAAACGGAGCGTACTTTTCACGTCGATAAGCTTCGCAGGCCGCAGCCACCAGCGACTTGGATTCTTTCAGTTCGGGACGCGAATGCAGTCCCGTGCTGATCAGCGACGCCTTGTCCATTTCCAACGAGACCAATTCGATCGGCACCGCGGTCACGTCCATTGGTTGGATCGGAGTGTCTCCGTCAAGACTGAGCGTTTGAGCCAAGCGAGCCGAGGCTACGGCGATCCGTTCGCGAGCTCCGATCATGCGGTTGTCGACCATGGCAAGCTCGGTGCCAATTCGATCGGTATCGGCTTGCAGCCCTTCCCCTGCCTTGGAAAAGTCGCTGGTGATTTTGAACAGCTCGGCAGTGCGTTGATGGGACGACTCCAAAATGCTGGCGTCCTGGTAGGCGTTGACCAATTCGATGTAGGCGACTGCGGCGGACCGCAGTTGATCGTTCAGCACTGCGGCGGCGGCATGGTTTCGAGCCGACACCGTCCGCTCGGCAATTTCGGGCAAAAAGATCGCATCGGCCAGATGAAACTGAGCGACCAATCCAGGCCGGTTTGTCGTGCCCGCACCGGTGGCTCCGGCACCGAGTCCGTATTGGAACGAGTTGCGATTGACGTCGACGATGGTTCCATCGCTGGCCTGGTAATTTCCGTCGTGCCGATGGAAGCTGAATCCGGCTTGGATCGTAGGCAACCACAGCACTTCGGCGCGAGCCAGCTGAGCGTAGGCTTCCTGGACACGCCATTGGGCGAACCCCACTGCGGGGTGCTGGCCACCGACCATGGCAAGCGCCGATGGCAAATTTAGATCGATCGAAGCGTGCGCCGCTGCCATCGGTTGGCTGACAATGTCGCCTTGCGGGATCGCTCCTTCGAAATATTGAACATCCTCATTCACGGACAACGCCATCGGGGTGGCTGGTTCGACAGGCACGTTATGGATCACGCCGTCCTCTTCAAACGCCGTCAATGACAAATCAGCGGTGGTGATCTCGTTCGGCTTCGGAGTTGAATCGACGAGTTTGAGCTCGTATTGACGTCCGTCGATCGTCAACGTTCCCTGTCGCGACGGATCTTCACCCCCTGATGGCTTTACCGAGACTTTTTGGTGATTGACCGGAAGAACTTCGTCAGCGACGGCGGGAACGGATTTAGCCGATCGTGTATCGAACGTTTTGGCGGTTGGGGCGACGGTAGCGACAGCACGATTAAGACGAGTTGGCGTTGGATTCTGCGTTAAATACTGGTTGCCTGCACAACCCGTCAGCCCCATCAGGCCAAGAGTAATCATCAGTCGGGGCATCCTGCCCTCCTTGTTCGCTAAGTCCGTAGCCGTATTCGCCTTCGCGTTGTGCTTGTTACTCCAAACACAACGGTCACATGGGAAGTGCTTCGGCAAACGAGAGTGCAGATAATGACGGATGACCGCGTTGAACCACGGAAATCCAAGTTCGCCACCATCGAAAACACGCGTTGTGCGAACTATGATGAAAGATTGCCTCGGCGAAGCTCGTTCGCTGGTACCGGTCGTAACGATTACGCGAAATACGACTTGTCAACTGAGGGGGCAAACGGCCAATTTTTAATGAATCTGACCCGGTGACACTCGCGTGGGAGTGCATCGAATCGAATACGAGAAACTTAATGAACCACCGTCTGAACCGTTGTTTTGCTCGGGTAAGCGTCTTGGGCGTTTTGATTGGCTTGGCGGGCTGTTCGCCTGATCCTGAGTCGGTTGCCAAGAAGAACGCGGCAGCTCTCCGTGTGACCCCGGTCAAAACCGTCGCCGTTGCTCCCACCGAGGTGCAACGCACGACGCTACAACCCGCATCGGTGCACGCCTACTATCGAGCCGAATTGCGAGCCAAAATCTCGGGATTTGTCAGAGAGCTCAAAGCCGATATCGGCGACTACGTCGAAGCGGGGGCCGAGTTGGCGACAATTGACGTGCCTGAGATGCAGAAGCAACGCGAGGTGATCGAAGCAAGAATCCAGCGATTGGTAGCAGAGGAGCAGCGGGCACAAGCTGGCATCGATTTGGCCAGTGCCCGGGTGCGAGCGTCCGAAGCTCAGTTAGCCGAGGCGAAATCAAAACTCAGCAGCGCCGAAGCTTCCTTGGCTGCGTCGTCGGCCGAGTTCAACCGCACCGAAGATTTGGTCCAGCGTGGATCGCTGCAAAATCGCATGCTTGACGAAGTGCGACTCAAACGCGACTCGGAATTGGCCAGCAAAGAAGCGGTCACGTCGTCGGTGCAATCGGCCGAAGCCGAAGTCGCGGTGGCTCAGTCGCAAGTGGCTTCCGCTAAAGCGGATAGGGACGCGGCTCGCGCGGAAACTGAAATTACGCGTCGACAACTCGATGAACTCGATGTGCTGTTGTCCTACGCGGTCATCCGAGCTCCGTTCGCGGGCGTGATCACCGACCGCTTTGTCCAGCCCGGCGATCTGGTTCGCGAATCAAGTGAGGTCGGCAGCGGCAAACCGTTGTTTGTGCTTAGCCAAATCGACAAGGTTCGCGTTCGCATTCCTGTGCCTGAGTCCGACGCATCGCTTGTCAACCCAGGCGACGAAGTCACGTTGACCTTTCCTTCGTTCACGGCCGAAGCCCCCATCACCGCTTCTGTCACGCGTCGCTCGGGCAGCCTTGACCCCAGCACTCGCACGATGATGGTCGAAGCCGAAATCGCCAATCCCGATGGCAAATTATTGCCCGGCATGTTCGGCCAAGCCTCGATTCATCTTGCCACCAAAGCCGCCGCCAACATGTTGCCCGCTCGCGCGATTCGATTTGAAGAGTCGGGCAACGCCTACGTGTACGTTGTCGGGCAAGACGAAACGGTTTCGATCGCTCCGATCACGATGGGAATGGACGATGGCAATTCGATCGAAGTGCTCTCGGGGGTCGAAGCGGGGCAACGCGTGATCGATGCTCACTTGAGCCGATTCACCAACGGCCAAAAAGTAAGCGTGCTCGCGAACTGAGTTTGCATTTCCTCGTGCCGATGCGTCTCCAGCGTCTGCGTTCTTTTTTCTGCACCGACCATTCAATAGGGCGTCGAGACGTCGGACGCTCCGCCCGCTTTATCACTTGAGATTTCGCTCCATGGGTTTAACTAACTTTTCCCTGAAAAACCGGTTTGCTGTTTTAGCGGCCACGATTGCGTTGTGCGTTTTAGGCGCGGCCGTGATTCCAGGGATCACGATCGACATTCTTCCCGACTTTAAGAAACCGGTCGTCGTTAGCTTCTTTTCCTACCCAGGGTTACCCACCTTGGACATGGAAAAGTCGGTCAGCTCGCGGGTCGAGCGTGCATTGACGTTGGCGGGCAAGATCGAACACCAAGAATCACGCACCGTCCCCGGGGCAGCGGTCATCAAGGTCTTTTTTCAGCCAGGTGCTGATCCCAGTTCGGCGATGAATGACATCGTAAACCTCGAAGCGAGTGATATGTTTCACTTGCCACCCGGGATCGAATGGCCGTTCACTCTGCGTAGCGAGCCGGCCAACTTGCCCGTTGTATTGGCGGCAATCGCGGGCGAAGGCTTAAGCGAATCGGAACTGTATACGATCGGCTATTATGCCGTGCGTAACAAAATGGGAGGACTAAAAGGCGTCCAGATCCCTCATCCGTTCGGTGGCAAATTCCGTCAAATGATGGTCTACGTCGATCCCGCGAAACTGATGGCATATCACGTCAGCGCGATCGATGTGGTCGAAGCGATGAAGAAATCCAACTTGGTTCTCGCTGCGGGAACCGCGCGAATGGGCGGCACCGATTATCAGGTGCAACCACGGAACACGTTGCCAACGACCGAAGAGATCGAAGCGATCCCGATTTCGGTTCGCGACGGTCGTCCTGTCTTTATCCGCGATGTGGCTCGCGTCGTCGACGATGCGGCACTGCAATACAACATCGTTCGCGTTAACGGAAAACGCAGCGTCTATTGTCCGCTGCTACGTGAGCCGGGGGAAAACACGATCGCGGTGGTCGACCGCATCTATGAGGGGATCGCGGCGGAAATTCCCAAGATGAAAGAACGCGGCGATATTCCCGAGGCGACCGAAGTCACCTTGGTTTCGGATCAATCCAGCTACATTCGAAACGCGATGTCAAACTTGATGACACAAGTCGGGTTAGGTGCGCTGTTGGTTGCCGTCGTGGTGTTTGTTTTCCTACGACGAATCGTGCCGACGCTGATCATCGTCACCACGATTCTGCTCGCGATTTTGATTGGAGCACTCGGATTCGCCTTCACCGGTCAAACGATTAACGTGATGACGCTTGGCGGGATTGCCCTGGCGATCGGAACGGTGGTCGATGCAGGGATCGTGGTGGTGGAAAACGTGATCCGGCATCAACGGATGGGCAAATCGGCGATGAAGGCGGCTCGCGAAGGCACCGATGAAGTTTCCGGAGCGATTCTGGCCGGTACCGTGACAACGCTAGCCGTGTTTTTACCAGCGGTCTTCTTGACCGGCATGATCAAGTACTTGTTCACTCCGCTTTCGTTGGCTGCGACGTTCACAATCGGAGCGTCTTATGTTTTGGCTTTGACCGTGGTCCCGGCGTTCTGTGCGACGTTGGTTCGCAATAGCGTACGTGACCGCAATCGCGATTCGTCCAGCGACGAGGACGAGGACAAGCCGCATGGTTTGTACGGTCGTTTGCTTGGGATGGCGATGAAGGTGCCTGCACTAACGTCGTTAGTGATCGTCATCGGCGTGGGAGCGACGTTCCTGTTGCTGCCGTCGATCGGAACCGAGTTGTTCCCAGCGGTGGATGCAGGATCATTCGAAATTCGCCTCAAGACGCTGCCAGGCACTGCACTGGATGAAACCGAAGCGTTGGTTGCTCGCATCGAAGAATCGATCAAGCAAACGATTCCCGAAGAACAGATTGAAACGCTGATTTCCAATATCGGGTTGCCGGTTGGAAAGGGGGCAGGGTTCTCGACGGTACTCAGTTCGAATTCAGGGCCCGATACCGCATATATCATC
>NZ_ANOG01000187.1 GCF_000346295.1 Rhodopirellula maiorica SM1 | reverse complement strand
CTTCGGCAAGACGGATGATTCGGAATCGAGGTTACGTGCCTTTAGACAATTGGACATCGCTGCCGAACAGGATCGGACGATTGCGTATTGGCAGCGATGGGCAAGGCAATGTGAATACGACGGACCGTATTACGACCGCGTCATTCGAAGTGCGTTGGTTTTGAAGCTGTTGATCCACGAGCCTTCGGGCGGCGTGGTGGGGGCTCCTACCACGTCGTTGCCTTGTCAAATCGGAGGGCAACGAAATTGGGACTATCGATACACGTGGCTTCGCGATACGGGAATGTTGCTTGATGCGTTACAGCAACTTGGCTATCACGAGGAATCGAAGCGATTTATTGATTGGCTCGAACAGATCTGTTTGCACTGTAACGACGGGTTGCGGATCATGTATCGAGTGGATGGTGAAATCGCCCCCGACGAACAAACGCTCGACCATCTTGCCGGTTTTCAGAACTCGTCCCCCGTCCGAATTGGCAATGGAGCAACCGACCAAACTCAGATCGATGTTTACGGACATGTGCTTGACGCCGTGGTGCTTTGTTTTGAGAGGATGCCACGCAAATTGAAGCCACAACTGTGGGACCTTCTGCGTAGCCTAGCCGATCGGGCTGCGAAAGGTTGGCGTGAAGATGATCACGGTCCATGGGAGATCCGTGGACCGGCCCAGCCGTATCTGTATTCAAAACTCTATTGTTGGGTCGGTCTCGATCGCGCCATTCGCTTTGCTGAGAAGCATCGTCTTGACGGCGATCGAGAGTATTGGAAACAGCAGCGGGACGAAATTCGCGACACCATCCTGTCACGTGGTTTTCATCCTTCCTTGCGTGCGTTTACTGAAACGCTTGGCGGTGACCGCTTGGACGCGAGTGTCTTGAGCATTCCATTGACCGGTTTTCTTCCTGGTGATGATCCACGAGTTGTGTCCACGATCGAGACCCTCAAAAAGAACCTGTCGTCCAACCGATTGATGTATCGCTATCGCCACGACGATGGACTTCCTGGCCACGACAATCCATTTTCGTTATGCGGTTTTTGGATGGTGATGAACCTCGTTTTGGCGGGGCAAATCGACGAGGCGAAGCAATGGTTTGATCATCTATGCAGTTTTGCCAATGACGTGGGCTTGATGTCCGAACAGATTGATCCGAAAAGCGGAATGTTACTGGGGAATTTTCCTCAAGGTTTCACACACCTTGGTTTAATCCGTGCTGCGCTGCATCTGAGAGCAGCGGAAGATGGAGGCACTGGTTCGAAATGAAGAAAACGCTAAAAAACGATGTTGTCGTTATCACCGGCGCCGCGGCGGGCGTGGGACGCGCTGCGGCGGTCGAATTTGCTCAAGCTGGTGCTGCCGTCGGATTGCTGGCTCGCGGAAAACAACGTCTCGACGACGCCGTCGATGAAATCACGAGTCTTGGTGGTCGAGCCATTGCAATCGCAACCGATGTTGCGGATGCCGCGGCGGTGGAACAGGCGGCACAGCAAATCGAAGATCAACTTGGTCCGATCGATTGTTGGGTGAATAATGCCATGACGACGGTGCTTGCGCCGCTCGAAGAAATCAGCGCGGATGAGTTCCGGCGGGCCACGGAAGTCACCTACTTGGGGACCGTCTACGGGACGATGGTCGCGTTGAAACACATGCGGCCGCGTGATCGAGGCGTGATCGTTCAAGTAGGCTCGGCACTTGCCTATCGGGCAATTCCTTTGCAAGCACCTTATTGCGGCGCCAAACATGCGATTCGCGGTTTCACGGATTCGCTACGCTCTGAATTGATTCACGACCATAGCGGAATTCATTTGACCATGGTACAGATGCCAGCGTTGAACACGCCCCAATTCAGCTGGTGTCGAACGCGATTGCCCAACCACCCGCAACCGGTGCCTCCGATCTTTCAACCCCAAGTCGCAGCGAGGGCGATTCGCTGGGCGGCGCAACATCGCCGCCGCGAAGTCCACGTAGGGCACTCGGCGGTCATGACCATTTGGGGCAACAAATTCTTTAGCGGATATGGCGATCGTTACTTGGCAAAGCACGCATACCAAGGCCAGCAAACAGATCAGCCGATCGATCCCAACCGCCCCGACAATTTGTTTGATCCCGTGGACGCCGACTTTGCCGCCCAAGGCATTTTTGATGACCGAGCCAAATCCTTCAGCTACCAATTCTGGTTAACGCGACATCGGATCACGATCGCTGCCATCATCATCATGATCCTCGTGACGGTCGGCGTGTTGACATGGATGCTCGCAAACTAGCACTGTTTGATAGCTAGCACTGTTTGATAGCTAGCACTGTTTGATAGCTAGCACTGTTTGATCCCGTGATCGCAACGTCTTTAAGAGAACGGGCTCGTGAAAGCCTCCCGAAGTGACCTCACGATAGCGTTGAGCGGGCTTACGCTGGCCACCCTCCCCTCGTCCCCATTGACGAATTTTTCTGGCGTCGGATTTCCTCGCTGTAGGGGCCAGCGTGCTTGGCTGCCGGACCCTAGGCCCCCGGGATTCTTGGGGAATGGCTAACGTCTTACAATCCTGAGCAGTACGCTAGGTTAGTTTCGCGGCACGCAGTCTCAGTGCGTTGGTGATCACCGACACGCTACTGAAACTCATTGCCGCAGCGGCGATCATCGGACTCAGCAAAATGCCAAAGAAGGGGTACAGCAGGCCGGCGGCAACCGGGATTCCCAGGGCGTTGTAGATGAACGCAAAAAACAAGTTTTGGCGAATGTTGCTCATCGTTTTTCGGCTTAGATTGCTTGCCGCCGCCACGCCGCGAAGGTCACCACCGACCAACGTGACGCCTGCGGATTCGATCGCCACGCCTGTCCCAGTTCCCATCGCGATACCCACGTTCGCTTCGGCTAATGCCGGAGCATCGTTGATCCCATCGCCTGCCATCGCAACCGTTTTGCCTTCGCTTTTCAGCCGACGGACAAAAGCGTGTTTGTCCTCCGGTGAAACCCCTGCATGATACTCGTCGATGCCCAGCTTGGTGGCGACCGCTTTCGCGGTTGGCTCCGCATCGCCCGTCAGCATCACGACCTTCAGTCCCAGCTCATGCAGCGTTTCCAGAGCTGCCGGCGTACTTGGTTTGATCGGATCGGTGATCGCCATCAACGCGGCCAACTGGCCATCGACCGCGACAAAAATCACGGTTGCACCTTCGCTTTGATGCTTCGTCGCCTCCGCTCGACCCGCATCGACGCCATCGACATTCTGTTCGATCAACAAGTCGGCTTTTCCAATGATCACGTCGCGTCCATCAACTCGGGCTCGAACGCCACCTCCGGTGATGCTGCTGAATGCTGTCGCTTCGTGTTGTGTTGTTGCGTCCTGTTTCGCACGTCGCACAATCGCTTGAGCGAGCGGATGTTCACTTTGTGTCTCCACTGCGGCGGCCAGTGCCAAAATCTCTGGCTCGCTTGTTCCGCCAAACGTTTTGATTGCGGTTACTTCGGGGCGACCTTGAGTCAGTGTGCCGGTTTTGTCGACGACGATCGTGTCGACCTTTTCCATTACTTCCAAGACCTCCGCATTCTTGATCAGCACTCCTTCTTTGGCTCCGCGACCGACACCGACCATCACCGACATCGGCGTCGCTAATCCTAACGCACAAGGACAAGCAATGATCAACACGGCAACGGCAGCAACGAAGGCATGAGCCAACGCGGGTTCGGGGCCAAACATTGCCCAGCCGATAAACGCTAGGATCGAACACACAATTACCGCAGGCACAAAATAGCGAGCCACGACATCGACAAGCTTCTGAATCGGCGCACGACTCCGCTGGGCATCCGCCACCATTTGCACGATCCGGCTCAGCACGGTATCGCCACCCACTCCGACCGCTTCCATCACTAACGCACCGGTTTGGTTGAGCGTTCCCCCGGTGACCTCGTCTCCTTCGGATTTCTGCACGGGGATCGGTTCGCCCGTCAACATCGATTCATCCACGCTGCTGCTGCCGCTGAGGACACGGCCATCGACGGGGACCTTTTCGCCAGGCCGAATTCGCAATCGGTCGCCCTTGTGAACCGAATCGAGCGAGACTTCTTCTTCGCCGTTGTCGGTTAAGCGGTGTGCGGTTTCGGGAGCCAATTGCATCAATTCTCGGATCGCTCCGCCGGTTTGTTGTCGTGCGCGAAGCTCCAGCACTTGTCCCAGTAGCACCAAGGTGATGATCACGGCAGCCGCTTCGAAATACAGCGGCGGCACTCCGTTTTCGAAGAAGGCTGCGGGGATCACGCCGGGCATCAAGACGACGACCAGGCTAAATAGATAAGCCGCCAGCGTTCCCACCGCGATCAGCGAAAACATGTTCAAGTTCATGCTGCGAAATGACTTGACGCCGCGGACCAACAGTGGCCAACCGCACCAAAACACCACTGGAGTGGCAAGTGCCAATTGCAACCAAGCAAATACCGTTTGAGACATCCAATCGCTGATCCGCAGCCCTAGCATCGGCCCCATCGCGATCACCAACAGCGGCACGGATAAGACAACGCCGACCCAGAAGCGAAGCTTCATATCGGCGTACTGCTCGTCATCGCCATGGTCGGCCATGTCGACGAACTTGGGTTCCAAGTCCATCCCGCAAATCGGACAGTCCCCCGGCCCACTTGTTCGATTTCCGGATGCATCGGGCACGTGTAGACCGCCCCCGGATCGGCGGGTTTGCCGGTTGCTGCGGTTTTGGACGAACCCGAACCGTGGCAACAGGAGGGGCCGTCAGCAGCAGCCTGATTTTTGATCGCTTCTTTTTCAGCCCGCGATGCTAACACCCCTGCCGGGTCTGCCTCGAATTTTTCTG
>NZ_ANOG01000186.1 GCF_000346295.1 Rhodopirellula maiorica SM1 | reverse complement strand
CATTCTGGATATGCGTCGGCGCTGCATGTCCCATGTGCGGTTCGTTGATCATTCGTTTTTCACCTTGCAACGCGTTGTAGGCGGCATAACAACTTGATGGTGGACATACGCCATCGATGAAACCGACGCTCATAATCGCTTTGGCGCGACATCGTGATGCAAAATTGACTGCATCGACGTATCGTGATGCTTCTAATACCTTGGCGTCGGGTTTTCCATCCGCCGAATTGGGAACCAGCTTGGGCCATCCATTGACGCGCCCAGCTGCGACACCGGTGTGATCACAAATCGCCGGGACCCCTGGCGCGATCATGGTCACTCGCGGGTCCAAGCCACCTGCGGCAAGCGATTGTCCGCCACCCTGGCTGTGTCCGATCACGATGACATCGCGGCCATTCCACTGAGGCTGGGACGTTAGGAAATCAATCGCTCGCACCAAACGCAAAAACATACCGCGAAAATAACTGGTGTCGCGATTGTCACGTCCATCGTAACGGTAACTTTTCAAATCTCCGCCACTCAGCTCTGCATAAAACGAGTTTGGTTTGCCGTTGGGGATACCGTGAGCATTGATGTCCATCGACAGCATGCCTGCTTTGGCACCCTTGACCGCGTTTCCAAGACTCGAACTGCGAACGCCTGCGCCGTGCACCCACAAAATCGCAGGTAGGCTGCTGGGTTTGGACTGTTTTGGTTTCGCAAAGTATCCGGATACCGGAGCACCGCCGAGACACGCTACTTGAACATCAAAGCACTCAATCGTTTTGTCTTTATATTCCACCGTCGTTTGTTTTGCGTCGGCGGGGATCTCAGCCAGCAGCCGTTTTTGCTCGTCCCAATAGGCATCGAAATCATCAGGCACCGGCATGCTCGGTTCGATCTGAAGCACCGAGAATCCTGCGCCCACAGCGGCCTTGATCGGCTTTCCATCGCTCGGTTTGTAAGTCACGGTGCAACGCAGGAATCCAGGTTTTGATCCTTTGACTACAACGCGAGTGGGGGATTCGCCAAGTGTCGTTTCGCCTTGGGGGTAACCGCCGGCTTTGCCGCTTTTCAGAAAATCATCGACAACGTAACTCAGCGATCCTTGTTCGACCGACTTACCTTCCTTTTCCAGCGTGACAAGAAACGCAGCCTCCTCGCCGACCTTGTAGAGTGCGTCATCGCGATCCGTCACAATAGATAGAGAGAAGGTTTCCGCCGCAGCAGCGACTCCGCCGAGCAAGCACAGGTTGGCACACGTAGCCAAGACAAAATGACGGCAGAAGCCGAATGAGAGAGAACGCATTGAGATCTTTCTTTGGGGGTAGGAAGTGAAGGTAGGAAGGGGCGAGGGCAAAAAGGCAGGATTGACCTTAGAATGCTTCGTTTAACCGTTAGCCGATAGGCGTACGCAAACGGATGCGAGTACGCCTTCGGTTGACTGCCAAAGGATTAATTCAACAAGCCGTCAAGACTCTAATTGTCGTTTCCGGAACGAACTAATACACGCCCGCCGTTCTGTCTGCTGGCAATCAACCATTACTCAAGCCACCGGAGCGGGGACACAAGCCATTTCGGCGACATGGACCGTGCACATCGTGTCGGTTGACCCACGGCATTGCGGATGACGTTAAAGTATAGTGAAGTTTGCTGCGGGATGCAGTCCGCAGTGATTCCCTCGCAAACTTCGATCATAATCTATAGACACCCTCCCTTGCTCTCTCTTTTTCATTGGAAACAAACTGACATGACGCGAAAAAAACAATTTGGGCTGGCACTCGCATTTTCGCTGCTCCCAGTATCGCTCGGTTATGCGGATGTCTCGCTGCCAGCGATTTTTTCGGACCATATGGTTTTGCAGCAAGAGACCGAGGTACCGGTTTGGGGATGGGCCGAACCCGGCGAAGAAGTGAAGGTCGCAATCAATGGCCAGACAAAAACGACTCAAACCGGCGATGACGGCAGTTGGTCAATCAAGCTCGATTCGTTGAAGCCAGGCGAACCCACCACGATCAAGGTTTCGGGTAAGAACGAGATTACGATCGAGGATGTTTTGATCGGCGAAGTTTGGCTGGGGTCGGGCCAATCCAATATGGCGATGACGGTCAATCGAGCGAACGACTTTGCGGGTGAGCAGAAGAAGGCGGCGCTTCCAACGATCCGAATGTTCAAGGAGAACTCCGGCAGTTCGGCTACGCCCGAAAAAGTTGGCAATGGGGAATGGCAAGTCTGCTCGTCCGAGACGGTGGGCGGATTCTCAGCAACGCTATTTTTCTTTGGTCGCGAAATCCATGCTGATCTCGACGTGCCCGTAGGATTGATCAATTCCTCGGTCGGTGGCACACCAATCGAAGCATGGATCGATGCCGACGTGCAACGTGCCGACAAAAATTTGCAACCGCTATTTGCTGAGCGAAAGCCCGTGGATTTGGAGACACAGAAAGCCAATTACGAACGGGCACTTAAACGTTATCAGGCCCAAGTTAAAAAGGCCAAAGCCGAAGGGAAACCGCTGCCGAGAAAGCCGCGAGATCCCGCGTCGGTCCAAGCACGCAAAGGCAACGTGGGCGGGTTGTTCAATGGCAAGATCGCACCGCTGATTCCGTATGCGATCCGAGGTGCGATTTGGTACCAAGGCGAAGCAAATTCGACTCCGTCCAAAGCACCATTCTATCAGTACCAATTGCCACTGCTGATTCAGGATTGGCGTGAACGATGGGGTTATGACTTTCCCTTCGGTTGGGCGCAGTTGCCGAATTATTCGGGCAATGGTCGTGATTGGCCGACGGTTCGCGAAGCGATGCTGAAAACGCTGTCGGTTCCCAACACGGGGATGGGGATCAATATCGACATTGGCGACACCAAGGACATTCATCCCAAGAACAAGCAGGAAGTCGGTCGTCGACTATCGCTATGGGCACTCGGGTCGGTTTATGAACAAGAGGTCGCTGCCGTCTCGGGGCCGCTTCCAGACGGGCATGAGATCCAAGGAGACAAAGTCGTCGTGCGTTTCAAACATGCCGAAGGTCTCGAGTCGAGCGGCGGACCGATCGTTGGTTTCGAAATCACCGCCGATGGTGAAACATGGGTTCCTGCCGAGGCCGAGATCGACGGGGAAAGCATCGTCGTATCAAGCGACGAAGTCGCCAAACCGACCGCGGTTCGTTACGCCTGGACCAACGATCCGAAAACGAACCTATTCAACGGAGCCGGACTCCCCGCGACCCCCTTCCGTACCAACCCGTAGCCCCGTCTCCCGTCTCCCGTCTCCCCCCTCCCACCTCCCACCTCCCCTCTCCTCTCCTCTCCTCACTCCTCACTCCTCACTCCTCACTCCTCACTCCTCACTCCTCACTCCTCACTTCCCCTTCCCCTTCCCCTTCCCCTTCCCCTTCCCGCCGCAGGTTCTTTGGAATGTTTGATCGACGCCAGTTTATCGGTTCGCTTGCCGCAGCCACGACACTCTCGCTTTCCTCGCGTCTCGCGATGGGAGCGGAATCGATAACGCGTGACCCGGTAAGCGATTTGACCACGCGGTTGAATCCCAAGATCGACAAATCGCGTGACGTGGCACTGGGACTGTTAAAACCAACGACGGCCGAGTTGGAGCGGGGATTGCGATTGCATTCCGAGTCAATCGTGTTTGACGCCTATGGATTTGGTCCTCGCGCGGCAATCGACGGAGCTGAATTGGCGGCTCAGGCGGAAGCGGGAGCGTCAGCGGAGGAATTGAAGGATTTGCGGGAAGAGATGACGATGACACGGTTTGTTACCGATCCGGTTGAGCAACAAGAATTCCGAGACGCGTGGCGTGCTTCCGGAGTGACTTGTGTGTTCAACAATGCTGGCGAGGAAGGCCAGGACCCACTGCGGTTGATCAAGCGATTGGCACGCCACACCTACGCAACCGATCTGATGCGTGGTTTTGTATCCAAAGCTGCGGTGCCAAGTGACGTCACAACGGCAAAGCAGGAAGGGCGGCATTGTTACTATTTCACTGGCAACGGTGTTCCGCTGACCCAGCAGTGGTTGTCGGTCGAAGACGAACTGCGTTACGTCCGCATCTTCCATCAGCTGGGGATTCGGATGATGCATTTGACCTACCAGCGTCGAAATATGATTGGCGATGGTTGCGGTGAAAAGAGTAACGCGGGGCTCAG
Source organism: Rhodopirellula maiorica SM1 (assembly GCF_000346295.1). Lineage (GTDB taxonomy): Bacteria > Planctomycetota > Planctomycetia > Pirellulales > Pirellulaceae > Novipirellula > Novipirellula maiorica. The sequence goes on along the minus strand of NZ_ANOG01000186.1, from coordinate 9,301 downwards.
CGATTTTGGCCATCGTGCGATCGCGGAGATGAATCGAGTTGGGGTGATTCCTGATTGTGCGCATAGTGGATGGCAAACGAGTCTCGAAGCGGCGAAGTCGTCGTCGCGACCCGTGGTGGCAAGCCACTCGACATGCGAAGCGATCTATTCGCACTTTCGCAGCAAACCGGACAATGTGATCAAGGCGATTGTGGATTCGGGCGGCTACATCGGGATCTGTTGCATTCCTCGCTACCTTGGTGGTGACGGGAACATCAACGCGTTGCTGGATCACATCGATTACGTGATCAAAAAGTTTGGTCCCGACTCGGTCGCGATTGGCACCGACGTTTCTTACACCTCGCAAGCATCCGCAGCCGAGCAAGCAAAAGTTCCCAAGCGAGCACGTCGACGCGAAGAGTTCCGAATGTTGTGGCCGAAAGATAATTTCAAAACGACCGCGGCAATGAACGAGAGCATCGCATGGACGAATTGGCCGTTGTACACAGTCGGGCTCGTCCAGCGTGGTCACAGCGATGAGGTCATTCGCAAGGTGATCGGAGGAAATGTAATGCGAGTGCTCGAGGAATCGATGGATCGTCGTTGATCGCTCCGCGATCAGAACGTTAGAGAGTCAATGCCCGTAGTGCATTTCGCCAGAAATCCCAACTCAATTATTTCCGTAGTGGATTTCGCCAAAATTCCCATTCGACAACGGAATTCTGGCGAATCCCACTACGGGGTTTTTCAATTCGGACATCGATTGATCGCCATGCCCATTTGGTCAGCGAGGTCCTCGAGTTTGTCCTTCATTGATGCATTGCCATGGGAAATTCGACCTGCGGTGACCACAACGACATAGTCTACAGACTTTTGCTTTGCTTGAATGGAACAAGGTTACTTGTTTCCCTGCGTCCATCCCTCCGGCCGTTCCTCCCCGTACCGATAGGCTTTCGATGTTACTGCGATCGCGAACTCTCTTTTTCGCCACGGTGTTTACGCTCATTCCATTTGTTGCATCCTCTGCGGAACCCGCTGGCGACTCGGTATCAGAGAGTGTCATTTCGCGAGTTGTTTTTGGTTCCTGTATCCAACAAGATCGCCCGACGCCGATCTTCCCCGTGATGCTGAGTGCGAAGCCGGAATTGCTGCTGTTTCTTGGTGACAATATCTACGCCGACACGGCGGACATCGACGTGATGCGGGCAAAGTACGATTTGCTGGCGAAGAACAATGGATTTCAAGCATTGATGTCGGCTTGTCCGGTCATGGCGACCTGGGACGACCATGACTACGGGCTGAACGATGGCGGCGCGTCTTATCCCGAGCGTGATGCCGCGCAACAAGCGTTTCTGGATTTCTGGGGTGTGCCAGCGGATTCGCCTCGGCGCCGACAAGCGGGAGTCTACGAAGCAAAGATGTTCGGGCCGCCCGGTAAACGTGTCCAAGTCATCATGCTCGATACTCGCTACTTTCGTTCGCCGCTACGGAAAGGGACTCGCCAAGTTGGCGGGCCCTATCTGCCGGACGATGATCCTGAGAAAACGATGTTGGGCGAGGCACAATGGAAGTGGCTCGAGCAGCAGTTACGACTACCAGCCGATGTGCGTGTGATCGCTTCGGGGATCCAAGTCGTCGCCGAAGCCGCTGGTCAAGAAACGTGGTCCAATCTGCCGCACGAGCGGAAACGATTATTCCAGCTGATCCAATCCACCAGTGCTGGTGGCGCGATCATCGTCAGTGGAGACCGACATTGGGCCGAAGTTTCGGTCGTCAGCGATGATGTGGCCTATCCCTTGATCGATGCCACTTCGAGCAGTTTTAATCAGAAGCATCCGCGAGGAACGCCGACACGCAACCAATTCCGCGTTATTGAGCAAACTTATCACAAAGAGAACTTTGGAGTGATTTCGATCGATTGGAATGGGGTCGATCCAGAGGTAACGATCGATATTCGCGATATGACAGGCACATCGCAGATCAAGAAAGCAATCCGGCTCAGTGAGTTGCAGCCGACGAAGTGATTCCCGTCGCGAAACTCGTCAACGGCTTGCTGATTTAGTGAGCCGTGGGCCGTAAGGCACCGGGTAAAGCGTGGGACCCGGCCGCTCACGAGAACGTCCGGCTTAGGGTGACTCTAACAACTCGCATTCGTTCTTTTTTAAGGCCGGAGGCCGGTACAATTCATGCCGGTGGTGTTAACCACCGGTTTGGAATGCCGCAAATCCAAGGCCGGAGGCCGACACATTTACACAGCCATTGTGTCGGCCTCCGGCCTTTGCAGCTCATTCGCTACGTCCCGTGGCCTTACGGCCACGGCAGAGGATGTATCGGCCTCTGGCCTAAGCCGGACGTTCTCTCACGCGTCACGGCTCACTAAATCAACACGCCGCCCAGAGTTTTGGGGGCTATCGATATCGACGAAAGTATTCGCGACTTTCGCTACATCGGGGGTCTCTACGCTAATCTTTGTCGAGACCATCGAGTGTCTTTCGAATCATCTTTTGCATCTGCGGATTGTCCGCATGCTGGTCGAGCATTTGCTGCAATTGAGCCTTCATCATTTCCTTGGCGTCAAGCTGAATGACGCCGACCGGGGGCGTGAATCCGCCGGCGACGGCTTCCGCCGTTGCTGCACCATTGCGAATGTCGATAAATGAGTTCACTTTGCCGACCAAACCTTCGTGTCGCTTGAGTTTGATAGCTAGTTTCGGGGCTTGCTGCCTAAAATCTTCCCATGTGGTCGCGGTATAGACTTTTTCGTTGACGCTGCCGTCGGCGTTCGGCTCTCGGTCACGCACACGAACCTCGATTCCTGCGTCACTAGTTTCTCGTAGCGTGATCTCTTGGGTCTTGTCGACCACTTCCATTTTCGTCTCGGTGATGCCGTCTTCGGAGTGGACGGAACGTGAGATTTTGATGCCGTTGATTTGGATGCTGGACGTCGATGACGCATGATCGGATGTCGTGATCTGCGAATCACGGTTACTGTAACGGTTCGCTGGCTTGTTCTGGCCCGCAACATTCGCAGCGGCCGAACTCGAGGCCTCGTTCGACTTTGCGTTTTTGCCGTTCCGCATTCTTAGCGAAGTTGCTTTGCCATGAGCAGCCCCCGAACCAGCAGCGTTTCCGCTGGCCGTTCCTGTGACCGTGCTGGTACTACGCGTCTCGCCGTTACCAGAGCTTTGGGACGAAGAGGAACTGGTGACCGTCGCCGAAGAGGATTGCGTATCCGTGATTTGCTCGTTGTATTTTTCATCGGCGTGCGTCCAGGGGACCAAGACGCACAACATCAGCAGCATGATAGCCGCATGCATCACACGACTGCGACGCGTGGCACCGTTAAAACGATTCATTGTTTTCAGCCTTTCAGAAAGAGAGCGAAATGGTTCACTGCCCGCCATCGACACGATGGCGGGAGAGCAGGTGGTATGAACAGGTGGTTCCAGCAACTCGATCAACAATCGAGCGTAAGTGGCCGGGGCGACACGAGCGTGGCTAATGGCGTCCCAATCGCACGCGGATTCCATTGCGATACGGTAGCGTCGACGAGCCAGCCAGAGAGGCGGAAAGAAAAACAAGACGCCGCAGAGTAGCGTCACCAGGGCATTCCAGTGCAGGTCCGAACGCCGGTGATGGGCCAGTTCGTGAGCCATCGCGGCGCGGCAAGCTTCGTTACCGTGCCGCTGCTGGAAATCCGATGGAAACACCAGTAACACGCGTCCGTTAAAGACAAGTGCCGGACTGGTAAATCGATCGTTGATCTGTAATGCCGGAGCGTGGCGGATGTCCATGCGAGCGACGGTTTCGCGGTAGATCGTTCGCAGCGAATTGGGAATGTTGCCTGATCTGCCTCGACGTAACTGCGATCGCAACGCAGCGTGGCGATGGAGCAAGAGAATCCATTGCCCTATTAAACCGATCGCCCAAATTAGAAACAGCCACGAAGCGGCACTTTCAAAGACATCGTCCGCCGACGTCGCAGTGGTCGATTCTCGTGATAACGGAAACCGAGTCGCGATGTCGATTTGTGGCAGCGTTGTGGTGACCGCGATGGGGACCATTTTTTCCCCTGACGCATCGACTGGTGCGATCGGGAAAACCTCGCTTACGCCTGGCAATGGATCAACCCGCAGCGTGTTGAATAGGAAACCGGGTAGCGGCAAAGCGAATGGCAAACAGAGCACGAATAGACACTTGATAAATACCAAACGCCATAACCAAGAACGGTGCTTGGGGGTCAGCCACGTAGCCCTGGATTCGATCAGCCATAACACGGCGACAGCGATGGTTGTCGGCAGCAGGGTTCGCTGCATCGCATCGGACCAGAAAGTGATGCCATCGCTCATGATCGCTCCTTTGCGGTGGTCTTTGCACTGGCTTCCAAATCGTTGACGATTTGTTTCAGCTGTGCCAATTCGTCCGGCGCGATCGATTTCGCATCATTCAGGTACGCCGCAAACGGGGCAACTGAACCACCGAGAACACCTTGGACAAAATCGGCGACCAGGTTTTGCAGTACTGCCGATCCTGATCGCTTGGGACTGTAGTGATAGACGTTGCGGATCTTTTTGCGACTCAGGAATCCCTTCTGCTTCAAGCGGTCCATGACGGTCAGCACGGTCGTGCGTGCCTGGCCTGTTTTTTCAAACCAATACGTCGCCACCTCACGCACTGTGACAGGGTGGTTTGCGTCGATGAACTGCAAGATTTCGAGCTCGACACGTCCCAGCGTTGGCGTGCGAGGTTTGTCATGCGGATCGGTCATACGCAATTTCCTGATTGACAAAAGCGGTAGACTACATCTGTCGTCAAGTTATCGCTGACTACAAGTGAAGTCAAGCGAAAAGTTCAGGAAAGTGGAGAGTTGGCGGATTCCGCTCGGTCGGCGAAGAGACGCCGCAACAACCGTAGGGTGAATCGATAGAGAGGCGTTGGGGTGTAGCGGATGTCGTCAACGACTTTCGTTTGTTCGATAACGAATCATTCTTCTCTCGCAGTTCAACGTTTTGATCGCGGCGCGATCAACGACAATGCTAAAAGAAGGTCCAAAGCTGGGCGCGGAGCAGCGTGCCGCTTTCGCCTGCGACGTAGCCCGTGCGAGATTGCTCCGCGGGTGAGTCGCGAATGTCAGTCACGTCGAGAGTGAATCGGGCGGATCGTTTGTCAAAGAGATGCCAATTCAGACCGGCGGCCACTTCGCTGCCGGTGCCGAAGTCTCCGGTGACAGCGGAACCTCTAACGAACAGTTCCAATTTCTTGGGGATCACAAACGCGCCGCCTTGGATATAGAATCCGTTGTCAAGCAGCGATTCTAATGAAGTGCCGCCGGTCCCCTCGATGTTCCGCAGCCATCGCATAAAGACCTCACTGCTGAAGCTGTAGCCCTGCTTCTTTAGTCCGAGGTGGGCGGTGTAAAGCCAGACGTCAAAGGCGTTGACGGTGACGCCGGGGGCAAGTGCGTTGGGCTCGACAAGACGAGTGCCATCACTCAAACGCACTACCGTTTGTTCGGCGCCCGATTGATCGGTTGAGGTGCTGTCGTTCTTGGTTTGCGTCAAACCGTGACCGACACGGATGGCTAGGTTGTCGTGGTGTTCTTGGTCGGAGAAACCGACACCGAATTCGCCCAGTGGTTCCCACCACGCTAATGCAGAATAGACAAAGTTTGTGTCGAGATCCGAAGAACGCAACGTCAAAGTGTTCAGTCCATTTCCGACGAAAACGGTGTAGGAAAGCGAATCGCCGAGCTTGCCGATTCCCCACATTCCGGCGGTGATCGAAGGACGGAAAAAGGTGGTCGCGAGGGTTCGGTCGGCTCCCATTGTGTAACGCGACGTCTGTTGCCACTCCCACGTTCCGGGGACTTTGCCCAGCCCCATGTACAGCGTCAAGGCATCATTGTGGCGAAACGAAATCCATCCCAACAATGGTTGAATCGAACTTGACGCGACCGTGCTGTAATCGATGTTCGCGTAGAATCCGAGGTCTTTGTCCAGGGCGTAGCCGGAAAAGACCAAGCGGCCGCGATTGACATCAAAGTCGTTGCGGTTGGGAATCGTGTTGACGTTTCCCGCCGCATCGATCGTGGTCGCTTCATCGCGACTGAATCCCGTGTAGCGAAACTGGTTGTGCAAACCAATGGTGAGCTCAAAAGGAGTTTTGGCCGCGTCATACGGTCGCAACGTCCACCCGCTATCGTAGATTGGATAGTGAGTGGGAAGCTCGGCCGTCGGCGCATCAAAGCAGATTGGTGCTTCGGCCTCGATCAAACCACCGTTTTGACGTTGCTGCAGTTCGAACACGGTTTGTTCAAGCTGCTCGATCCGCTGCATGGCCTCGGCAAGTGGCGGATCAGTTGCGTGGTTGCTAGCAAGGGGCGGTGGCAGCGAGACCTGCTGCGATAGGGCAGGCGACGCACAAGTCCATAGAGCGATGATGGCGACGGTGACGTTTGGCCAGCGGCGACCGCGATTTGCAAAAGGGCCGTCCATATGCCGCATCTAACTGGTTTCCAAGGACCCGTGTCGAAAACAGCAGATCACCGGATTTGTCTGCTTGGACTTGTTTGCCTAGAGCGCGGCGCCGGATCGTAACGCCAAGCATGCATCGCCGATTCTGTCCGCCACTCGAGATCGCGTTCTGCAGTCCTGTTTTCTATTTTTCGGCGAAAACGTCAGCGTGGTCCGTTAAAACCAGAAAAAAACTCTCGTTCCCAGGCTCCCGCCTGGTAACGCACTGCTTCGGAGGCTCCCGCCTCCTCTTCATCCGCATCGGTTTTCCGGTCTCGGCAGCCAGGAGCCTGCAGTTCAGTGGGTTCCAGGGCGGGAGCCCTGGAAACAGGCTTACGCAAGCAACCCCTCGATGACTTTGGCGGGTTGTCCGTCGATCAGCGTTTGCTCGCGGCCGTTCTGTTCAAAGGTCAGATGCTCAGCATCGATTCCAAACAGATGCAGCAGCGTCGCGTGATAGTCGAAATGGTTGACGGTATCGGCGACCGCGTGATGGCCAAATTCGTCGGTCGCTCCATATGTGCCCGCTCGAAATCCCCCGCCAGCAACCCACATCGAAAAGCCGTCGGTGTTGTGATCCCGACCGATGTTGGCTTCGTTTTGGATCACCGGCAAGCGGCCCATTTCACCGCCCCAGTGGACGATGGTGGTGTCCAAGAGTCCTCGTTGCTTCAGGTCTTTTACCAGTGCGGCGGCTGGCTTGTCGATTTTGCCGCACGATGCAGGCAACCCTTTGACGATCGCACCGTGATGGTCCCAGTATTGGTTCTTGGTAAACAGTTGAACGAAGCGAACGCCTCGCTCGATCAAGCGGCGAGCGATCAGGCAGCGCTCGCCGAACTCTTTGGTTTCGGGCTCATCGATTCCGTACATCTCATGCATCGATTTGGATTCGCGGCTGAGATCGGTCGCCTCGTCGGCGGCAAACTGCATTCGCTCGGCCAATTCGTAATTGGCGATGCGTGCTTGTAATTCATGTTCCCCGTTGCGCCGATCGGCATGTCGTTTGTTCAGTGACGCCAACAGCTCCAAATAGTTTTCTTGAATTTCGCCATCCAAATGCGTCGGTGGCTGCAAATTCAAAATACGCGGCTCGACCGGACGGATCACCGTTCCTTGAAACAGCGATGGCAACCAGCCGTTGGACCAATTCAGCACCCCTTCGACGGGCAATCCTTGAGGATCGGTCATCGCGATGTAGGCGGGCAAACTTTGACTCTCGGCTCCCAATGCGTACGTCAACCAGCTGCCTAGTGCCGGACGCCCCTTCAGCGGACGTCCTCCGTTCATTGCATGGATCGATTGCCCATGGTTGTTGACGCCCGTATGCATCGACCGGATCACCAAGGCTTCGTCAGTAATCGTGGAAAAGTGCGGTAGCAGTTCGGAAACATCGGTGCCATGTTCTCCGTACTTTTTGAATTTCCAGGGCGAGCCGAAAATCTTCGAGCTCGCTTGAGCCGCATTGTCGTACTTGATTTTGCCTGGGAACTTTTGCAGGTGCATCTTGTTGAGCAGCGGTTTCGGGTCGAGCAGATCGATCTGGCTCGGACCGCCCTGCATGAACATCGAAATCATCGCGGTGGCGCGAGGAGCGTGCGGCGGTGCCTTGGGCGTCAAATCAAACCCAACTGTTCCCATCTTGGGCTTCTTCGGTTCGGCGTCCGCTCGCTGGGCCATCATGCACGCCAACGCGAGAGGCCCGCCCCGCATCATCGAGGATGCAAGGAAGTGTCGCCGAGTCGAACGTTGTTGCGATTCGTTGGTTTTCATGGCATTTCGAGAGACATTGAGAGTTTTTTATTTCGGAACGCCGCGACGCCAATGCAGTCGTTTTGGCATTCATTGTGTGTCGCTTGAGTAGTGGAATTCGCCAGAATTCTCGTCATTGCTGTTGCAGCACCAGGAACTCTGGCGAGTCCCACTACAATGCAAGGTTGTGATCGTGGAGGGACTAATCGACATACAAAAACTCATTCGAACTAAACATGGCTTGGCAGGCACTTGCCAGCGCCAAGCGGTGAGCTGCAGCGGGAGACAATTTTGAATCGCGAGATTGAAACGTCGCAGTTTGCTTTTCGACAAACTCAATCATTTCGACCAGGACGGTGTTTTCGATCGAGCTGCCGAAGCATTGCATCCAGGCTTGCGAGATCTGATCGGACGTTTCGGTTTCCTCGCGGATCATCTGATCGGCCAAACGCTCGGCGTGGTCGATTGCAAATTGGCTGTTCATCATCAGTAGCGATTGCGGGGCAACATTCGAAAAATTGCGCTCGGTGCAGTTGGGGGACACGGTTGCGATGTCAAACGTTTCCAGGACCGCCAGCGGTCGACTGCGGCGAACTTGAACATAGACGCTTCGTCGCGACACTCCCTCGAAATCGTCCTCTTTGCCTGTCGGTTTACGCTCACCATCGAGCATTTCTTGACCCAACACAATTTGACCTACTGCGTCCTCTTTTACCGGAACCGGTGGACCATGCATTTCGCTCGTCATCACGCTCGTTGCGGCAATCATCGCATCACGGATCGCTTCGGATTCCAATCGTCGAATCGACATCCTAGCGTACAAGCGATTATCGGGGTCCACTCGGTCCAGCATCTCCGATCGGTGCGAGGCCTGAGTATAAGTGGTCGACAGCATCATCATGCGATGCATCCGCTTGAGTTTCCAACCGCCCCGCATCAATTCATCGGCGAGCCAATCGAGTAGTTCAGGATGTGTCGGTTTTGATCCCAGACGGCCAAAATCACCGGGCGAATCCACGATCCCGTGACCAAAATGATGGACGCCATATGCGATTCAT
>NZ_ANOG01000185.1 GCF_000346295.1 Rhodopirellula maiorica SM1 | reverse complement strand
TCGCAACGAAACAGCTGCCTTTGCCGTTTTGCGGCGTCGAAAACTTGGATGTCCCCGCCATGTTCCATCATGATTTTTGCACTGACGGGCAACCCCAGCCCCGTGCCACGCGCGCCTTTTCGTGATTCGAACAACGAAAAAATCTTTTGGCGATCATCTTCGGGAACACCGGGTCCATTATCGACAACGTCAACGGTCCATCCTTCGGCGGGATCATACCCGGTGATCACTTTAACGCTGGCCACCAACAATTCCTGGCCGCCGCTTTCTTTGACCGCCTCGTGTCCGTCAGATGCCTTGCTTTCCTTGGACGCCTTGTTTTCCTCGGACACTTCGCCTTCCTCGGACGCTTCGTTTTGCTTCTTCGCATGTTCCGATGCCGCATCAACCGCGTTGGTCACCAAATTCAAGATCGCGCGATGCAGTGCGTCAGAGTCGAAAAACGCGTCCGGCATTTCGGACGACAATTCGGAATCTAATTGGACGTTCATTTCCTGAGCACGAGGCTGCATCAATTCCACGACATCGGCAACGGTTTCATTCAAATCAGCATCGATGCATTGCGGTTCGCGTTCTTTAGAAAAGGTCAACATGTCGAGCACCAAGTTGGAAATACGCTCTTGGTTACGATCGACGATCCGCCATCCTCGCCGCACCGCGTCGGTATCATCACGCTGCAATCCGGCTTCGATCAGATAGCTGCCACCACGAATGCCCTGCAAGATATTCTTGATGTGATGCGAAAGCGTGGCGATTGTTTGCCCCATCGCAGCCAATCGTTCACCTTGAACTAACGCCGAATAGTAGAACGTGTCTTCGATTGCCAATGCGGCTTGATGGCCAATCGCGGTAATCAATCGCAGATGATCATCGGTAAAACGCGAAGCATTGTCACGTGCCATCATTTGGCCTGGGTCGGTGTAAGTGTCCACGTACAAGGCACCGACAATGTCATAACGGCCTTGCAGCGGAACACAGATCGCTTCGCGAACGCCCGCGCTGACGATCGAAGCGGCGGAGTCAAACCGGATGTCATCGCGTGCATCACTGGTTCGCACCCCTTCCTTTTTCTCCAACACATAATCCAGCATCGTCCGGCTGATCTCGATCCGCCGCTGACTGCCTAACTTATTGCTCGGAGCGTCCTGACGATCGCAACGGGCGGCAGGCTGAAAAAGTCCCGATTCGTTATCACGCAACATCACACAACCGCGATCCGCTTCGATCCAATCAAAGACGAGTCGCAAAATCCGGTTAAGGACTTGATTCAAATCATCCGTCCGCCCCACTGCGATTGCTGTCAAATACATCACTTCAAGCGAGCGGTCCGCATCACTTACCGATGGCGTGATCGTCCGCGGTGCCGCCAATCCCTCAATCGACTCCGAATCAAATCGCGAGCGGAAGGTCCCAGAGGAGGGAGCGATCGAAGAGATAATTCGACTGCCGTCGTTGTGATGACTTTGTTGGACGATATCGACTCCGTGCGCCGCCTCCATTGCTCCGGAGCGACCGGCGCCGGGTTGCCCGGTGCCGGTAAAGATCATCATCGATCCACCGATTTCGATCCGATCACCACTGGCGAGATCATGTTGTCGTTTCGGTACCCCGTTGACCAACGTGCCATTGCTGCTGTCCAGATCGAGCAGTCGGCAACCGCCTGTTTTGTCCAATTGGATTTCAGCGTGAACGCGTGACGCTTCGGTGTCCAACAGTTGGATGGTGTTGGTTTTATCGCGACCGATCCGAACAACACTTCCCTGCAATTGGAAGTGTTTTCCTTGATCACGCCCTCGGACCACGAACAGTGAAGCCATAAAAAATCACGCGGGGGGAAAAGAATCCTAGACAGGCTGGATGACGGCGGGGGCGGCGTGCCCGCCGCGGTGCCCCATGATAGGAGAATCCATTGAAATTGAAACCGCTGTGGAAAACCGCCATCCGCAGTGAAACGCGGCAGGGATTGCAAAAGTACTCAGAAGTCCTGCGAGGCTAACGAATCTGAAAAATGCGTTTCGCTGGCGTGACAATCGGGTTTGGCGTTGGACTACAATGACGCACGGGCATTCCCTCGCCCCTTCCCGCCCCCTGATCCTCTTCCGTAAAGGAAATCTACCTTGGTCCAACCGCCCCCGATTGAGCCATCCAGCGACGCTTCCGCCACCACGCGGTTGGTTCATGCCTGCAACCAGGTTCGACAGCAAGTAGCCCGGATCGTCGTCGGGCAGGACGAGGTCATCGAACAATTATTGATCGCCATTCTTGCTCGCGGCCACTGCTTGCTCGAAGGCGTGCCGGGGTTGGCCAAGACGTTGATGATCCGCACGCTCGCGGAATCAATGGAGTTGTCGTTTCGGAGAATCCAATTCACCCCTGATTTGATGCCAGGCGACATCACCGGTACCGAAATCATTCAAGAAGATCCCGCCACGGGACGACGCGAATTCAAGTTCGAACGCGGCCCGATCTTTACTCAAATGTTGTTGGCGGACGAGATCAATCGGACTCCGCCGAAAACTCAGGCCGCATTGCTCGAAGCGATGCAAGAACACGAGGTTACCGCAGCGGGAACCACCTATCGGCTAAACGAACCTTTCTTTGTATTGGCGACCCAAAACCCAATCGAACAAGAAGGCACCTACCCACTGCCGGAAGCCCAACGCGATCGATTTCTGTTCCATGTCGTCGTTGGGTATCCGAGTCGGGATGAAGAATCGGAGATTGTCGACCGCACCACGTCGACGTTCAAAAGCACGGTCGAGCCGGTCATTTCGGGCGAAGACATTGTCCAGTTCCAAAACACCGTCCGCAATGTGCCGCTGCCGCCGCATGTCAAAGATTGGGTGCTCGATGCGGTTCGCACGGTGCGCCCACAAGACGAGAACTGCGCAATGTGGGCAAAGGAGTTAATTCAGTGGGGCCCCGGCCCACGGGCTAGCCAACAATTAGTGCTTGCATCCAAAGCGCGTGCTCTGTTGCATGGACGCCCCAGTGTTGCGATCGAAGACGTGCAGGCGCTGGCACTTCCCGTGCTTCGCCATCGCGTTGTACCGACTTTTGCAGCCGAGGCTGATGGCATCACCGTCGACGACTTGATTTTGCGGATGATTCGCGAAGCGTCTAAAAAAACAACAAAAGTTTTGTAAGTTGCTTGCATCTCATGTATCGTTGTTGGTGGCAGCGGGAACGACGCCCCCCGACCCACAACCCCGGTGTGCAAACGAGCTCCTTTGATGCGCAGCTGAAAATTATTTAGTTGCCGACGCTGTCGCCAACGCCATACAATACCCCCCATACGAAAGGACCTCTAACAGCCTGCTCTGCAAAAGCCTGCATTGCAAAAAACGCCCCTGCAACGAACGCTTCCGTCCCTTTTTGCGGAAACGCTAAACCTACACCACTGATTTCAGCAACTTCGACCACCGCACCGCGTTGGCAAACAGCGATGAATCACCTTAGTCTCTATGGATCGGCAGTGTCTTCATCATGCACACAGAGTTAAATGGCGACGCCACACCTTGGAACGAAAACTCACAATCGCAAACGGTTTCACCGTCGTCCCGGATTCCGGCCGACTTGAATCAGCTTGACCCTCATCTGGACCACGAAGCATCAAGGGACAACCAAACCGAGCGACTCGAAATCTGCCAACCCTATGTGTTTGGTGATGAGCTCGAATGGATCTCAAAAGTCTTGTGGTCAGGGCAACTTTGCGGCGATGGTCCGTTCACACGAAAGTGTCACACGCTGCTAGAAGAGAAGTTGCAATGCAAGAAGGCGTTGTTGACGACGTCATGCACATCGGCACTGGAAATGTCTGCGATGTTGCTCGATTTGCAACCAGGCGACGAAGTCATCATGCCGTCGTTCACATTTGTTTCGACCGCGAATGCGTTTACCAACTTGGGAGTTCGACCGATCTTTTGCGATGTTCGTGGTGACACACTGAACATCGACGAGACGGCCATCGAATCGTTGATCACCCCACGAACCCGTGCCATTGCCGTGGTGCATTATGCGGGGGTGGCATGTGAGATGGCGACGATCAATGCGATTGCCAAACGCCATAACTTGGCTGTAATCGAAGATGCCGCACATGCGATCTTTGGCTACTATCGCGGCCAGGCCCTTGGCACAATCGGACGGTTTGGAACGGCAAGTTTTCACCAAACCAAGAATTATTCGTGTGGCGAAGGGGGCGCGTTGTTGATCAACGAACCCGAGTTTGCCGAGCGTGCTGAGATCATTCGCGAGAAAGGAACCAACCGCGCCATGTTCCTTCGCGGCCAAGTCGACCGCTACACGTGGTGCGACAAAGGCTCGTCCTATTTGCCGTCGGATATCCTGGCGGCTCACTTGTGGGTGCAACTTCGTGAACATGAATTTGTCCAGCGACATCGCCGGTTACTGCACGAGTTCTACATGGCTGAACTCTCGACGTGGGCCCAAGAGCACGACGTGCAATTGCCCGTCATCCCTGCGGACTGCGAATCGGCGTACCATCTGTTTTGGATGATGGTCCCGTCGCTGGACGTCCAGACACGATTGACCAACTATTTGAAGGGCTGCGGAATCAGTGCGGCGTTTCATTACCAACCGCTGCACAGCTCGGCGATGGGCCAAGATTACGGTTACCGACTTGGAGATTGCCCCGTCACGGAAAAAGCGGCGGACCGCTTGCTTCGCATCCCCTTCTACACCGGTCTGTCGCTGGACCAAGCGGCAAGAGTCGTCGGTGCGCTGAAACGTTTTGATGATTGGGACCATTAATCCGAACGGCCTGTTGGATTGCGTTCTCGCTAACGCACGACGCATTGGCAGTTGATAACGGATGGGTGTACTGCGTCTTATTTTGAATCGCGTGATGGAGCAAGCCAATTGCGACTTCTGTATGTGCACAACGCCGGGGACGTCCGTGAAACCTACCACCGACTTGCCTCGGGAGGACTTGAAACGTATCACGCCCAGCGGTATTCGCTAGATTCGTATGCTGCGATCAACAAACTCGTTGACGAGTTCACGGTAATGACGTCGGCAACCGAAGAACGGTACGACGAAGTGCTACCGAACGGGGTCCGTGCGATTGGCGCGGGGCTTGCCAGCGGCGCGGATTCCGACACGCTGATTCGCTTGATCTCGCGTCACGCACCGACACATCTGGCAATTCACCCGATCGACTCAGCGGTGATCCGCTGGGCTGCCCGACAGCAAATTCCGGCCATCACGACGTTGGCCAACACGTTGGCTCGCGAAAAATGTGGGTTTCCCCGAAACATCGTTCGCGAAGCCAAAACGCGGCGAACGGCTCGAGCGCTGAACCGAGACAATTTTCGTTGGGTCGGCAGCTACGGCATCAATTCGTCTCGTGAACTGGCGCGACTTGGCGTGAACCCCGAAAAAATCATCCCCTGGGATTATTTGATCGATACGGATCCTGGCCCGTTCACCGCAAAGCAGTCCCCGAGCGACCGCGATCACTTTACGCTGTGCTACGTCGGTACAGTTTCGGAGGGCAAAGGGGTTGCGGAAATGATCGAAGCGGTCGCCATTTTGAACTCGATGTCCATCAACGTGACACTGAAATTAGTGGGACCGGATACTGCAAATTTTGCACGCGTTCATTGCACACGGCACGACGTTGAAGATCGCGTTGAACTGTTGGGGCTGATGCCAAGCGATTCCATCGAACCGTTGATGCACGAGTGCGATCTTGTCATGGTGCCAAGCCGGCACGATTACCCCGAAGGATTTCCGCTTGTCATCCACCACGCGTTGCGTGCCTGCACACCGACGATTGCATCGGATCACCCGATGTTCGCAAGCCATCTGAAGCACCGCGAAAACGCGATGATCTTTCCGCAAAAAGATGCGAAAAAAATGGCCGAGTGCATTGCCGAAACACTGACGACACCGGAGCTGTACGAGTCGATCTCGGCCGCCTCGCATGCCACATGGAAACGACTCCGGTTGCCGGTCAAATGGGCTGACCTTACTACCCGCTGGATACGCAATGACCGCGACGACCAAGATTGGTTGTCCGAACGCAGCCTGGCAAATCTAGACAATGGCAAAGGTTAGAGTCGACAAGCCCAAGTGCGGACCGCTGAGCGGAACTGTGATCAGGAATCGCCGGTCATTCGTCCGCTGCCCCGTCGAAACGACAACGTCCCAACCGAACGGCATTGCAGTCAGCCGCCCCAAATTCATCGCTGCAAAGGTGTGGCTTCGTGATTGTCGATAAAGGCCGCGTCGACGCCAAGATCGTTTAACAGCAATCGGCTGGTGATCCGGCTCGATTCGTAGATCACCGGCAAACCGCTGCCGGGGTGCGTTCCGCCACCGACCAAATAAACACCCTCGAGTTCTTCGAAGCGATTACCGGGACGTCGATGTAACATTTGGCCAAGATTATGTGCCAAATTGAAGGTCGCGCCGCGATAGACCCCATATCGCTGCTGCCAATCGTCGGGAGTGATGCGATGCTCAAAACGAATCCGGTCGCGAACGTCGTCACAACCAATTTGCGACATGCAATCAAGCGTGCGGTCCCGAAACGCGTCCCCTTCGGCCGCCCAATCGACGTTATCATGTTGATGCG
Organism: Rhodopirellula maiorica SM1; assembly: GCF_000346295.1. Taxonomy (GTDB): domain Bacteria; phylum Planctomycetota; class Planctomycetia; order Pirellulales; family Pirellulaceae; genus Novipirellula; species Novipirellula maiorica. The sequence goes on along the minus strand of NZ_ANOG01000185.1, from coordinate 10,679 downwards.
TTACAGGCACCAACACGTACAAAGTGCTGCATCCGGGCGGTGATAACGACGGATCGGTCACCGAGGCGTTCTGGACGTAAAACGAAGGATCGCTGCTAAGTCGGTGCGTCGTTTCGATCTCGTTCAGATTTTGCTCATAGTCGCGGCTGATGTGAATGTTGTGATGCGGCAAGTCGTCGTACGAACCGTCGATTCCCAAATACAGCATGAACGTGCTGCACGAGAACCCTTTTTTTCGATCGCCTTATCGCTCCAACGTCGCCGCAATTCGTTGGGGACATGGCGAGTCATCCAGTCGGCGAAATCCGCGTTGACAACAAACGAATCGGCCGCATAACGATCTCGCGATGTGTGCACCGCCCGCAAACACCGCCCTTCCAGTTCGATTGACTGGACGGGTTCGTCGAGTTGGATTTTCACTCCTAACGAGCGAGCGATGTCGGCCATCCGCTCGCTAACTTGATTGCAACCGCCGATGGGATGCCAGACACCGTACTCGTACTCGAGAAACGACAAGATGCTGAACAGACTGGGGCACTGAAACGGCGACATCCCGAGATACTTGGCTTGGAATCCAAACGCGATCACCAGTCGCGGATCGGCAAAGTAACGCTGCAGTTCGGCGGCAAGCGACCGCTGGGGATTCAAGTAAGGAACCGCCGACAACACCGACGGACGAAACAGATCCAGTGGTGAACGAAAAGGGGATTCGAGGATCGGACGGAACTTCGCCAGTTTGACGCGGTTGTCATCCAAAAATCGCCGGAACGCACCGACGTCGCCGGGACTAAGCTCGGCGATCTGGCGGTCCATCGCCTCGATGTCACTGCTGCAATCGAGTTGACCTCCGTTGCCAAACGTCAACCGATACTGCGTGTCCAAACGCGTCATCGGTACTTCTTCCATCAAGTCATAGCCGACGCTGCGAAAGATTTCCGAGAGCACGCGAGGGTACAGAAAGAATGTCGGTCCACAATCAAAGCGAAACCCGTCGGATTGGATCGAGGACGTGCGACCGCCGACCGACCGCTGCCGCTCGAGTACCGTGACGTCACATCCCGCGAACGCCAATTGCATCGCAGCGGCGAGCCCACCGGGGCCCGCGCCAACAACAACCACTTTCCGAGATGACAAAACCGCGTTCCTTTTCCAATTCCTGCCCCCAAGCAACCGACGGGTTACTGTAGAGGCATTCGCCGGTTTGGAAAGGGGCACCAATGGCAACGTTTTTGCTGCGGTGTGGCTGGCGCCTAATGCCATCTACTTTGGCAACCATTGGGGGATGCTCAAGTAGTGGGATTCGCCAGAATTCCCATCTTTGCTGTTGAAACACCAGGAACTCTGGCGAGTCCCGCTACCAAAGTAGATGGCATTGGGCTCACGCCGCCGGTTCACAAGAACATACGCAAACGCAGGTGTTTGGCTTTAGAATCCGCCTTCGGCGATTCCCGCGTCGATTTGTTCTTGCACGATGGCATCGAGCGAAATGTCGGTAAACTTCTCATCGGGAACTTCGCTCCGATCGGCAACCAACCTTGCGCGCACGATTACCTCGTCGACAGCCGTAGCCGTAAGAGGCTGGATCAATTGTCGCCCCTGTGCGTTATCGGCCGGTTCGTGAACTGGAGACAACACATCTTCGAAATCGAACGAAGTCGCTTGATCGAGTTCCGCGGCACGACGCAGTCGCGAGATCTGTTTCAGCGACTCTTCGGTGTCACCCTCGTCCTGGCTGAGGACAAACGATTCGACTGCCGCCAATTCGCCCCACTGCAACACCGGCAGCCGTTGCAAACGCTGCATCACGCCGGCGGCTTGCCAGTTTTCGTATTCATTGCGTTCCACCGATTCGGCAAATGTCTCAAGCCGTTTGACAAGCAACTGTTTTTGCTCGGGCGACAACCGGCTCTGTTCAATATCGGGAATGTAGCTGCCGCGGATCGTCCGTACCGCCAACTCGCCTCGCTTTTGAAACAAGAACCAAGTCGATACGCCGCAAAAGATAAAACCGGCCATTCCCATCAGCAACGTGGCTGCCAAAATCGCAGGCATCCACCCCGGCCCCTGCTCCTCCGCCACTTGCGAATCCGCAGTGTCAGAGGCCGCAGTGTCAGAGGCCGATTGGTTTACATCGGAGGGATCAGAATCGGACATGGAAAGCAATGCCAAAGAAGAATGTTCGCGCAGATGCCACGAACAAGATGCGAACTACATATCCAATTCAATCTTCAAGATCTTGAACCGCAGCTTGCCAGCGGGAGCTTCGATCTCGGCGGTTTCACCCACTTTTTTGCCGATCAGTCCTTGACCAAATGGACTGGTCACCAGGATTTTTCCTGAGTCGTAGTCCTCGTCGCCAGCCCCGACCAAAGTGAATTGTTCTTCGTCACCGTAGGCCAAATCTTCGACCGTGACCTTACAACCAAAGACCACCTCGTCTTTGGGCAGTTGAGAAACATCGACGATCGAAGCGCGTGCGATTTTGTCTTTCAGCTCGTTGACCTTCGCCATCACCATCCCCTGGTTTTCACGTTGGGCGTGATATTCGGCGTTCTCTTTCAAATCACCTTCGGCGCGTGCTTCGGCAATTTTTTCCGTGATCAACGGCATCTCGACATTTTCCAGTCGATGAATTTCCGCTTTGATCTTGTTGTATCCCTCCCGTGTCATCGGCACTGAATCATGCATGGTGGGAAATCCTTGTGAGAATGGTTTTAAAGAATGGTGTTCGACAAATCGATGGCATGGATTGGGCATCCGTTGCAAAATTGCTAGCAGCCCCATTGAACCCGCACCAGCCAAAATAAAACCTTCCCCAAGCCGCCTCGGCTGAGAAAGGTTTTTGTCGTTAGCAATCGGACATTTTCGCCTGTGGCGAAGCTCTTGTAAAGATGCAAGCAGCGAAGCGGCGCTCTGCAGAGCGAGAAATTCGGCTTCTTCGTCAATCGTTGGGCTGATCGCGGTACTCGACCGGCGTTCCTTCAGGATCGCCTTCGTAGGGCAGACCAATCTCTTCGCCAAGCCAACGGCCCAAATCAATTAACTGACATCGCTCGCAGCAAAAAGGGGGCGTCGGCGTTTCATCTACCAAAAAACGCTTGCTGCAAGTCGGACAGGTCAGCTTCATCACAGGTTCGTTGATCGAATCAGTTTTCTTATTCATACGTTCTAAAGAAGGAGTAAACCGTAACGTTCGTTGCGGCAACATCGGTTGCTACCGACCTATTCAAATCGCGGCCAAGACACATTCCCATGCCGTCCTCTTTCTTCATCCTAACGACACCGTCAACAACGGCTACCACCCCAAGGCGATCAACATGTCACGAATTTGTTCATGAACATCACTGGTGGCTCGCACGACCAAGACCCGCCGCATCGCATAATACTGAATCGTTCCCGCACCACCTTGTGAATCCCAAAATTGTGGCGAGACGACTCGTTGGATCAATTCGACTAATTGCCATCCATTGTCCGGTATCGCTCCGCCCGCTTGCCCGCCCACTTGCCCGCCTGCTTGGCCGCTCGCTGCGACCGCATCACGTGACTGCGAATCGGAGGAAACACTTTCCTGCCAATCGCTCAACCGCGTCCGCTTTCCCGATCTGAAATCACGGTCGCCTTGGCGGAGTATCGCGTCGACCTCACGGGACAATGTTTCCGGTCGCGGAACCTTTGCTCGCCGTAAACGATGCTCGACGTGGTGTGCCGACTTGATCAACCGGCGACGTACTTTGGCGGCATCGCCACGCAGCATCTCACTGTTTGCGTAGCGGGGGTCACTGCGCAACAACACATAAAAATCGCAGAGAGCGGTCAACGCCAATTCGTTTTGCGATTGTTCACTCGCTGTCGCCTCCGCTCGGAGCAGTGTCGATGCGGTTTGACTGAGAGTGCTAAGCGACGCGGGGGTATTGAGCGTCGTGGGGGTGGTAGTTGATGCCGCACCGGGAAACGGTGGCGATTGGCAAAACACATCGCCCGTCGTGATGATCGTTAGTAATAGCAGAAAACATCCGAGTCGCAGAAACAAAGCACGCCACGCAGCGAAACAATTCAGGCTGCGGAAAGAAACGACCCAACGACACGGAGCCGTGGCTACAATGGGACTCCAACTCCCCCCTAAACTCGATTCGTGCCCGCTTGGACTCGATTCATTGATGTTCGACAGGATCACCATGCGAATTCCTTTTTACCTCGAGCCGTGTTCTTACCTCGCCAGGCGTTCCGTCGAAACTTGTTATCCACCAACGCGTTACGACAATCGTGCAGCGAGAGAGATGAGCCTTAATCACTTATTCACCTGGACCTTGCGATCCGTCGTGATAGTTTGCCTCACTCTCTATGTTCTAACGGAAATGCCACAGGGGTTGGCCGCCACCGAGTCACGTTACAGTCCCGAAGTGGTCCAAAAAGCAGAGAAAATCCTCGAAGCCGAAGGACTCCGCCAGAGCGGAAAAACGATCCAAACAACCAAGGCAACTGAAATTTCACGTGCCTTGACCAGTTTATCACGTCAGCAGCGTGAATTGAAATTGATCCAACAGTCTTGGAAGGCAGCCCAAGCCGCCGTCGATTTGAATCGCAATCAGCTCCAACAGATGAACACGCAGGTGGGCGAGTTGAATTTGCAGTTGGCGAGGGTTGCGGGCGTTAATGTTCAAGCCAATAACCGATTGGTTGGATTGATTGAAGCGGCTCGGTCACAGATCCGCACCGCAATGGCCAACCGCACAAAGCTGCAAGAACAACTCGCGGCCGAACGATCCAAATTGACGGCCGCAGAAACCGAGTATGCAGAAACCGTGCTCGCGATCCGATCGGACTACGAAAAGCTGCACCATTCGATTTCGGAATCGCTGCAGAAAAAAGAAACACAAATTGCTCTGCGAGTGATGGCCACCAATTTCGAAACGCCATCCGAGTTGTCCGCAGCAATGATTCTAAGATCGATCGACAAGCGGCTCGAACGTGTCGAACAGGAAATTTTCCGAGAATCGATCCCGTTGACTCCTGGATCCGGTGGATCGCTAGGGGTGACCGTCGTGGTGGGATCGAAACCAACTCATATGATCGTCGACAGTGGCGCGTCGCTGGTGACGCTGCCCGCTAAAACCGCCGTGGAACTTGGCATCGAAGTTCCCGTCGAAGCTCGCCAAGTCATGCTGCAGATGGCCGATGGGCGAACGATTTCGGCTCGTGCGGTCGTTTTGCCTCGCGTTCGAATCGGTGAATTTGAAGCCGAGAATGTCGAAGCAGCGATACTCGATTCGATCGCTACCGACGCGGAACCGCTGCTTGGCATGAGCTTTCTGCAGCATTTTAAGTTCGAGATCGATGCGAGCGAAAAAACAATCACGCTGCTGCGAGTCGCCGCGGACTAGCGAGTCGCCTCGATAAACCTTCCCCGCCCCCGCTTCGCGCTCGCCAGATTGATGTCGATAATCCCGGGACTTCAATTTTGTTCCTCGATTTTGCCGGCTCAATATGCATGCTGGCGCGGAGTCTGCTGTTCGATGCAACGTACATTGGTACTGTTAAAACCCGATTGTGTTCAACGCCGTTTGATGGGCGAAGTGATCTCTCGATTCGAAGCAAAAGGGCTTCACGTCGTGGGCATGAAAATGCTTCGCGTGACTCCTGAATTGTCGCGACAACACTACGCAGAACACGTGGAAAAGCCGTTTTACAGCGGATTGGAAGAATTCATCACCGCGGCTCCGGTTGTGGCGTTGGCCATCGACGGATTGGACGTGATCCAAGTGGTCCGCGACATGCTGGGAGCCACCAATGGGCTAAAGGCTGCCGCAGGCACGATTCGTGGTGATTTCAGCAGCAGCCGGCAAATGAACCTGGTTCATGCCAGCGATTCCGAAGAATCGGCCCAGCGCGAGCTGAAACTTTACTTCCGCGATGAAGAATTGTGCGACTACGAATCGGTGATGACCGCGTTCATGCGTGCTGAGGACGAGTAGTCTCGCAGGCCAGAGAGGTCGCAGAGAGGCGTGATGCGTTGTCGCAAACACGCGATGCAGCAATTTGTACGCGAGTGGTATCCGCTCGCGCGTTTGCCCCGATACAGAACATGCCCCGTTTCAATAGATGCCCCGATACAAAACATGCCCAATACTCAACATGTTTGTGTCGAACGTTTTTTGAACGCTATCGTTGATTGAGCTTTTCTTCGGCGCGAGCTGCCTTCAAAGCTGCTGCTTCACGTGGCAGTTTGAATTCAGGACCTGCAGGGAAGTACTGGACATCGTCCTGCAAGTAGTAGGGACTTGGTAACGTTTGCCCATTCAGAGCGACTTGGCATCCCGTGGTCGAGATGACACAGGCCCCCGATAGTACGGTGGCTACAGCCAAACGAGTCAGGCGTTGTTGCTTCGACGTGCGGCTCATTGATGTGCCTTCGTAATTTCCGGCGAGTTGTCAGGTGCATTTCAGAACGAACCGACTGCTGTAATCCATATCACAGCAAGTCTCGTTACTTCCCGTATCGTCCAGACAACCGTTACATCTTTACTTTGGGCCGTCACAAAGTGCTATTTTTTCTCAGCCGCCTTTGCTTTCATTTCTTCCAGCTGGCGTTCAAGCCGCTCGATTTCGGCGTCTAGCTCCTTGCCCCGTTTCGTGGTGACCCCAGTTTCCGGAGGCCGCGTCAACAAATCGGAATCGAATGCACGCTCGACCGGGTCCACTTTGGGCGTCGCCAAATCTTCGAATGCCGCTTGGTCAATCGTTTCCTCGTCGCCAAACGCCAACGGGTCGGCATCCGTCACCCCGTCAGCATTTGCGACGGGATTGAGGGTGGACCGAGATTGGGCCGGGGGTAGGTTTTCCATCGCAGCCGACGGAGCCGATCCGCGTTTCGCATCGTTATTTGCAGCTTCGTTACTTGCAGCTTCGTTACTTGTTTTTTTCTGGCCTGCCAAAAAGTTGCCCAACGCGGCTCCGACACCTTCAAGCATCGAACCGGTGTCACCGTCACCGCCCCCGGCCGAATTTGCGACCGCATCGTTTTCCAATGTGCTGCCGGGATCGACAGACAGCGTCAGCAGACGTTCATCACGAATCAGCTGCAATTTCAACGGTTTGTCTGCTTTCCACTGCTGTAAACGTGTTTCAAAACGCGGTGCGGTAAACACGAACTCGCCGTCGACCGAGACGATACGGTCGGCGACCTGAAGCCCCAATCGCTCACCGGCCGACCCCGCTTCGATCTCCTTAATCACCGCGCCTCGCACCACTTGTGCATCTTCGACTTCGATGCCCAAACGCTTCAACATGGAATCCGATGCCAACGATTCCGATGGGGCGGGCGATTCCGGTAGGGCGGGCGATTCCGGTGTGTCGGGGACCGATGGAACGGGATCGTTGGGAACAAGGACCGATTTCGCAGGCTCCCTGCGCTGGGATGCTACCGTGGGTTCTCGGCTTTCTGGTTGGGGGGAAACCGGTTTAGCCGAAGCGACGGGACGGCTCATGAGCGATTTTTCGACCAGCGGGATCGTCAGCTGGCCCAATCGTCGACCTCGAATCACCCTGGCGACCACCGTTTCGCCCGCACGACGCTGTCCTAAGACCGCAACGACCGCTTCGATCGTGGGTGTCTCTTGTCCATCAATCGCGACGATCACATCCCCTTCGCGTAGTCCCGCCTCATTCGCTCGCGAATGATCCGAGATACGCGTCACGCGTAATCCCTGCATTGCCATGTTCATTTGCTCGACGTCCACCCCTAACGATCCGCTGCCGGACGTCGCTGACGCGCGATTGTCGACCGTCGATGTGTTGGGGGTGGGCGTGATTTGGTTGGGACGAGCGATCGGCTGGATGGGCCGCAATGGCGATTGTGGCCTCGGCTGAGGCTGTACAGCGGGGTTAGACGGGGGTTGTCCGAGTGGGTTGGGAAGGGGCTGAGGCTGCAACAGCGGCTCGAGGCGAGCTCGCAAACGTGGAAAGAGCTGGGCGTGAGCGGAGCTTTCGCCCGCAAAGGTTGACAATCCAATCGCAGCCGCAATGGCCAAAATCGAAGCGTAGTGACGTTTGCTCTTCATCGTTTCTCTCAATTGACTGTCCCGCATTACCGTTAAAATCAAGCCCATATCATACGGAGCGAGTGAACAATCTGATAGGGTCAGGGGCTGAGCGGGCCAGGGACTGATCGAGTTTGACGCTGATTAGGCCCGCGAGTTTACGCCCCCTAATGTGAGGGTCGATAAAAACCATACTCGCTAAAGCCCATGCTCGATCGAGTCCCTCCTGCATAAACTGCACCAAAAAGAGCCGACATGCCCACGATTCGTCCTCAACTCGCTTCCCTGCACGATTTACCCGAAATCCTGCCCCATTTATTGCAGGATCTTTCCATCGGCCGGGCACAGATCGTGGTCGATCAGATCCGAGGCCTATTGGACGATGGACACCAAGACAGCGTGCTGGTCGTGACCGCGGTCGACCAAGATTCGGCATCGAATCAGCCGGGGTCAAATCAACTGGCCAAAAAGCCGCTGGCGGCAGCCATTGCGATTCACCCTCCTCGCCACGGCGAATCGACAAGTAAGCCAAGCGATTCGGCGACGCTGCTGCATGCGGGATGGATGTCCGACGTCGCCGATGCCGAGCGTCCCGAGATCATTCAGAGAATAAAAAGCCATCTCGATAAGACACTTTCTCAACGAGGTGTCCATTTCGTCCAATGGGCATGCGATGCTTTTTCCGTGTCCGATGTTGCCCAGACATGGCTCGAGGGCCTCGGATTTCGTTGGGTGGCAGACCTTGAATACATGACCAAGTCGCTCGAACCGTCCACGGAGGGGAAAACCAGAAGCAACAGCAGAAAGCCAGCGCCGCACCGATTACGGCTCTCGCCGCTGCAGTGGAACGACGAGTCCGCTCTGCCCGCGTTCACGGAACTCGTCGATCAAACGTACGAGAATACGCTCGATTGCCCCTCGCTACTGGAGTACCGCTCGGCTGAACAAACCGTCGCGGGATACCAAGCCAACGCCTCCTTTGCTCCGGAATGTTGGTTCACCGTCTCAAAAACCACTCCTGTGGAAAACGACGACAAGCCGATTGGGGTAGCGATCCTGGCCCGCCACAACGCCAAGCGAAAAAATGCGAATCAGAGTTCGGAAATGGACACCAATCGCGAGCGTTCAAACGAAGTCGTCGAGCTTGTTTACATGGGGTTGGTTCCCTCAGCACGAGGACAGCGTTTAGGGATCGAATTGATCCGCTCGGTAATCGCAACAGCCAAGGGGTTTTGCGCTAGTCGATTAATCTTGGCGGTGGACCAACAAAACGACGTTGCTAGCGATTTATACCGAGGATTTGGGCTTCAACCGATGCTGGAGGAATCGGTGTGGGTGAAGTCGCTTTAATTGAAAACAAAATTCCACTGACAAGGCCACAGGGTCGTCAAAAACGCCGATTTTCTGGCTGGTTTTAGCCTAAGCTATTGATGCTAAAGCCGTTACGGCGGCAAGATAAAAATGAAGTTCCCATGAGGTTTGTGTTATCGACATATTTTCCACAAACGCGCCCAGTCTAACGACCGCACTGAACACGCTAGGGTCCCATAAAACGAGAGTGCCGTATCGTGGTCTTTTTTGGATTGTGCGGACGTCAGAGCATCGCGCTAAAGAAATCTTCTTATTGAAGGTGCAGAGGTATTTGACTTCGATGCTAGCAACCATAGAATCTGGCCTCACGCGAACGAGACAACGTGTTCGAAAAAGCACGAGGCGGGTTCTAAGAAAGAGTCCTTTGATCGCGAGAAGTTATTTGTGAACGTTCGAGTTTGGGAAGGCACTGTTGCCGCCCAGCGGAGCTAGGTTGGCACGATTTCAAATCGCCAACGCTTTCGGCTGCATTCCCGACTCGGCCATCCAACGGCATTCTATTTTCGCGTCCTCATTTGGGCGATCCGGTTTGCGGATCCTTCCGAGTGGTGGCGTGTTGGTTGCACCGCGAAATATCCATGAAGGAGGATTGCGCTACCGGTATGTCTGCACCGCACGGCTGCATCGACGACAAGGTTGTTGTCGAAACATTCAAGGAAGCTTTGAAAGAGCGTATCGGTGCAGATCGATTCCGGATGTGGTTTACCCACGGAGTCGCCTTCGCGGTCCAAGCTACGGCTGTCCCGAATATGGCGGGTGGTGAAAACGCTGCCGAAAATTCGCAACACACCGAGACACCTGAGCCATCGTCCATCGGGCCATCGTCCATCGGCTCGGGACCACGTTTGGTTGTGCTGGTCAGCGGCCAATTCGCACTGGATCGTTTACGACAAAACTTTTTGCAACAAATCCGTGCAGCGGCGGCACAGGCATGTGGCTCCACTTTGGCGGTCGCGATCGAACTCGGACGTCCTGAGCCGACTCAAGTCGAGCTGCCGCTGGAGAACGACGAGCCAGCGGATGACTTGGACAATGGATCATCGGCGGGGCCCGCAGCAAGGTTGGCCAACGCATCGATGGCCTCGAGCACAATAGGCCAGGGCGCAATAGAGCAGGGTGCAACGGGCTCGGGTGCAACGGGCTCTGTCGCGTTAGCTCAGCCCGCTGCAGCGGCATCCGAACGAGCTTCGTCGCCGAGCAGAGCTCGCCGCTCGCAATCACCGACCCGTCGCACTCGTGAGATCGAACGGACCGCAGCGACGGAAACGCTCC
>NZ_ANOG01000184.1 GCF_000346295.1 Rhodopirellula maiorica SM1 | reverse complement strand
CCTGCCAGCTCCGACCGAGCAAATGGCAGGAAGATGGGGGCAGGAAGATGAGCAGAGCGGGGACAGGCCGCAGCGGCGAAATAGCCACCGAGACCTAAAGAGGACTCAGCCAGAAGAAGGACCACGAAAACAACCAAAGACACGAAAGTTGGGTGCATGTACTTTTCGTGTGATTTGTGTCTTTCGTGGTTTGAAGTCCCCGGCGCAACGACGAGCGTCCACAACTTACGACCATCAAGTCACTCGACCCCGCAACGACGGACAGCAAGAACGTTGAGCGTAACCGGGTGGCGACGGTTGACGTTGATTTCAAATTCGGCGTGAATTGCCACTCCGTTGCGGTACGCCCAGCATGGGCGTGATCTTGTGGGGTGCCCCCATTCCAAAAGTCAGTCCCCTGTACATAGTTCCGGTTTCTTTCATGGAGTCAGTATACCAAATGAAATTCTAACGAAAGAACAGTACGAGGCCCCTTTCCTTAGAATAGCCGGCAACTGCGCCGGAGGTGACGATCCGTGCTCGAGGAAGCCTGCAAATGTGACCGTAAATCTGGCTAACCGCCGAGAACGGTTCCGATTCAACAAATACCGAATCGGACGAGCTTCAAAGCTAAACCCGTCGCCAGACACATTCACGCCCAAACCCGCGTTTGTTACGAACAGGCCCCCGCCTGCGATGCCGACAATTCCCAGTCGCAACGCGACGACACGTGGTAGCCCCGGACGTGAGTCCAGGGTACAGCATGACAGTAGCCACCACAGAGTCGCGGAGCGACGGCAGGTGTCAATACGAAAAAGGAGGACAATTGATTAAAATATGGAAGGTTAGAAAATCGGTGAGGCATGAAATCATCTTTCCTTTGCCAAGCATCAATCCGTCTCAATATCTTTTTGCCACCCATCTTTTTGCCGGTTCTTTCCGCCGGGTGACCGCCGAGCGGACATTTAGCTAGACGCTACCTACTTCGGCCCGCCGATCCTTCCTGACATCCGGTCAAAAGAAGGCAACCGAAGGTTGCGGCAGGAACATGAATGGGGCAGGAACATGTCTGAATCCGAAAGAAACTGGTAGTTGGTGCCAGCACAAATGCTTTGCAGCCGATATCCAACGAAAGATTGAAAACAGTAAAGCTGGACCAAGTTCGCGTGAGTCGAAATAAACACGGATTGCGGCTTGTTTCTGGAAACAGCGGAAGAAGTCGAAAACACGGCTTCGCAACCTGATGTCATTAGGCTTGTCGTACCGGGAAGCTCGGCCGTTCGCATTTAGCGGCAAAGGCCCATGGCGTCTATCCAAGATGTCGGGAGTCCAGCGTGCGTTATCCAGCGAGCACCTAAAGAGGGAGAGCTTACCCAAGTCTAGAAGAACGCCCGCAACCGCTTGCATCCTCGT
>NZ_ANOG01000183.1 GCF_000346295.1 Rhodopirellula maiorica SM1 | reverse complement strand
GGCGTCGATCATCAAATGGATTGTCCCCGGCTTGCTGAACGCGTGCCCGATCGATTCCGTCTGTGGATCTTGCCCTGGGAACCCATCTTGCGGGCGGTGATGCTGTTATTTGTGGCGGCCTACATCATCCCGCTGTTCATCTACCCCACGCCTCAAAACCTGCTCGCGATCTCGGGTGCGTTGGCCGTTGCATTGGGGTTTGCGTTCAAGGACTATGTCAGCAGCTTGATCGCGGGTGTGGTCGCATTGTACGAACGTCCCTATCGCAATGGTGACTGGGTCAAGATCGAAGAAACCTATGGAGAAGTCCGATCGCTTGATCTGCGAACGGTCCAAATCGTGACTCCAGACGACACGGTCGTAGCCGTCCCGCATAGCAAGATATGGTCGACGGCGATCTACAACAACAACACTGGCAAACGCGAGTTGATGTGTGTCGCCGACTTTTATTTACATCCCGATCACGACGGCCAGCGGGTGAAACAAAAATTGACCGATGTGGCGTTGGCCAGTCCGTATCTGCAACTCGACAAGCCAATACTTGTCGTGGCGGCCGAGAAACCCTGGGGGACGCATTACCGGCTAAAAGCCTACCCGATCGACGGCCGAGACCAGTTCCAGTTCATCACCGATTTGACATTACGCGGCAAAGCGATGCTCCGGCGCATCGGCGTCCCATCTGCAAACGTCCCGGCGGCGGCACAGGCCACCGGGTAGTCGTCGATCAAACGATCTACATCTTCTTTAGGTATGTCATGCTCTGGCGGATGCTCGCTAGCGGATCGGGCGACTGGTCTTGCTCGACATGACAATGGACCACGCCCGCTGCGGCGGCGGCTGCGAATATCGGTTCCATCGGGATGACTCCGTCGCCGATCTCTTCGAAAGCTTCGTGGGCAACGCCGTTGTAGGTCGGCACAGGCGTTTGCTGGCTTAGGTCCTTCAAATGCAATTGGGACACACGTCCCTTTAAATTGCGAATCAACTTTGCAGGATCGTGACCGGCCAGCTGCACCCAAAAGATATCGATCTCAAATTTCATCTGGTCCGAAAATTCGTCCATTAGCACCTCGTAGCCGTACCGACCGCCCTGCTTGGGTTCGAACTCGAAGGCATGGTTGTGATAGGCCAATTGGATTCCGGCTGACTGAGCTTCCTCGGCCGCCTTGTTGCAGCGATCCGCAGTCAATTTGTAGTCGTCCAAGGTGGTGCGGTTTTTTTCTGCCAAATAAGGAACGACCAAATGAGACAGCCCCGCGTCGTTCGCTTGTTCCAAAATTTTAGCAAACGGTGGTACCCCTTTATCGTCCGGATTGACCACCGAGTCCCATTCGAAGTGCGAGGAATGAATGGCGAGTCCGTTGTCGCGAGCGGCGTTGATCATCGGTTTCGCGTTGGGAAACCCGTACGGCTCGACCTGCTTGTAGCCTGCATCCGCAACGGCTTTTAGCGTTCCGGCAACGTCGTCGTTGATTTGGTTTCGCAATGTGTACAGCTGGATGCCGATCGCATTTCGGTACACGTTATCGTCATCCAAGGCAAGAAGTTGCTTGGGCGTCAAGGCGGCCGCTGTCACTGCGGATATTGCACCCAAAAAATGCCGTCGTTTCATTTTGTTCGTCCGTCAAAGAGAAGAAGAGGTCAACCGACATTGTACTCCAGTCGTGCCACAGCATGTTCGCGGGCGATCGCTCAGTCCCATTACTTTCGCCCCTATCCGGATGATTTTTCGTAGCGGAGCCGCCCGATTAAGATGGCATTTAGTTATCGACCTTTGCCCGGAAATCATCCCCGCGCTGGCGAGCGACGCTACAACACGCAATTGCCGTCGATGGCCGGCTCTTCATGCCTCACAGCGTCGGCCAAAAAGGCTGCTTAACTCGCATCGGTTATGCGTACGCCTACCGGCTAACGGTTAAACGAAGCATTCTAGAGACAGGTGAATTTCGTAGCGGAGCGGCGCGAGCCGCCCGGTAAATTTCGAACGCTGTATTCGCTGCAACCGGGCGGCTCGCGCCGCACCGCCACCCCGATGACCTTTTCTTTGTGGCGCCGCATTCACACGACACGCTGAAAACAATTACGATAAATACCTATCCTGCCCGCGACTGGCGTACAACACGAAAAATCGGTTGCTCCCTTCCCAGCGCAAAACGCCCTCCCTGCTGCGTCAAAAAATGCCCCGAACAAATATCCATTCAAGAAATAAAGTCCAATTTGGCAACGTGCTGCCGCGTCTTTTCTGTGGAATGGTCGTCGTAGCCATTGCAACCGGCTCGCTTGCGAGGGCCGATGCACCGCCGAACACTGGGACAAGCGGCTCGAATCGTGAGCAAAAGGAATTGGACGCCCCCGCATCGACACTCGGGCTCGCCCCGCCGACCGAGGCAGTGGTGCTGTTTGACGGTTCGAATTTTGATGCGTGGAAGCCGTTCTCGTTCCAGTGGATCAATCCCAAGGATGACCAGAAACAGATTCAGTGGAAGCTTGTCGATGACGACGCGATGGAGATCGCCTTTGAATTTGAAGGCAAGCGACGTAAACAATTCCTTTGCACCAAAGAGAAATTTGGTGACTACCGTCTGCACCTCGAGTTCCAGTTACCCAAAGAGGGCAGCGGCAACAGTGGGATCTTCTTTGGCCCGCTTTACGAATTACAGATCTTCGACAGTGCCGACAAGAACATCCCTGGCATGGGCGATTGTGGCGCGATCTATCAAATCCGTGCACCCGATTCAAACGCGGCTCTTGAACCAGGCGTCTGGCAAACGATCGACCTAGAGTTCCAGGCTGCGGACATTGGTGCGAACGGGTTTATGACCGAGAATGGTGCTGCCCGTGTCACAATCCGGCTTAACGGCCAATTGATCCACGACGACGTCAGGTTATCGCTACGGCGGAACAAATATGCGGCGTTCCCCGAAGAACGGATGTCGCCCATCGTGCTACAGGAGCATGGCTCGAATGTGAAGTTCCGAAACATCTGGTTGGTCGAGAAAGCCGCCAACTCGAATGCAAAACTAAAGAAATAGAAATCTTGTCACTCTACAGGAATGAGAGTCTTTGATGACGAAACGATTGATTTACTTGCTCGCGGTCTGGTCCGTGGCTGCCGTTTGTGTCCGCCCTGCATCTGCCAACGATGCCGAGCAGCGTCCCAACATCGTCTTGATCATGTGCGATGACATGGGGTGGTCCGACATCGGTTGTTACGGAGGCGAGGTGGAAACGCCAAATCTAAATCGTTTAGCAGCCGAGGGGATGCGGTTCACTCAGTTCTACAACAATGCCAAATGTACAACGACTCGCGCATCCATCCTGACCGGCGTCTATCCACGACGCGACCAGCGTGATTTGCTGCGAACCGACATGGTCACCCTCGGCGAAGCAATGAAGCTGGCGGGCTATCAGACAGCGTTGAGCGGGAAATGGCACCTCGGCAGTCAAAAGACAACTCATCCGTATCATCGAGGATTCGACGAGTTCTATGGGCTGCTGGACGGTTGCTGCAACTTTTTTGATCCGTCGATCCCCGATCCACCCTACAAGAACAACAAGGTCCGAAAGTTCGGCCAGAACGACCAATTGATCACTTCGTTTCCCGAAGACTTCTACACGACCGACGCCTTTACCGAGCATGCCATCGATTGTGTAAAGAAGTTTTCCTCGACGGACCGCCCGTTTTTGATCCATCTCAACTACACGGCGCCGCACTACCCGTTGCATGCGAAGCCCGAGGACATTGCCAAATATCGGGGCAAGTACCGCGACATTGGCGGCTGGCTGAACTTGCGGAAACAACGGTGGCAGAGGCATCGCGAGATGGGACTGGCGACCGAATCGTGGCAGCTAAGCGAGATGGACGAACACGCCTACGACTGGGACTCGGCCAATCACGACCATGAAGATGCACGCATGGCCGTTTACGCAGCCATGATCGATGCCATGGATCAGAACATTGGTCGCCTGCTTGAGACGCTCGAAAGCGAAGGGGTTGCGGACAATACCGTCGTTCTCTTCCTCTCCGACAACGGGGGATGTGCCGAGGAACCTGGTGGCCGCAGCCCAGAGATCGTTCCCGGTCCCAAGGATTTCTATGCGTCGGTCGGCCCGGCATGGGGTTGGGCGCAGAATGCCCCCTTCAAGAAACACAAAAGTAGTGCGTACGAAGGAGGCGTGCTGACGCCGTGTATCGCGTGGTGGCCAGGGCGGATTCAGGCAGGCTCTATCACTCGCCAACCCGCCCACATCATCGATATGATGCCCACCCTGCTCGAAATCGCAGGCGGCCAATATCCAACCACGTACCAAGGCCACGAGATCCTTCCGGTTGAGGGCAAGAGTATGCTGCCCATTCTGATGGGAGAGACAAGAGAACCTCATCCGCAACTCGCCTGGGAATGGTCCGGAAGCCGTGCGCTGCGAGAGGGGGACTGGAAAGTCGTCTGGCCCAAGAAGGGCAAGGCATGGGAACTCTATAACCTTGCAAACGATCGTTGCGAGACGACCGACCTTGCCGCCGCCGAACCGGAGCTCACCCAACGTTTGGGCAACGCTTGGGAGGCCTGGGCCAAGCATACGGGATTAAAGATCAAAGGCGACTCGAAACGCAAGTAACCGCGTTGGCCGTCCTTCATGTCCCTTCTCACCCACCGCGCAGCGGATAGCGGGGGAGAAGGAAAGGATGAGCGGTGGCTTTCAGACAGAGCCTAGTGGCGATTAGTCTGCAAACCTCGCCGCCTACAGATGAGGAGACACGAATCAACACTGATAAACACTAATCACGCAAGCAAAAACTCAATCCAACGAACGACAGAAATCGCGTGGGGACGGGTTTTGTTTTAGTCAGAGTTCGATTTCTGCAATGCAACGAGTGACCAAATACCCAGTGGAATCCCGAGAATAATCCCAGGACTGAGTACAGGGACGCATGCGATTACCGCAGCCAGCCACGAAATTCGATTTGATTTGCCGCGAACCATGTTAATGGCGCCAACGAGTACGGCCAAGTGCGCAAGAATGAACAGCAGTGTTCCTGCGGCAACCGCTATCCCAAGCAGGAAGTCTCCAGCCAGAGAAACGCGGACGGAGTCGACGATCGTGAAAAAACCAATCGGTGCATCGGCCAGGATCGCGACAGCGGAGAGCGCGGATAAACAGAGGCCTGGGTACCGAGTGAACTGAGTGCGTGCCGCGGACGCAGGCTCCAGGGTAACTGGCGATTGGTATGGTTTCGAAATCGTCAATGCATTCTCTTCAGTAGCAGAACGGTGTTTTCCACAAGGACGCGTTGCCGCTGCTTGTGTGCATACGGCTTGTT
>NZ_ANOG01000182.1 GCF_000346295.1 Rhodopirellula maiorica SM1 | reverse complement strand
GGTAGTATCGATTAGTGTAGCGGCTATAGCGATAGTATCCGTAGCCTTTGTAACCGTCGCTTGCGCCAGATTCGTCGGAGTTGTTGATGACAATGCCAAAGATATTGGCACCGACACTTCGCAAAATGTTAACCGATTCTTTTGCGTTTGGTTTACTTTTACGTCTCACACGGAGTGCCAGCAAAACGCCATCGACCATGCTCGCTGTGATACTTGGGTCCGTAACGACCAATAGTGGAGGCGTATCCAAAATCAAGTAGTCAAACTCGTCTCGAAGCAACTCGATTAGCTCGCCCATCTCGGGCAGCGTCAATGCTTCGGCAGGATTTGCGGGGATTGGGCCGCTTGGCATCACCTGCAATGTGCTAAGCGGGGTTTGTTGACATGCTTCGCTAGGATCGCAATCGCCGTTAAGAACGTTCGACAAACCCATTTTGCTTTGCATCGCAAAATTGTCTGTGATTTGTGGACGTCGAAGGTCGCAATCAATGACCAGCACACGTTTGCCACTTTGTGCGATCGAGCAAGCGAGGTTACCCGCTAGGGTCGTTTTGCCGTCACCCGGCAGCGGACTGGTTACCTGAATTACTTTGCCTCCTTGAATGTCAGCCATCTCAAAAAATATGGAAGTGCGACAAGAGCGGATCGCTTCGGCAGCGACCGATGCGGGCTGATGTAGCACAATCATTCCAGCGTCCAAGTTTTTGTATGGGTTGATTTCCCCTTTTTCGGTTTTCGGATTCGCCCCTTAAAGAACGGAATATGAGTAAGCACTGGAACAGCTAAAAGCGATGAAATCTCTTCTGGGTTTCGGAATGTATTGGCATTGATTTCAAGTAGAAGTGCCAACCCTGCCCCGATTGCGAGTCCGAGAAAAGTGCCTAGAGAGAGCGTTCTTGCCAAGTTTGGGCCAACGAGCCCTGCTTTGGAGGGAGCCGTTAATTCGAGGACCTGCGTTCCTCCCTCTTCCTCGGTCAAACTAACTCTGGCCATCTGTTCTTCGAGTTGGTTCATCAACTCTCGGTTTCGGTTTATCTCCCGAAGCATTGCAACGTTGTCTTGTTCGAATTTTGCCAAAGTGATTGCTGCAGCTTTTTCATCTGCAATTTGTTTATCTAGCTCGGAAATTTGATTCTTCAACAGGTCCAACTCTGCCTTCGCCGCGATCAGTACCGCCGAGATCGCTTCTTTGGCATTCTCTTTTGGGTCAACCGCCTTTATTTCATTCTCTTTTCTCAGTTCCACCATGCGTTTGGTTTGGTCAATGACGATACGGCGCAATTCGCTCTTCATCAAAGCAAGTTCCGTATCCAATTGTTTCACCGTTGGATGGCTGGCACCAAATTCGTTGGCCATTTTGTTGCGTTCAATCATCAACGGAACAAGTTGTTGATCCAGTTTTAGCTCAGCAAGTTCCACGTCGGCATCGACAAGATTGCGGGCGAGTTCATTTTCGACATTCGTCAATTCGAGATTGACGTCTAGAAGCCTGCTGATGACAGCCATTGCAACCAAATGGTCTTTTGCTTCGCTGTAAACTGACTCAACCGCTGCAAGTTGCGTCGCTTTTTGTCGCATTTGCTCGACGAGTTCGCTTCGTTTCCCTGTCAAGAAAAGTTGGCTTTCACGATGAGGGTTGATTGCTTGCCCCTGACTGTCCCACGCCAGTGGAGCATCACGGCGAAAGTCTCGATATTGCTTTTCCAAATCCGTCATCTTCGGATGCAATTGTTCAATCGCGACGGAGATCAATTGCAATAATTCTGTACGAGAGCTTTTTTGTCGCTCGTTAAAGAAGGTTTGCATCGCATCGCTGAATGCTTTGACGGAAGCCTCGCAAAGTTCTGCGTCGGAATGCTCAAAGCTCAGAACTGCGACAAACGATTGGGCTGCTCTTCCTC
Source organism: Rhodopirellula maiorica SM1 (assembly GCF_000346295.1). Lineage (GTDB taxonomy): Bacteria > Planctomycetota > Planctomycetia > Pirellulales > Pirellulaceae > Novipirellula > Novipirellula maiorica. Next base: position 5,819 of record NZ_ANOG01000182.1, on the reverse strand, counting down.
CTGCCCCCTCGACGACCAGCGACAGCCCACCACGGGCAGTGCTATTATATCGGGATGGGTCACCGCCGAAGCGTTCTTGCAACGGTATCATCACGGGATTGTCGAATGCCATTTTTACGAAGCGGTCGCTATAGAGATGGGATCTTAGAATGTCGACACTCGGTACCCCTCCTATTACATCGCCCGTCATGGAGTCAAGAATCGCGGGACGGTCCGATTCAACAATCAAGCGAGTGGATGCTCGAAACGTTTCAGGGGTCTTCTTGAACATTAAAAATCCGCCTGCAGCACCGACAATTGCAGGCAAGATTACCGCCCATCGATATCGCCAAAATGAAGCAAGCAGATTCGTTGAATCCGACGTCGCTTGAGCGTCACTCATCGATCGATCTGCGCCTGTAAAGGCAGGAGCTTGTGAATAGGCAAGTCCGCGGTCAGAAGATTGCTTCATGAGATATCAGATCGAGAAAATCGAGAGGAGTATGGCGGATGACGGCGTCTGAATCGTCAATCGGATTTCGCGAAATACTTGAGAGAAACGTTATTACATGAAAAGAGTGTCAACTATCCGATTCTCAGTCTACCGATGCGATGTCGCCCGGACTAGCAAAAGTATGTGCATAAAGTTCGTTTGCTCTTAAAAACACGGAAGAACCGCTGTAATCCGTACAGGTTGGGCGGTTGTGGCATTGGATTGAGTAAGGCGATTCACCGACAGCAAGGCCGAATTTTCCTGCTTCTGGCTATCACTCTGCATCGCTAAAAGACAATGAGGCCTTAAGCAGAGGATCGCGACAAAAGGTTTATTCTCAGCTCATCCTCATCGCATTTTCGGAAATGAGTAAGTCATTTGGCTTTTGTCGTTTCGTGATGGTAGAGAGATTTAGAATCCGTTTTCGTTGTTGAACCGGGGATTGAGGGGGACATGCTCTGGTATAAAACGTTTCGGCATCAAAAACTGAGGTAATTTGGACAACGGTTTGGTAAGCCGTAATCCCCATGGAGGCCTCAAACCATTCACTGTCCAAGCGCGGCGATCGTCTCGATTTGCCGTAATTCGATTTTTTAGAGTTGCGTTGCTTTCCCCGCCGACTCGCATCTTCACCAAAATTTCAGGAATGTAACCAACTCGAATTTGGTGGTGATACATAAGTCGTACCATGCATTCGTAGTCTGCTGCCGATCCGAATGTCGTTAGATACATTCCGAATTTTTCATAGATAGATTTTCGAACATAGACAGTGGGATGAGGAGGCATCCAACCGCGTCGAAACCGTCCCGTATTAAACTGCCCCGACTTCCAATAGCGAATGACGCGATTGGGGGTCGCCGCATCCACGTAAACCAAGTCACCATAAATGGCGTCTACGTTTTCCCGAGCAAAGATGTCGGCAACATGTTGCAGGGCGTCATGTGAATAGAACATGTCGTCAGCATGCAAAAAACCGACCACATCCCCAGTGGCCGCTCGGATTCCTTTGTTTAAGGCATCATAGATTCCCTCATCAGGCTCACGAATCGTTTTTGCGATATTTGACATGTTCGCCGCGATGACATCCGCAGTGCCATCGGTGGACATCCCATCGACAACGATGTGTTCGTGGTCCGTCGCAATCTGCGATGCGACACTTTCAATTGTCGCCGCGATTGTCGGCGCACGATTGTATACGGCTGTGATGACGGAAATCTTCATGAGATCAGGATTCAATGAGGATGGATCAAGCTGATTCAAGCTCGTTTTTTTTGAGCACAATGAACCATTCATAAATCGCCATCAGTAGACAGAATTGTAGGCCAGGTCGCCCATCTAAGAAGCCAAATTTAAGGACGTACTGGTACAAGAATCGCATGACCGGTCGAGCGGGTAATCGACGGCTAAGACCCCTCAGTGCACGACGGCGAATCGCTCGATCGGTAGAGATTATTTGTCGAAACATCAAGGGTTGTTCAGACTGTCGCTCATGACCAGCTTCGTAACTCGAGTATTTGTTATGGCGTTCAACCCAGTTCGATAACCCCTTGCTGAACGCATCGTGAATAAAGGGTTCGTCAATTTTGGGGAGGGTGCCAGCGATTTTAGGAATCGGCACCTCGCCATGTCCCGAATCTTCAAAGAGGACTGTGTTTCGTCTCACCAGTCGCATGATCCATACGGGAAATCCATCAGAGTATTTTAGCCATGCTCCGTGAAACATTGTCTTGCGGCACAACGCAAACGCCACACAATCATTTGATGCAGTTCGGATCGCATCGTTCACTGCGCTCGCAAAGGAGGGCGAGGACGTTTCATCCGCATCAAAATGCAAGATCCATTCACCTTGCACCACAGGTTGGCACATGGCCCAGTTTCGCTGAGAAGCAAAGCTTTCGAATGGATGGTTGATGACTTTTGCTCCTGCATTCCGAGCAATATCTGCAGTGCCGTCGGTTGAGTTGTCGTCCACAACAATCACTTCGTCGCACCAATCAAGCGATTGGATGCAGCGAAGGATATTGTCGGCTTCATTGCGGCAAATCACGATGGCGGAAATTACGGGCATGTCAGCAGGGCAAGCAAATCAATATGGTATTAAATAAAAGGAAGGGCAAAGATGTCATCACGCGGGATGCGACCCAAATGACGCCAATGCAATGTTTATTCCGATTCAACTCGCAACGACCTTTTCTTGATGTGTGTGGCTGGGTTCCCTACGACGATTGTCCAAGCAGGGACATTTTTCATCGCCACGGCTCTCGCACCCACGATTGCGCCATTGCCAATATTTACGGCAGGACCGATGAATGCATCTGCGCAGATCCAAGCATCGTCAGCAATCGTAATTGGCAGTTTCTGTAAATCCATCGTTGGCGATCGGTAGTCGTGTGAGCCAGCGCAGAGGTGAGATCCTTGTGAAACCGTCACGCGAGCACCAATCGTGATTTTGCCCAGATTGTAGATCCTAGCACGCTCGCCGATGGCGGTATCGTCGCCAATTTCCAATAGCCATGGAAACGTGATCTTCACCGAATTGTAGAGGTGCACACGTCGGCCAATCTTGGCCCCAAATAGTCGTAATATCCAGCAGCGAGTTTCAAAAAGAGGTCGAGGGATCAGGCGGAAAATAAACTCACCAAAGGCCCACGCAATGCGACCCAACTGGATCTGCCATGTGTATTTTTGGGCGTTTCGGTTTTCATTGATTTTTAACGTCATCGTATGATTGAAGCGTGGATTTATGATCGGACTATTTGTGGTCGGATCCAAGTAACTCGATCCAGCGACTAATGATGCGCTGCCGATCATAGTTCAATGCAAGTTCGCGGAGGTTGTTGCACGGGAGCATTTCGCCGGTGAGAAAGCGTTCCATGCGATCTGCAAGTTCATGGGTGTCCCCAGGCGGAAACATCCAGCCGTTGCCCTGCTGTGTTGCCAATTCGGGAATCGCAGCTGCATTCGATGCTATCACAGGCGTATTGCAGGCGAACGCTTCGAGCACAATTAGTCCAAAGCACTCTAGTGCTCGCGTTGGCAAGACAAAGCAGTCCGCCGCGGCGTATGCAAGGTGGAGATGTTCCTCTGGCAATCGGCCCAGCAACCGAACGCAGTCGGAAAGCTCCAACGCGTCAATCTGGCTTTGCAGCTCACTTTGTAATGGGCCGCTGCCCCCAATGAGAACATGGAATCGACATTTTTTTTCGCGTAGAAGGGCGCAAGCTTCGATAAGCGTATCAAGTCCCATACGTCGCTCGAGTCTGCGAAGTGTAAAGAATATTGGATCGTCGGTTTGCCAATCTGCGCCTATATGGGATCGCATCACACCGCGGTCAGGTACTGGTTGAAAAGTCTCTGTTTCCACCCAGCCTGGCGCAACCACCCCTTTGCTCTTGGCAACCTCGCCGTACTTATCAATAAACCGACTCAATGTGTAATTTGAATCGGTTTGGACACGATCAGCCAGAACGCAATTTCGGCGATCCACCCGGCCTGCCATCCACGCCGCAAAACGTGTTGCTAATCCAATAGGACCTTCGACGTTACTAAGGATTTCATCATCAAACGGAGAATGAACCGTGTAGTTGATAAAGATATTGTTTTGGTGACTTATTGCTTTGGCGGCACCTAGACCTTGCAAAGGACTATGGCTGCTAATGGCGGAAATGGGCGTCGTCTCGTCGATTTGCGTTACTAATTGACGTGTGTGTTGCACGTGGTGATTTAATCGACGCAGTCGGTTTGTGTTCGGTTTGGCAGGTCGATAGCGATGTACCCGTACGCCTTTGCACATCTCTTGGGATGGCAGGTCTTCTTTACCCGGGGCAGCGCAGCAAACATAGGAGACGATGTGACCACGATGTGCTAAATCAATTGCAAACTCGGATGCCAAGCGAAAAGCGCCACCGGTCATGTCGTCGTACCAAGCATGGCAGGCAACGAGTATGTGAGAAGGAGGCATTGAGAAATGCTGGTTGAGAAGAAATTAAACTATGCGGATTGACGCGGAACTGCACCAAACCGTGACGCATCATTATGCTCGATAGGACTTTTGGTGATCGTCCCTGTGCATCGGCCGCGGGCTTAATTCGCCGTGGCGTATTGGTATTTGGTTTACAATCGTAGACCGGAAGTTAATGTTTTGTGGCTGGTTTTATCAAAAAACGTCAATGTGACCGGTTTAACGACTTCTTGAGTCGGATAATTCCGGTTTGATGGGGGCTTTTCCAACATGATGTTGTGGATGTACATACAACCCAAAAAGGGCACCTAGGAAAATCATCGCGATGACACCGCTGCCTGGGTCGCCACTAAATTGTTGGTGTGAAACCGTAAAGGACGCCGCATAGGCAATGACAAGTGAAATAAGGGAAAGCTGCAGCACTCGAGTCTCGTAATTGCCGTTGGGGTTTCTCAAAGCTCGTTTTACTGCGCCATAGAAGTGCCTTCCCGCAATGAGAACACAGACAACCCCAAACAAGCCGAGCTCCATAAAGATGCGACTCACTCCGTCCTCTTGCCATGCTTTGGGCCCCCCTATTCTTCCCATGTGGTAGCGGCCCTGGGTTGCGGCTCCGAGTCCAGCTCCAAAGATGCCCGTCTGCTGTATCGTAGAAAAAACAGAGACGGTTACGAGCTCTCCCGTTCGGTCGACACTTTCGGTCACCAATGTCGAGGCATAGTTGGAGTACTCGCGACTGCCATCGCTACGGCCGAGTATCATCATGCCGATTCCCAATGGTATCGCACAAACGGCAAGAAATCCGACAAAGCGATTTAATGGGACGAGTTTGGTAGCTTTACCCAACAAAAACCAAGCGGCGAGAAATACGAATGGCATGCCAATCATTTTTCGTCGCCCTGCCAACAATAGGCAAAAGAAAGCCCACGATGCGACCGCCAACCACCACGGTTTTGATTTTGTGTCAGGACGCATCTGATGACAAAAACAAAACATCACTACCGATGCGGCATGTAGCCCCATAATATCGGGACTGCGATAGAATCCAGCAATCAAATTTACAATGTAACCCGGCCGATAGCGAATCCACTGCATCCCCTTCATCCCGCCAAGCACCGGAGAATCGTAGCCTAGGTGTTCGAGTGGGACACCAACAAGGAAGATTCCGTTTGCCACAATATAAAACGCCATCATCGCATACACATCTTTTGCGGAACGCGCCAAGACATAACCAATTGCGATTCCGAAAAGAGGAGCAATGAACGACACGCCCCCGATGATCGCCATCTTATAGCCACCAGAATACAGGATCACTGATAAAACAGCCGCCGGTATCAGACCTACTAGAAAGGTGGAGACACTCTTATGTAAGAGCGGATGGGCTGC
>NZ_ANOG01000181.1 GCF_000346295.1 Rhodopirellula maiorica SM1 | reverse complement strand
GTCCGGCGATGCTCAGTCGACCGGCGCTGATTTGTTCGGTCGGAGGTCGGTCACGAATCATCACAAATGATCACGAATAGCAGATGGTTTCCGGATTCGTGTTGATTCGTGTTGATTCGTGGCTAGTTCCCCGCCTCGGCCTGTCCCCAATCTGCTTAACAAAGGCGGTTCTCGAGAATCACCTACTTCTAATCTTCCTACCTCCATTTTCCTACCCATTTGCTCGGTCGGAGTTGGCAGGAAAATGGTGGCAGGAAAATTTCTGGAGTGGTTAGGTTGTAGAATGGATGTTGCGCGGTCGATTGTTGCTCAGCCGCTCTTTGCCCAGTATTCTAAGGGCTGCGGAACGAGGCCGATTGGCGAGTCGTTCGCAATTCGGGCACCGCGCAAGCACCAAGTGGTACACACGAGCGGCGGCAACGTCCTTCGGTGAATGTAATATCTTGGGACGCCAACGTGTGACCACCGCCGTTCTTGCATCTGAATTGCGTCCAAGTTCCGACTCCCGACTGTTATGTATTTGCTCACCGAATTTATCGCTCCGCATGGATGGATCGCGCTGAGCGTTTGCGTGCTTGGTACGTCACTCGCATCGTATCTCTGGGACGGCCGCGGGTTCGTACTGTCCGTGCTATTGGTAGGCGCCTCGTATGTGATTCTTGACCAGCGCTGGATTCGATCCGAAATAGATGCCCCCGGCTGGGATGGAACCCCGGATCAAGATGCAGTCTTCTATCTTGGCGTCTCGATTCGACTCGCGTTTATGTCCGTGATTCTCTTTGCCACGTTCGCGACTACCTTGTTCTTCGCTTCACGATTCGGCAATCGAGAGACACCGTGATGGTGGTATTCGTAGACGTAAAAATTCGCGAACCCAATCGAAGGCACCAGGGGTCGGGGGCCGTTTTCCTGTCTGCTTGCAAGTCTTTCGTCCGTCCCCCGTGATGTCTAACGTTACCCCACTTAGCCACATGCACAATACCTTCACCTTAATCCTTTGTGCTTCCCTTGCGATCGGATGCACGCAAAAAGCAACGCCATCGCACGTGGCGCTTGAGCCAAGTCAAAACGCGCTGGAAATCCCAGAAGAAGTAGATGGACATCAAGTGAAGGACCAGACAGACGCCATACTATTGATCGAGGTACCATTATCGCTGAAATTGTTATTGGGCCTCACCACTTTAAGTTGCTGGCACGGGACGATGCGATGTTTCATCTCCAGGACGGAAATTAAATCGTCAACATCTGCTGCGCGGCATAAGTACACTGCAAGGGATAACCTGAGAACTCCACGCGAGTGGCGGTGGTGTGCGTCTAGATGCGGATGACTAACTCACGTCACCTCGTGAATTCCGGCGTTCTTGCCGTCCGGCGATGCCTAGCCGACCGGCGGTGATTTGTTCGGTCGACGGTCGGCCACGAATCTTGCGAATGGCCACGAATGGCAGATGGTTTCCGGATTCGTGAGATTCGTGGCTAGTTCCCCGCCTCGGCCTGTCCCCAATCTGCTTAACAAAGGCAGTTCTCGGGAGTCACCTACTTCTAATCTTCCTACCTCTATTTTCCTACCCATTTGCTCGGTCGTAGTTGGCAGGAAAATGGTGGCAGGAAAATTGTTGGAGTGGACGAATCGTAGGGCGGATGTTGTGCGGTCGATTGTTGCTCAGCCACTCGTTGGCCAGTATTCTAAGGGCTACGGAACGAGATCGATTCGCGAGTCGTTCGCAACCCAGGCCCAGTGCAAGAACCAAGTGGTACACACGAGCGGCGGCAACGTCCTTCGGTAAATGCAACATCTTGGGTCGCCGCTGTGTGACCAGCAATTTTATCCGACTGAGAATGATCGCGTGAACCTTCCGACGCAATGACGCTGTACATGGACGACGGATACGAACTCGACACTGACAAGATTGACGACACCGTTCTGGCGTTGCTTGCGCTAACGATGTGCGGCGGTGACCGTGCATGGAAGGGGCACGACTGGGATACACTTTCACGACTTCACGAGAAGGGCATGATCCACAACCCCGTAGGCAAAGCCAAGTCCGTGGCTTTAACCCCCGAGGGTATCGAGCGATGCCAGGAGTTGTTCAACTCAATGTTCGTGCGGAAGACTGAGTCATGAGTACGACCAAAAGCCAAATCGCTTGGTGCGTCGTTCAAGGATATGCGGCAACTGCTCATCAAGTTTGGCGTTGTAGGCTCGCAGAATTCTGCACTCGGAGGGACGATACTTGATTTCCCCTGCGTCTAACTTGCGACAAGTCGAGTGATTGGCGAATGTGACCGGCAGCCGCACGTTGCCGAGATCACGGGGCCGAGTCGCGAGTTTATTTAACGAATGAATCCCTCCCGTCAAAGCTCGGACTTACGTTAATTTTTTTGCCGTTGAGGATTGATGCGCATCACCGACCAGATTCGATTTGGCCCGTTCTCCTCCGCCTATCATCGCGGGTTAGTCGACGATGCCTTCAAAGCAACGCTGCAACAGTTCTTGGAGCGAGAATTGCTGCCTCAACTGGACGAACTCATCCGCGACGCCGAAGGCAGCCTTGTGGCAACGTTTGATAGTGACCGTTACTGCGGGCCCAACAGTCTGGTGCGCGACGTCTTTACACTCGAACTCGTTTTGGTTGGTGATACTGGAACATCAGAACTAAAATCCGACATTGTGTTCAATGCAATCGATCGATCGTTTTGCCCACGAACTGGCCACGGACATCGCTTCTACGTGTGGACACCATTGCGCAGGAAAACACATGAGCACGAAATGGAATCGATTCAACGTGTCATTGAAATTATTCAACGCTGTGATGAGACCGATCCAGAGTGCCCCATCTGCGCTGGCTCTGTTTCGGCAATCAACAACTCTGACATTTTCGAGGTACGGTGCACCGTCAATCGCTGTTTCCAATACAACTACCACAAAGACAAAAATGGACGGCTCGTTCACGGGCACTTCTTCACGAAGCATCCGGAAGAACGGACTGAATGATGCGATGAACCGAAGACGCGGTAGCCGGCCGACATTGCGATGGAATATCAATTTTCGCGATTCGGTTTTCTCGGAGGTTCTGCGGCTGAAGTCATGACCACAAAAACAGCACTTACAACCGTTCTGACTTGGACCGTCGTAGTATCTGACAAGATTGCTATGACTCAAATACGCCGATGTTATGACCCGCGAACTTGTTGACGTACTCCGTGGGAGAGAGGAGTGAAGGAGTGAAGGAGTGAAGGAGTGAAGGAGTGAAGGAGACTGTAGTGGCTGTCCGCGACCAAGTTTACGCGTTCCTGCCCCTTTTTATTTCTGCTGCAACCTTGGGGGGCCTTCATCTGATCGAAGGTCAGAAATGATTTGCTGGCGGAAGTGGGCAGACTCTCGGTGAATGGGCTTTGGTAATCACCCGGCTGAAGGGGCCGGCAAAAATATGTGGGGCAAAAAGATGGGATAGCGGTGGATGTGGGTGACTGATCTTGAACGTCCGGTCCCTCGCAATCTTTTAACCTTTCATTTTCTAATCTTCTCTTCCTTTCTCGGGTGCTAAGCAGATTTCTGTTGTCCTTCGGAACCGGCAATTTATATGTTCTGAAAGTCCGGCTCCTCGGGCTTGCCCCGGTCGGAAAGACGTGACTTCCGCAATTGGTAAAGTGCAAGTCTCGAAGGGATGGTCGGATGTAGCCACGGGCGTGAGCCCAATGCCATCTACTTTGGTAGCGGCATGGCGCGAGCCGTCCGGTTGAGGTGAGTACAGCGTTCGGTTTAGACCGGGCGGCTTGCGCCGCACCGCTACAAACGCCACCCGTTTAGTGCCAAAGTAGATGGCATTGGGCGTGAGCCCGTGGATGCGAATCCAAACACATGCCAAAGCCCTGGAGACGCGACATGGTCTTAAGCGATCAAGTCTCAGGGCACCCGTCAAACCCCGGCCTCGCGTCCGCCCTTGGCGTAGCCTCGACCTGCCTGCATTGAAAATTGGCAAAACGATTGAGGGGCAAAATGGTTAAAGACCAAAGCGTCTCGATGCCTGGAAATCATCTTGCCAAACAATCATTTTGCAATCTCAATGGACATCAGCAGCATTGTCCGACCCCGTTGGGGTTCGTGTTGTTGTTGCATTTTCTGTCCTTCATTTTCCTGTAAATTCACCATTGCGTGATTGATCAATGAAGTGATGCTTCGCTAAGTCGATTGTTCCACGACCGACTTTGCAGCAGTCCACAGTGCGTCGTCGAAAATATCGTCATGGTGAGTTTTTTGGGGAGACGACTGCTGAGCGGACCGATTGCGGCGGAAAAAAAAATTGTCGTTTTTTATTTGTGGGCGTCTCGGTGCGTTGCGTCGGAGATGGGAAGTCGCTACTTTTCTATCGTCAATTGGACTTGCAAAAGTTATCAACCTTGGTGACACCGGCAAAAGCCGTCAGGGAAAGAATAACACGTCGTCGAAGTTTGCAACGCCGTGGAGACTTGATCCGCGATCGCATTGCTCAAGTTCGACAAAGAGAAAACACGTATGACTGACGAAGTCGCTCCGAAATCCATTCCTCTCTTACCGCTTGCGTTGTGCGTGGCGATCTCGGCTGCGTTCGTTTCCAGTTTTTTTTTGCGCCTCGATTCATGGTTTGGGGCAGCTACTTTGCTCCCGAAGTTGATCGCGCGCGTGACACGCTACGTCAAGTAGAAGATCCGTTTACGGTCTTGCCCAACCACAATAGTCGCGTCAATCAGTGGCGACTGTTTTTTCCGATCATTGGCTATGTTTTTAACCTGGGTGATCGGCCGTTCCTGACGTTGCCGTTCTTAGGGTGTCTTGTCACCCTAAGTTATATCGCAGCGTTGTTCCGTAAGCATCCGTTTTCGCTTCCGGAGACACTTCTTGCGACGATGCTGATGGCGATGTTGCCGTGGTATTTTGTGTCAACAGGTTGGCTTGCCTATTTCGATAGTTGGCTTGTGTTGGGACTTCTTGTTGCCGCCTTCAGTCGAAACCGGTGGGCGCTGTTAGCGGCTTGTCTGGTGACGCCATGGATTGACGAGCGATTCGTGTTGGGCTTTCCAATCGTGTTGCTTGTCCGCGTCGCGTTGGTCGACAAAGCATCTGGACTAACCAAGCAGCAGCGGAGTGAGTTGCTTTGGATGATCGGAGCGACGTTGGTGTATCCTGTGATTAGAGCACTGGCGTTGCTCTCAGGGAACGATCCCGTGACGCAGCCCTATGCGTCAGAGCACACCTCTTCGGTTTTCGCTGTGCCGGTCAGCACGTTTGTCGCTGGTTTGTGGCAGGGTTATCGAGTCATGTGGTTGTTCGTCGGGGTGTTCATCGCATTTGCCTATCGCCGGTTTGGTGGGTTGGCATTTGCATTTGCCTGTTTCTTGGTGGTGGGGACAGCCTTCGGGTCGCTTGTGATCGCGGGTGACATGCACCGAAGTCTTCAGATGCTATTGCCTGCCCTTGTTGTAGGCGTGATCCATGCAAAAGTGATTTGGCAACGAGCCTTCGTCGGTGCGTTGGCGGCTGCAGTGGTAATGATGGTTCTGTTGCCCGCTTCCCACCGGCTTTGGTTCGAAAACTATCCCATTGGGCGACTGTCGCAGGAGTTGCTTCGCGAACCGCCGGACGACGAGGAGTTGATGAATCGAGGGATTGCTCGTGCAAGTCAGCTGTTGAGCGAGGGCGACACACGTGGTGCAGTGATGATCGCAGATGACCTTGTCGATCGTCTCGAATTCCCAGTCACGGGATTGCTGTTTCGAGCCGATTTACATGCCGACCTGGGAGAGTTAGCCGACGCCGAGGCGGATGTCCGGCGAGCGATCGAGTTGGCACCAAACTCGCCGCATTGTCACTTTGCCTATGGCGTGCTGTTGATCGAGATGGAAAAGCGTGGCGAGGCACTCGACGAGTTCAAAAAGGCGGCTGAATTGGGTGGTCCGCAATGGTCCGGATATGCCGACAGCACCGCAGCGATCAGGATGTTGTCAAGGTAGTTATTGTCAAAGAATCCAAAGGGACTCAGCTAGAAAGGGCGACGCACATCGTTTGGGATTCAGGCGAATCAAGATGGGCCAAGATCGAGATCGTTGCTGGCTGATGTGGCAAACGCTTGGGCTGAGGTATTGGTTGGCCTGAGGTATTAGTCGGCCGGAGAAGTTTGTGCCGGTTCGGCGGCATCGCTTTTGGCGGAAACGGCAGGTGGTCAACCAGCCTCGTTGGGCTATCAACCTGCGTTCAAAAGAGTGGGCGATACCGGATTCGAATTAATCGACGAAAACACCGTGAATTGCGGGGTGAAACCGCAAGGGGACGTTTCGGCGGTTGCATCGGCGGTTGCATTGCGTCCAATTCCACCCGAGTTGGTGGACGTGATCCGGCATTGGGAAGCCGAACACGGCCGATCATCGGACTCGGCCGCCGGAGACGTGCTGTGACGTGCTGAAGTCAATGTTCCTAGGCAATGTCGTCTGGGCTGGAAATCTCGTTGGACGCGATGTGGAACGCGTTAAACAGATTTACAACGCTGGATAGTTCGAGCAAAGATAACGCAATGCACCGAAGCTAGCGTTCGGCAATTGGATGATCGGAAAGCGAGTGAACTGCCGTCGATCGAACATGCAGGGCGAGAAACGTTTGTTGGTCAATCCGTTCGACGGGATGGGCAAACGTGACACGAACGCCACCGCGTGAAACTCACGAAGGGCAGCCCAACAGGAATTTCTAATTGTCGCGGCGAGGGAAGAAAATTATCGCTAGACAGACGACGCCGAGGCCACCCTGAAATATCTGACCTGCATTAAGTAGTTCTCGTTGTTCCTGCAGCTTGCATCGCCATCTCTCCTGGCTTAAACTCGGTGGCCATTTGGTGACAACGACACTATTGCTCGAATTGAAATAGCCATTGCTGCAAATATTCCAATCAATTCACTGCGGCTCATCTTGCTGTCGGATATTGGCCTGGATACTTACCTTACTGATAGGACGATATGGCATGAACCTTACCGAGGCACGTAAACAGATCGGCTATTGCTCGTCATATGAACGCTTGAGGAGGGTTTGCGAGCTGTGCAATCGAATGAAAGAAGATGACTGGTTAGTCCTTCTTGGCGAAAACTGGCAAGCTTGCGATAACAACGCATTTTTCATCGATTTCATACTGGAAAAAAGTCCTGTTCGTTTCCGTGAGGGGCCTATACGGGAAATGATGACAGAGCACGAAAGAAAGGTTCTCGATGACCTACCAGATCCGTTTCACATCTTCCGGGGATGTTTTCTCGGAGTAAATCATGATGGATGTAGCTATTCGTTAAATAGGTCGGTAGCTAAATGGTTCGCGAGTCACCTTGCAAAAATGCATCCAACTGCCCCTGCAATACTTCGTTGCGGAGTTGTTAACAAAAAAGATGTGATTGCATACAAAGACGGACGGGAGGAATATGAGGTCATAATTCGTGAGTGCCGCATCATAGAAGATATAGCGTTAGATGAACGCGAATGGCCCGTACTCGGCGACATTTAGAAGATGTCGTAGTTAGT
>NZ_ANOG01000180.1 GCF_000346295.1 Rhodopirellula maiorica SM1 | reverse complement strand
CCGACACGGCCAAGCATGGGGGCATGGTTTCTGTATGGACTTGGGACCGAGAACCCCAATCTGCCCGGATATCTGGTGCTGTGCCCGGGACGTCCTGTGCGTTTTTCGATCCTTTGGAACAGTGCCTTTCTGCCATCACAATATCAAGGGACCTACATCAATCATTCGACGATCGATCCCGAAAAGATGTTGCCGCACCTAAGTAATACCCGGTGGAAACATGCAACTCAGCGGCAACAACTCGATCTGCTGCAACAGTTGAACGCCGCGCATGGAATGACGCGGGGCGACGATTCGATTCTGAAAGCTCGCAGTGAAGCAATGGAAACCGCCTATCGCATGCAATTCGAAGCCAGCGATGCGTTCGATTTGAATCGCGAATCCAAACACACGCGTGCGGCCTACGGCACCGGCCAATTCGCCAACGGTTGCTTATTGGCACGTCGAATGGTCGAACGTGGCGTTCGTTTCGTTCAAGTCTATTATGGGAACGGACAACCCTGGGACACGCATAGCGGCCACAACAAAACGGTCCCCAAGCTTTGCAAAAACATCGATCAACCTATCGCCGCCTTGATCACAGACCTGAAGCAACGCGGACTACTCGACGATACGCTGATTGTGTGGGGCGGCGAGTTTGGTCGAACGCCCGTTTCCGAGAATGGTAACGGACGCGACCACAACCATCATGGCTTCACGATGTGGATGGCCGGTGGCGGTGTTAAAGGCGGAACCAGCTACGGCCAAACCGACGATTTTGGCTTCAAAGCGGTTATCGACAAGGTTCACATTCATGATTTGCACGCTACGATGCTTCACCTGATTGGATTGGACCATAAACGTCTAACGTACCGCCACGCCGGTCGCGATTTCCGTTTGACGGATGTCCATGGTCGCGTGGTACACGAGATTATCAGTTGATTGCTGTATCGAATGGATTGCCGCAATGTGGAATGCTTGCAGCTGTCAAGACGCCCCCCAAATTCTAATAATCGAGCTAATGTTAAAACGAATTTCCACCTACTCTGCGATTGCGATCCTGTCGCTTCTGCCTTCCCTCGTCGTCGTGGGGGCGGAATCTGGCATCGATTTATACGTTTCGGTTGACGGCGCTGACACACATCCCGGAACGCAGTCGCAACCATTTGCGTCCATCCAACGTGCTCAACAGGCCGTTCGCGATGCGCGTCGACGCCAACCCGATCAAGCGGTCACTGTTCAAATTGCGGCCGGCCACTACACGCTCGACCAAACCGTGCTGTTTACGGTGGCGGATTCGGGACATTCTGCCCAGCGTCCAGTGCGATATCAGGGCCATGGAGAGGTCATCATATCCGGTGGCCGCCCAATTTCCGGATGGCTATCCGATCCTCAACATCCCAAGCTTTGGAAAACTCGCGTTGCCGAACCGAAAGCAGGCGACGGCCAAGATTGGCGATTCGAGCAGCTGTGGGTCAACGGGCGTCGTGCCTCGCGTGCGAGAACGCCTAACGAGGGTGATTTCCACACCCTACTGGCCGTTAGCGAGAAGCCAATTCCAGGATCCAAGCGGATGCTAAAACACAGGTTCGCCGCTCTATCAAATGATTTAGCGTCTCTAAAAGCCGTCGACGAAGTATCACTTCGCGATGTCCAAGTTGTCGCCTACCACAAATGGGACACCACGCGTGAATGGCTGCAATCAAGCGATCCGCAACGCGGCTTGTTCACCACTCAGGGTGAGATCATGAAGCCGCACAATCCGATGAAACGCGATTGCTTGTACTACCTCGAAAATTATCGGAACGCGTTGGATGCTGCAGGTGAATGGTTCTTGGATCGGGATGGATGGCTGTTCTATTATCCGCGTGAAAACGAAACGATGGCGGAGACGCAAGTGGTTGCAGCAGCCGTTCCGCGATTGTTCGATTTCCAGGGCAATATTCACGATCCCCAACAACGTGTCAAACATATCCATTTCGACGGGATCAAACTGCAACACGCGGAATTCCGCATTCCGCAAATTGGCATCCGCTCGAATCAGGCAGCCATGAACGTGGACGCCACCGCGATTCAGCTCGATGGCGCCGAGGACATTCGGTTTGTCAATTGTGCAGTGGAGCACATCGGTGGCACCGGGTTTTGGTTTCGCAAAGCCTGCCGCGGCTGCAGCGTCCAGCACACCCGAGTCGCTGACGTCGGCGTCAGTGCGGTGCGAATTGGCGAGATGCGTCTTGTACCAGAACCGGTGCGTACCGGCGCAATCACGATCGACAATTGCATCTTACACAGCGGCGGGCGAATCTTGCCACATGCGGTCGGAGTGTGGATTGGACACAGTAGCGATAACGCAATCACACATTGTGATGTCGCCGATTTCTATTACACCGCCGTTTCGGTCGGGTGGCGTTGGGGTTACGCCGACAGCGGAGCGAAACGCAACCGCATCGAGTACAACCATTTGCATCACATCGGATACCGAATCCTTAGCGACATGGGCGGTGTTTACACGCTCGGTCCCAGCGAAGGCACCTCGGTCAGCCATAATGTGATCCATGAAGTCTATGCAACTCGTTACGGCGGATGGGGACTTTACCCTGACGAAGGCAGCTCGCACATCGTTTTTGAAAACAACTTGGTGTATGACGTTCGCGATGGTGGTTTTCACCAACATTACGGCCGCGAGAATATCGTTCGTAACAACATCCTGACATTCTCCGAAGAAGGTCAAGTTGCAGTGACACGTGCCGAACCGCATTTGTCATTCACCTTTGAACACAACCTAGTCTATTTTGACGCCGGACGACTGCTCGGAAACGCGGGCTGGAAAAATGGTGTCAAAGTGGCCATGAACCACAATTTATACTGGCGTGCCGACGGTCAACCACTGGATTTTGATGGCAAAACGTGGTCGCAATGGCAGGCGGCGGGGCACGACCAAAATTCGATCATCGCCGATCCGCTGTTCGTCGATGCCGAGAATCGCGATTTCAGGCTGCGACCACAGTCGCCGGCAACCGAACTCGGTTTCGTCCCGTTCGATACCACAGCAGCCGGAGTCCAGGGCGATCAAGCGTGGAAAGACCTTGCCGCGACGACCAAGTTCCGCGAACCCTATGACGTGCCGCCACCGGCCCCAATGCATGTCGACGATGATTTCGACTCGGATACCCCGGTTTCACTGCTAGGAATTGCAACGCTGCAACAGGAAGGACGCCAATCGTTGATCGGTGTCGTTCCCACACCGGAGGGAAATGGGCGCTGTTTGAAGGTGCAAGACGCAGTCGATATGAAAGCTGTCTACAACCCTCATTTCTATTGGCAGCCCAACTACACCGGAGGCAATACACGCTTGAGTTTTCGCATTCGATTGCAGCCAACGGTCGCGGTTTCATGTGAATGGCGAAGCGACACCCGTCCCTATCAAACCGGGCCCGTGCTGAAGTTCACCGACTCGGCTGTGACAAGCCGTGGCCGCAAATTGATCGACATTGATGCCAATGCATGGATCGACGTCACCATGGAAGCTCCGCAAGGCAAAGCCAACAGCCGCTGGACAGCGACGTTTGTATTGCCCGATGGCCAACGTCATGAGGTCACCGATCTGAGTTGTGATCCCGACTGGACCGACACTCGCTGGGTTGGCTTCACTGCAACGACTCGTAGCGACGCCGCATTCTTCTTGGATGATGTCAAAATGCACAACGAATAAGATGACGTCTTGAACCGTGCCCCCCACAGCTTCGCAACCTGTTAGTCCTTGCCCAAATCCGTTCCTTGGCCCCAAACATCACGATTTGATGAAAAACAAAAACGTCAACTTGTTCATGCTCGCTGTGACGGCATTTACCTCGAGTATTCTGCTTGCGAATGAGGAACCAAGTGAAGGTTCGCTCGGCAATCGTCCCAAAGATAGTGTCACTTTCTATGTTGCAGTCGATGCCAACGGTGACGGCAATGGCACTTCGTCGGATCCGTTTCAAAGTCTGGAACAGGCACGCGACGGAATCCGCGCCGCACGTAAATCATGTCGCCTTAGATCTGACCAACCGGTGACAGTGCGAATTGGCCCCGGCGTCTATCGACGATCATCCTCGTTCCAGTTGTCGGCCGAAGATTCCGGTACGGCGGGCGCACCGGTTGTCTATCGAGCCACTAAACCAGGTAGCGTACGGATTCGTGGCAGCGTGGCACTTTCGCCCTCGGCGTTTACTTCAGTGTCTGACGACGCGATTCGATCACGACTCGACGACGCAGTCCGTGACGACATTCTTGTCTGCGACATTTCGGAAAGCGTTTCCGCACCGTTCGCATCATTTAAAACCTCCTTCCGAGGCGTTCCGGTTGCTCCGTGGTTGTATGTTAATCACCACCCCAAACCGCTCGCCCGCTGGCCGAATCTCGGTACGCCCGAACAGGGATGG
>NZ_ANOG01000179.1 GCF_000346295.1 Rhodopirellula maiorica SM1 | reverse complement strand
CTGGAAGATGGGATGCCGCAGAAGACGCCAGAGATCTTTGTTTTTCTGCCTCTGCTTTGCGGGCGAATGCGAGTGACTGTGTTGACCGCTGGTTGAATCTTCTGTTTTCTGAGAAAATGTCTCGAATATTTGAAAAGCCCCGTAACCGCGGTGCGGCTTGCTCTGGGCATCCACGGGATGCTGCGGTTACAACGTGCCTGATTCCTCAACAACGCCTCATCAATCGAGAGACCATACGCTATGGGTAGAAGCTTTGAAGTTCGCAAGGTTTCGATGGCCAAAACTGCGGCTCAGAAAACAAAGGTCTATTCAAAATATGGAAAACAGATCTATGTCATGGCCAAGAACGGCGGTGGGCCTGCTGCGAATTCGTCACTGCGTAGTTTGATCGAGAAGGCGAAGAAAGACCAAGTCCCCGCACACGTGATCGAAAAGGCGCTGGACAAGGCGTCCGGCGTCGGTGGCGAAGACTATGTCGCGGCGCGTTACGAAGGATTTGGGCCAGGCGGATGCTCGGTCATCATCGATTGCTTGACCGACAACAACAACCGCACGATCACGGATGTGCGAAATTGCTTTACTAAAACGAGTTCAAAAATGGGAGCTCCGGGATCGGTGGCGCATGCGTTTGAACATTTGGCCATTCTATCATTCAAAGGTGACAGTGCCGACCAAGTGCTTGAATTGCTATTGATGGCGGACGTCGACGTGACCGATGTCGAATGCGAAGCAGGCCAAGTGACGGTGTTTGCACCCACCACTGAGTTTTACAAGGCTAAGCAAGCAATTTTGGATGCGCTGCCGGAGACCGAGTTCGATGTCGAAGAGATCACCTTTGTGCCACACACGCGAACGGAGATCCCTGCCGATGACATGCCAATGTTCGACAAGTTCATTACAATGCTAAACGATTGTGACGATGTTCAAGAGATCTATCATAACGCGATCCTGGCTACCACCGATTGAGTGGTGAGCCGTCGGCGCGACAGCAATGTAATGAGGTTAGCTGATGGTCAAAACGCGTCTCGACAAGTTGAAAGCGGTGGTTACTGGCGGCAGCGACGGCATTGGTCTGGCGATCGCCCGTGCTTTTGCAAGCGAGGGAGCGGAGTTATGGTTGGTGGCGAGAAACAAGGGAAAACTTGCCGTGGCAGCGGAGAGCCTTCGCGCCGAGGGCGGGCAAGTTCACTACACCGCGGCTGACCTCGTCGATCCCGCATCGATTCCGCGAGTTTGCGACGAGATTTCGCAAACATGGGATGCGGTCGACGTGCTGGTCAATAACGCGGGGATGGCATGCTTTACTTCGTTTGCAGACGTCACTGCGGAAGAGATGCAGGCTCAGGTGCAACTCAATCTGATCACGCCCTTTCAGCTGACTCAGCAACTGCTGCCGCTGCTGACGAAATCACAAGGAAGTGTGATCAACATCTCTTCGACATCCGCGCACCGATTGATCCCCGGGCGTCCTGCGTCGGTCTATGCGATGACCAAAGGAGGCATCAATTCGTTAACCAAAGCGCTGGCGTTGGAACTTGGGCCGATGGGAGTCCGCGTTAACGCGATCGCTCCAGGCACGATCAAGACGCCGCTGACGGAAATGATGATCGCGTCATTTTCGGATGAACGGCGACGCGAGTACGATGCGTTCGTGCGTCAATCGTTCGCACTTGGACGTTTGGGCGAGCCCGAGGATGTCGCCAAATTGGCCGTGCACTTGGCCTCCGGTGATGCAAAGTGGATGACGGGATCAGTTTCGCTTGTCGATGGTGGGCTGAGCACCAATTAATCCGTTCCTCTTAAGTTGGCGTTAGCGGTGCTGTCGAACCGTGCGTTTGACAACCCGTTGAATGCAGCGATTTCCGCTCGTCGTGAAGAGTTAAAGCAGCATGTTGGTCGATCCAGTAAAATGAACGTCGCAGAACATCAGGGACGCATTGCCACTCAATGAATCACGTGTCCCTCGAACAAACTTGGGCGATGGCGAGGACGCGGAATCATGCAAATCGAGAACGCTTGCGTGCTGGTGACCGGCGGAAGTTCTGGGTTAGGAGCAGCCTGCGTGGCGAGACTCGCAAAACAAAAGGCGAATATCGTCATCGCGGATCTGATCGAACCTGCGGAATCGGTGCTCCGCGAATTTGCGGATCAAATCGTGTTTGCGCGTACCGACGTTTGCAGCGAGGCCGACATGAGAGCGGCAATCGAACTCGGACAGCAGCGGTACGGATCGTTGCGAGGCGTGGTCGCTTGCGCCGGTGTGTTGCATGCCGAACGATTGCTTCCGCGTCAGGGAGTTGCATCGCTCGAAGCGTTTCGCCGAGTGATCGACGTGAATTTGGTCGGCACGTTTAACACGCTGCGTCTTTGTGGCGAAGCGATTGCGAGTGGAGAGCCGGACGTCGAGGGTGAACGAGGCGTGATGGTGATGACTTCATCGGTGACCGCGTTCGAAGGCCAAATCGGTCAGGCGGCCTATGCGGCGTCCAAAGGAGCGGTCGCATCGTTGGCTCTACCGCTGGCTCGTGAGATGGCTCAGCATGCGATTCGGGTTGTCGCGATCGCTCCAGGCGTGTTTGAAACACCGATGATGCAGGCCGCTCCGGACAAGGTGCGACAATCGTTGATTGACCAGACAGTGTTCCCTCAGCGGTTAGGTCAGCCGGCGGAATTCGCAGCATTGGTATTGCACATCCTTGAAAACGCGATGATCAACGGAGCGACATTGCGGCTCGACGGTGGCGTTCGTTTGGCGGCACGTTGAACGGATGTTACAAGCTTTGGGCGGTCGCCAACAAGCGATCATCATCGTTGTCACGCAAGGCGGCAAAACAGTGGTCCACGTGGCGACGTGAATCGGCGATAAAAAATTGAGCAGCGGGCTGGTTGCTGCGATCCCCGTTTACTAACTCGCTGTCGAGTCGACTGAGTGTGCAAGCGGTTGCGAACAGTTCCATCGCGATCCATGCGATCCGTTCGAGCACCAGTTGACGTTCCAGGACTTCTTCACGGTGCCGGACCAACGTGGACTGGACGGTTGTGCCCAGACGTTTGACCTGTTTTCCTAGACGTCGCCCCATTGGTTTTAGTTCTTCCGAGTCCAAAGGGACGTCTGGTGTCTGCATGCGTAATCGCATCGCACCGATTGCAAAGTGAGCAAACGATCCGAATCCTCTCAAAGGATGTTTCATTGCTTCGTTGACCTCCTTCATCTGCATGCCGGGGCCACGCATGCCGGTCAATGCGATGAAGGACATCAGTACTTCGTTGGCTCCTTCGCCAATCTGGTTGATGCGATGGTCGCGGAGCATCCGCTCGAGTGGCTGGTCGGTGAAGTATGCAGCGCCGCCATAGATCTGGAAAGCGTCGTTAACGATGGTCCACAGTCGCTCGGTGCTCCAAACTTTTAACATCGCCGTTTCCAGCATATAGTCTTCGAGTCCGCGGTCGATCAGCCCTGCGGTCACATTGGTCGTCGCTTCCATGGCGTAAATCCAGGCGGCCATGCGAGCAAGTTTTTGTTGAACCAATTCGAATTCGGCTAACGATCGCCCAAATTGGCGACGAGTCCGTGCATGATCGATTGCCAAACGCAGACATGTTTTTGCCGCTCCGGTACAACAAGCACCAAATGTGGTGCGTCCGAAATCGAGCACCGTCAACGCGACCTTCAACCCTTTGCCATAGGGACCAAGAATGTTTTCACGTGGGACGTGCAGCTGATCGAACGCCAATTTCGCCGTTGCCGTTCCGCGAATCCCTAGTTTCTCCATTCGCGGTTCGGTAACTCGAAACCCTGGCATGTCCGGCGTTACCAAGAATGCGGTGATTGCGGTATCGTCGGTCCCATCGACCGGAGTCCGTGCCATCACGGTCAACACGTCGGCGATCGCGCCGTTGGTGATGTAACGTTTTTGCCCGTTCAGTACAAAGGTGGCACCATCGCCGGTGGGCGTCGCGGTGGTTTGTACATTGGACGCATCTGAACCGGCGTCCGGTTCGGTCAACGCAAACGCTGCAAGCTTTTTCCCGCTGACTAAATCGGGCAGCCATTTCTGTTTTTGGGCCTCGGTTCCAAATAGCAACAAACCTCGCATGCCGATCGAGTGATGTGCATTGACAAAAATTGAAGTCGAACTGCATCGAGCACCAATGACTTCGAGCAACCGGCAATACTGTTTTTGCGAGAACCCTCGGCCACCGAATGACGCCGGCGCCGTCATACCAAGCAGCCCCAGATCCGCAAGGCCGTCGATCACGTGTCGTGGAATATCGGCGTTTCGGTCGATTGCAGTGGGGTCCAGATGTTGGTCGCAGAACTGGTTCAAATCGGCAACTGCAGCCTTTGTATCGATACTTTGTTGCCGCGATAACGTCGGATAGGGAAACACCCAGTCGTGGATGAATCGGCCGTGGAACAATCCTTTTGCAATCCCGGTGGTTTGCGGCAAGGACCCGAGCAATTCTTCGGCCTGTCGCATTTGTTGCTCGCGTTGTTCTAATCGCTCCGTCGTCTGAGTCGGGTGTTTTATGGCCATTTTGGTTCTCGCTTCTCATTAAACGCCGCCAACCCTTCGCGAGCTTCGTCGCTGTGCCGTGCGGCTAAGTGCCGGTCGATTAAATCAGTTTCCCCACCCGAAGCGGCGTCCGAAAAGGCTTCGCCAATCAGTTTCTTCGTCTGGCGAATCGTCTCGGGACCGCCCGCCAAGACTGATCTCGCGATCGTCGTCGCAGTCGCATGCAGTTGGGTCGCCGGAACGACGCGTTGGACTAGGCCGATTTGCTGTGCTCGCCCCGCACTGATTGGATCGCCGGTCAACAGCAGGTCGCGCAGGTCGCCCTCGCGGACTTTGTGTCGTAAGACATTCATCACCAACGCAGGCAGCAACCCTCGACGTGCTTCGGGAAAACTGATGCGAGCGTCCTCCGCCGCGATCACCACGTCACATGCAGCCATGACGCCGGCGCCCCCTGCGAACGCGCCGCCTTGGACGACGGCGATAACAATGAGTGGTGTCAAATGCAATTTTTCGAGTGTTTGCTTGACCGTGTTCGCCGAACGTTCCACTAACGCAGTGTCAGCCGCCTCTCGTAAATCAAGTCCCGCCGAGAAAACCTTTCCATCGCCGGCGAGAATGACCACGCGGTTCGTGGTATCTTGTTCGAGCCGAGTCAACTCGTGACAAAGTGCCTCAAGCAATTCGATGCTCAGTGCATTACGACGATCGGGGCGGTTGAGTGTCACCGCATGGATGCCCCGTGCGATGCAGTTGCTAAGTATCAAGTTCGGCATGCTGGTTGTCTCCGCCAATAGAAACGCATGAATGAGGTGCTGATTTCGGTAACGGCATTTCAAGCAAAATTTGACCGAGCGTCTTGCCTTGCGCGTCGGTCCGCAATCTTTGTTGCAGGATGCCATGAATCACGAAGTTCAGTGCATGAAGATTCGGCAACTCAAATCGCTGAACGGATTGGAGTTCACGGTTGCAGAAGAACGCTGCGACACGCTCGGACGTCAGCCATTTGTGCAGGAATCCCCACGCGATATCGTCTCGTGCAATCACGCCGATGTTCGCCCCCGTGCCCTTGTCTCCGCTGCGAGCGATCGCGATGTCGTATAAGTGGCCCGCCGCAGAGTCATCGATTGCGGCGTGCGTTGGTATGGCTTTTTCCTCGGAATGGAGATGCTCGGGTGTTGGGGCGTCCGTGGTTGGCACTGCGAGTGCGGGTGGCCAATTTTTAGCGGTCTTTGCGTCGTCGTCAGTCGCTTTGGTTTGTAACGATTCAACGGTTGCATGCACCAAATCTCGCGAGATCAGGCAAGGCCAGTAGCGTATCACGGGATGAACTCGTGGCCGTCCTTCGGCGTATCCCGTCGTCCCTTGCGGACCGGCGGTGACCAGCGGCATCAATTCGCGAGAAAATCGTTCGGCATCTTTTTGCGAATCAACTTCGACGGCAACTCGCAGGACCACCTCGCCAAGGGAGGACGTATCAATGAATGCGGTTGAACCGGTGAAACCTTCGGCACACGCGCCGCAACCGAGACATTCGATCAAGCTATTGCGTACGTGGACGTCGGCATCACGCAATCGCTCAAGCACGATTTTACCGGCCCGTTGAGCTTTTTCCTTAGCACTGCGTCCCACGATGGTCAGCATTCCGGAGGATCGAAAACCGTCACGGAACGTTGCGCTGACTTTGTACTGAGATGGAGCGGGTTTGCCGATCGCGTCACGGACGCGGACTCGATTGGGTGCAATTTCGTCGACACATAAATCGCGGAACGACACCGTCACATCGGGGCTGAGGTAGGCTTCCGAGTCGCCGATTTCGTAGACAAGTTGTTCCTTGACGGTCCAGGGGGTCACTTCGCCGCCGCTGCATCTTGGTTTTGTGACAATGCAGGTGCCATCGTCGGAAATCTCGACGATAGGAAACCCGAGATGCACTGGATCGTGCACGGTCATCCATTCGGTGCTGATGCCGCCGGTAACCTGGGTGCCGCATTCGATCAGATGTCCGGCCACGGTGGCACCCGCCAGACAATCAAGGTCAGCTTCGGTCCAGCTAAAATGGTGAACGCAAGCAGCGACGACCATCGATGGATCAGCGACGCGGCCAGTGATGACGATGTCCGCGTGCTGAGCGAGTGCGTCGACGATCGCGGTCGCGCCAAGGTAGGCATTCCCGGTGACGAGCCGATCGGCCACGCCGTCGATGGAATCGCCACTGTCTAAATTACGAAACGATTCAGCGTCGTTTCGGTGTTCTTTCGAGCGAAGGATACTCAGTACATCGTCACCGCTGACGATACCGATGCGTAGCGATGGGCAACCGGCGTCCTGGATTACTTGACGGCATGCGCGTGCACATCCGATTGGATTTAGTCCCCCCGCGTTTGCGATCAGTCGGCATTTTCCGCCTGCGGCCCAATAGGGCACCAACGATTGAACCACATCGAGGAAATCTCGAGCGAATCCCAACTTCGGATCACGTTGCTGCTGTGTCGCCAAGATGGACATCGATACTTCGGCAAGATAATCGAGTGTCAGGAAATCGAGTTCCGGTTCACGCGCCAACAATTCAGCCGCTGCGGTGTTTCGGTCACCCCAGAAGGCTTGTGCGTTTCCGATTCGAATCGGACGGACCATTTTTCAATATCCAAAACGTGGAATTGGTCTTTCGCAGGTGAAATCAACGGTGTTGGCGGTGATGCGATTAGCGTGAACGATTGTTTGCTGTACGAATCGCTATTGCTAAAACTGAATTCTATACCTGCAACACTCCTGTTTTAAACTCTTGATTTGTTGATGTGGGCAGCAGCGCAAGTGCGGTCTGTAGCCACAATCGCGTGTCCGCCGGCGGGATGATGGCATCGACCCAGCCGCGGGCGGCTCCAAACCGGATGTCGGTTTGTTCCTGGTAACGTTGTTGGATCGATTGACGTAGCTGGGACACCTCGTCGTCGCCCAGTGTTCGTCCGGCTCGCTGTGCGTCACGCAGTTGCAGCGACAACAGCGTTTCCGCAGCCTGGTTGCCGCCCATCACGGCATACTTTGCCGAAGGCCACGCCAAGATTAAAGCGGGATCGTACGCTTTGCCGCACATTGCATAGTGTCCTGCACCGAAAGATCCGCCAACAATGATGGTCAACTTGGGCACAACCGAGTTGCTGACAACGTTGACCAGTTTGGCTCCGGCACGAATGATGCCCGCCTGTTCGGCTTGCTTGCCCACCATAAACCCTTGCACATCTTGAATGAAAACCAGCGGCAGCTTCGTTTGGTTGCAATCCATGACAAAGCGAGCCGCCTTGTCGGCAGCATCGGGATAGATCACACCGCCCACTTGGATCTCGCCGCTTGCGGTCCGGCAGCGGCGCTTTTGATTGGCGACAATTCCAACGGGGTGACCGGCAATTTTCGCGAACACGGTCACCAACGACTGACCATATTCCGCCTTGTACTCCTGCATCGTGTCTTCGTCCGTGCAACATCCAATCAGATCGCGAACGTCATATTCAATTCGACCGTCTGCTGAGACGATGTCGTACAATCGGGGATCGGCCGGTGTGTTTTGAAATGCCGACGGCGGAACGTTCGGTGGTAACAGATCGACGAGGTGACGCAGCCGTGTTAAGCATGACGGATCATCGGGCTCGTGGAAATCAACGGTCCCGCTGATCCCGGAATGCATCGAAGCACCGCCGAGTTCCTCGGGGTCGACCACTTGTCCAATTGCAGCTTTCACGAGGGCAGGCCCTGCCAAACAGAGTTGACTGCCATCGGTCATCAGCATTTTGTCGCATAAAACTGGTAGATAGCCGCCGCCCGCAACACAGTTGCCCATCACGGCGGCGTATTGAGGAATGCCGGCGGCCGAGAGAACAGCGTTATTGCGAAAGATCCGACCAAAATCGTCTTCGTCTGGAAAGATTTCGTCTTGCAACGGCAGGAAGACGCCGGCGGAATCGACCAAATAGATCAGCGGCAGCCGAAACTGGGCCGCAATCTTTTGTGCCCGCAATAACTTCTTTACCGATTGCGGGAACATCGCACCGGCTTTGACGGTGGCGTCGTTGGCTGCGATTAAACAAGCACGCCCAGCAACCGAGCCAATTCCCGTGACGATACCGGCGGCGGGAACACCGCCCCACTCGTCATACATGCCGTCGCCCGCCCACAATCCCAGTTCAAAGAACGGCCGATCGTTGTCAAGCAACAAATCCAACCTTTCGCGTACCGGCAACCGGCCGTGACGCAGCTGTCGCTGCTGACCTTCCTCGCCGCCGCCTTGCCGGAGCGTCTGCTCTTGGCGAATCAGATCGTCGGTAAGCTCACGCAATGTTGGCACCGAATTCTCCTGAGGATTCCGAAGCACGGTCCGTCCTGGGAAGTTCGCTTAAGGCTCGGTTTGCAAACGTCGCTGCAATTGGAAGAGTGTCGCAGCGTTGCCCGTCCTTGCCTATTGTATGTATCCCATCAGCGATCCACAAACTTATCGATGAATTGATCGACGGGGATATCGTCGATTGAATCGTTTGCGAACAATGATTCCAACGATGTCACTCGCTCGCTTGAAAATCGCGTCGCAACGTTGTTGTGAAATTTTTCGCGAAGCAGCGGAATTGCTTCTTCACGGCGACGTCGATGTCCTAGCGGGTATTCGACTTCGATACGCGGAGTGTGCGATCCATCGGTGAAAAACACTTGGACCGAGTTCGCGATCGATCGTTTATCCGGATCGAGGTAGTCATTCGAATAGTGTGGATGTTCAACCACCTGCATGCATTCACGCAGTTTATCGATCCGCGGATCTTCGGCTGCCGCTTGTTCATAATGATCCGAATCGAGACGACCGTGCAGTAATGCTGCCGCAACGATGTATTGCAAACAATGGTCGCGATCAGCTGGATTGTTTAACGGACCGGTTTTGTTGATAATCCGCATTGCCGACTCTTGCGTTTCGATTCGAATACGATCGATCTCGTCCCAGCGTGTATCGATCTGCGGATGCAATATCATGGCGGCTTCCGCGGCGGTTTGTGCATGAAACTCCGCAGGAAAGGCGACTTTGAATAAGATGTTTTGCATGACATAGTCATCCAGCGGCCGCGTCATCTGCACGGCACGTCCGGCGAACAGCACATCTTCGAACCCCCAGTGGTCTGCCGTCAAAGCCGACGCATAGCCCATTTCACCGGTCAAACTCATGAACGCCAATTGGACGCCACGCCGTGTTGCATCGCCGGCCGCCCAGCTCTTGCGTGAACCCGTGTTGGGGGCATGCCGATAAGTCCGCAGTGCACCGCCATCGATCCACGCGTTGCTGACGGCATTGATCACTTGGTCGTGTGAACCGCCAAGCAGTTTTGTAACCACCGCAGTCGTCGCCACACGCACCAGTAGCACGTGATCGAGTCCAACGCGATTAAATGAATTCTGTAGCGCCAACACGCCTTGGATTTCGTACGCTTTGATCGCTGCCGCTAATACATCCTGAATTGTGACGGAATGCCCCAATCGGCTGCGATAGTCGGCGACCGCCAAGATCCCACCAAAATTGTCCGACGGGTGTCCCCACTCCGCAGCCAACCAGGTGTCGTTGTAATCAAGCCAGCGGATGATGCAGCCGATATTGAACGCCGCGGTGATTGGATCAAGTTCGTAAGCGGTGCCAGGAACGCGTGCCCCCGGTGACAGCGTGGCTCCGGGAACGACGGGACCGAGCAGCTTTGTGCATTGCGGATAGTTCAATGCCAATAATCCGCATCCGAGACTGTCAAGCAAACATAAACGCGCGGTCGCCCAAGCTTCGTCACCAAAGTCCGCTGGACCGCAAACATAGTCGGCGATCTGCTGTAGCATAGCATCGGTATGGGCCGGGGATGTGGTCATCTTGGATCCAGCGATGATGGAGGAGTTTACCGAGTCGTCGTTCGCAATCACTCCGTCATCATGGCCTGCTTTCGCGGACCGATCAACCAATTTCGTGATTCCGTGGATTGTTTCACAGAGTTCTTTGATCCCGGTACCGTTGGCCGCCGACGCTGTTGCGATTGGGACTGCGTGTCC
>NZ_ANOG01000178.1 GCF_000346295.1 Rhodopirellula maiorica SM1 | reverse complement strand
CCTGGTTCCCAGGCTCCGGCCTGGGAACCCAATGCGCCGCAGGCTCCTGCCTGCCGAGTAAGACAATAGAGGTTGAGTGAAACGCTTTGCCCGCCTGAAGAATAAATCGCGAATTTTTCTGAAACATTAGACAAATCGGCGGCCGTCGCGCATCCTTAGGTCTGATGGCTAACTTTGAAACCTTTTCCGAACGCGTGCGTCTGCATGCCCAACGTATTGCCGAAAGCAGTGCTCCGGCATTATCGGGATTGTACGATTTGACCGCTACGCGGCTGGTTCGCTACGCCACGACGATCACGCGAAATCAACATGATGGCGAAGACGCGGTGCAAACGGCACTGGTTCGCGTTGCCGTCGAACCCGAAAAACTTGCTGCTGCTGAACAGCCGTGGGGCTATTTGCTGAGCATGGTTCGCAACGAATCACTTGTGATCTTGAGACGCAAAAAACGCTGGTCGCTGGTAGGAAATTTGACCGATTTGCTGACGCGGCGGGTGGTCGATTCGGTTGAACTCGAAGATCAACATCGCGCCGTTTGGGCCGCGATGCGAACGCTGCCGGCGGAACAAAGTGAAGTGGTCGTGCTGAAGATCTGGGAAGAGATGACGTTTGCTCAGATCGCTTCGGTACTCGCAATCACTCCGTCAACGGCGGCAAGTCGCTATCGCTACGCGATTGAAAAATTAGCGGGCAAGCTGTACGCCAACGATGCGGAGGTCTCCTATGAATGAGTCGCATCATGACGCCGGCTTCGATGGCGAAAACCATTCGCTGCATGAAATTGAACAGCGGGTTCGAGCTGCGGGCAATTACGTCCGAGTTTCCGAAGACCTGCGACCTCGAACACTCGAAGCGGCACGAAACGCTTGTGACGATACGGCTTTGGAGCGACGGGTTGGCGGATTTTTCGTCTGCGTCTTACTCATGTTCTGCCTCGCGTCACCTTTTGTCGAACTGCTAGGCGATTATCAATCTCGGTTCAGCGGAACGACCTCAGGCGAGGTGCAGCGCAAGGCTGCGGAGCTCTCACAACGATCCGACATTGGGCCTCAGTGGGGCATGTGCGAAGCATTCAGCCAACTACGCCAGAGTCAGGCAAACCGGTTCCGCTTGCCTCGCTGAATCGCGTCATCATTGCCGTCGATTGAAACATCGCAGGTTCGGCTTGTTCGTCACGTCATAGGGATGCTGCGCACTTGCATCCATATTGAATCCACAATTCCCATTCCTTTCTTTTTCACGGAACGTCTCCTCAAGTGAATGAGTTTGATCAGATTGTCGATTTCAACGAACAGCTTGTGGTGATTGCCAGTACCGGCATGCCTATCGCAATCGCTCGTAGTGGGTCACGCCAATCCGTCAAAGAAACAACGTCGCAGTTGCACGCTCGAATCGGCGTGCGGGTCGCGCGGGGTGATTCAATCCGAGCGGCGATCGAGGACGATTCAGAGATTTCGCCTCAATATCGCCAATCGCTACTGCTGCTATTGCGCACCGGAGATACAGCAGCAGCGTTGGATGCAGCGACGGCGATGGCACGTTCGCAGCGAATGCTAAAACGAAATATTAGCCAATGGTTGTTCCAAACAACGATCGTCGTTTTTTTAGCCTTGATGGCGTTTGTATTCACGCTGTCATTCACCACTCCACAACTCGAATCGTTTTACCAAGACATGGGGATCCAGGAAGGTTCCGTGCTTTCCCTGTTAGAGGCATTACGTGAATCGATGGGCGTTTGGTTGGCCGGGTTGCTGATCCTCGGGATCATTGGTTGGTGGTTTTGGCGACGGTACCGGGATCATGTCGATTGGTCCGCCATACCAGGCGGCAAAGGCTATCGCCGAGCAGTCACAAATTCAGAATTAGCGGAGCAGATGGCGACGCTATACGACCAGGGTGTTTCAATGCCAGATAGCTTGGTTATTTGTGGCATTCGAACCGGTGCAGAACCAACCAACAAGACAAAACCTGGGACCGGCGTTGTTCCCGCACCGCTGCTGCAGTGGGCAATCGGTGGGGGCGTCGACGAACAATCTCGCAGCGAAGTGCTTCGTTTCATTGCAGCGATGTATCGGCAAAAGGCCGAGCGATTGGCAACTGTTTGGCGATTTCTCGTCCCCTCGATCGCCACCGCCGTGGTGGGAGGAATCATTGTGCTGCTCTACGCCTTGTCATTGTTTCTGCCTTGGATTCATTTTCTCAAAGTATTAACCCTTGCTTAGAACGCTGCACCTCAATCACCGGCAATGTCTCGTCTGCCCGGTATCAACTTTCTTCCTTGATCACGATCTGCAATGCCCATCTATGTTCCATCCCCCGATTCGACGATACGCCAACAAGTCGAAGATATGTTGCTGCAGCGTGACGAATTGATTGCGGTACTTGCGGCGCTCGCGGACGAGATGCCACGTGGCCGAAGCCGCCGAGAACTGACCCTTTTGGTGCGGCGGTTGCGTGAGGGAGCTTCTGCAAACGCGTTATTGAGCGATCCAGCGACCGCAGTCTGGTTGACTCATGCCAGCGTGTCACGCAAAGAGTCTTCTCCGGCGGCAAAGATGGTCAGCGCGATTGCGTATGCGAATTCCGAGGCCGATTCGCGGTCACATTTTCGCTATGCGATGTTGTACCCAACCATCGTCATCCTACTTGCAGTCATTGTGTTGGTGGTATTGGCCTTCACCGTGGTTCCCTCCTTCGCCAAGATGTACGACGAGTTCGGTTTGCGGTTACCAGCGCCAACACGGTTACTGGTTTGGTTTAGTGAGGCGATTACCACAGCGTCGTTGGCTTCATTGGCGGTTATCGCGGCAATCGTCGTCGCCGCTATCGGTATTTACCAGCTATCCATGCATTTTTCATTAGGCTTGCGTTTGTTTGGGCGTTTCGCGGCCGGAAACACCGGCAGCGTGGCCGCCATGGCCAAGCTTGTCAGCCAGCTAGCAGAGATGCTCGAGATGGGCGCTTCGCTGCCCGAATCGTTGTGGTTCGCAGGCCAGACGTGCGGAAACCGGCATCTTCGCAATCTCGCCGTCCAGCTAGCCAATCATGTCAATCAAGGTTCATTGCCGTTGCGTGAATCCTCGGTCGCGCATCAATTGCCTGCGAACGTCATCGATGCACTTTCGGTCGCACCGGACGCCAAGCCTAATACGATTTTGCTTCATGAAATATCGGCGATGTATCGCCAGCGTGCCAGCTCGCGAGTCAATTGGTTTAGTGGCATCGCTTCGCCGCTCGCCACGCTTGCCGTAGCCGCCGTCGTGGCATTTGTCGTGTTTTCACTTTTCACCCCTCTCGTTAGTCTTGTTTCGGGATTGACCTGATGATCGACGCAATTTTGAATCGTTGGTACAAGTGGAGTCGGCGGTGGAAGTTGGTTCCTTGGTGGCCCAGTGATACCCGCAGCATGTGTCAACAATCGTTGATACGAATGTTGGCGGTGGCAATGTCTCAGCGACTGGACATCTCCCGAATCGTGGGAAATTTAGCACAAGAACACCGTGGATTTTATCGTTGGCGATTGCTTCGATTGTCGAAGCGTCTTGGCGAGGGCAGTTCGTTGATCGAGGCACTCGAGCAGACACCCGATGTGCTCACCCAGGACGCCGTGTTGATGATCCGAGTCGCGACCCAGAATGGGACGCTGGCACAAACGCTGGCCCGTATGGCACAACAACACGACGAACCGCGAAATCGCCGCCAAGCACATTTGCGTCAGATTTTGATTTACGGGTCGATCATCGCGGTGGTAATGACGCCGATCTTATTGCTGATACTGATCAGCTTGGTTCCGATGCTATTGGTGATGGTCAGCGAAGTTGCCGATCCAGACGGCGATTTTGTAATCCCTGCATCGCTACATCTGCTAAATAACGTCAGCGCGTTCGTCTCTGGAGCCAGCCTTTGGTTGGGTATCGCATTTGTGTTGGCGGTTGTACTTGTTTTCAGTCCATTTGCTCGCATGGTCCGGAGAACAGTGAGTCGCTCATTCCCTTCTGCAAACGCGATGGGACGAAACGCCGAGCTATTGCGGATGCTGGCGGACAGCGTCGATGCGGGGCGTCCCTTGCCAGCCGCGGTGTCGACGCTTGCTCGCTATCACTTTGATCCACGCATTCGTCAACGCTTGTTATTGGTTCGCAACGAAGTCGAACAGGGTGCCGAATTATGGGACAGCCTAGCCGAAGCACGCTTAATCACATCGGCCGAGGCCAGTGCGATCACGCGACTAAATTCGAAATCGGCAAGTGGATGGATGCTTCGTCGTTTGGCACAGTGGAAACGTGAGCAATTCGACCGTCGTTGCGATAAGTGGCTTAGCCTTGTGCATCCGGTTTTGATCATCCTGGTCGCATCCCTCGTCGTGCTGGTGTGCATAGGGTTCTTTGAGTTCCTGATTCAATTAACCCAGTTCGTATCGAAACCTCATTTTCAACTATGACAATGATATATATCCGAAGCATTCCTCGTCACAAACATCGACGTGATCATCAGCGTCGCGGGGCTACGTTGTTTGAGTTGATGGTCACCGCGGCGTTGTTGGTTAGCGGTATAGGCGTCGTGGCTCCGATTACGGTGCGCTGCGGTCGATTGTGGCAACAAACGCGATATCGCCAATTGGCACTCGATGAATTGACCAATCACATGGAGCGGTTGGTCGAGCTGCCGATCGATGAAATCGCAAAAGAAGCGGACGAATTCGAGGTTTCCGAAGCCGCCCGCACGCTACTTCCCGATGTCGTGATGGATGCGAAAATCGTACGCAACGACAACGACGCCCAATTGCATCTATCGATCAATTGGAAACGCGTTGGAAACCCCGATCCGCTGCGATTGGTCGCTTGGTTAAATAGGGAGAACGATCAATGATCCGTCAACGAAAAGGGCACACACTTATCGAATTGGTGGTCTCGATGGCGGCGGGCAGCACGCTGATGACGCTCGCCATGGGCTTGGTTCACCAAACGATGACCATGTCGCGAGTTAGCAACGAGCGAGCAAAACATGACCGTGATTCGCAACGTTTAGTCGAACAGTTTCGATGGGATGTGCATCACAGCGACGACGTCCATCGTTCCGCGGATCTCTTTATCGTCGAGACAACCGACGGACGCCGGGTGGCGTATCAAAGCGATGCAAATGAGGTGACTCGCAGTGAGTACCGCGATGGAAACACGGTGCGACGCGAGAATTACGCTCTCGCCGAATCCTACACCGCGACATTGACTGCGAATCAAACACAGCAGCGTGCGACACTTGAAATAAGCTTCGTTTCGAATCAAACCCGCTACGCTGATCGTTTGGAACGGCAAATAACCGCAGCCGTCGGTCGTTACCGCAGCACGATAAGCCTCGGCGCCCACGAGGCCTCTTCGACACGTGACCAGGAGTCGCCATGAATCCCGTTTTCGCTCTCAGCCCCAGGTCAGGTTGTCGCCGCCGCCGAACTGAACATCGAGGTGTCGTGCTCATCTGTACGCTTGTTTGTCTGATCGTGGTTTCCACATTGGTAATAACCAGCGTGACATCTGCGGTGCGGGCACAGCGTGAAACCCGGTGTCGACACCAGGCGATCCAAACCGAATGGTTGTTGGATGCAGGGATCAAACGGGCGATCTCTCAAATGACTGCGGATGAGAAATACGAAGGTGAACATTGGATCCCCGCCTTCGAAACCACGCAGTTTGCCAAAGCTGCCGTCGAAATTACCGTCGAACCGACCACACGCAGTGACTCCTCAGCGAACGTCGTATCGGTAAACGTGGTTGCCACCTTGGCTAGATCGGTGGCCAGCCCCGCGATGGAAATCGCGACCCGAACTCAAAAAAGCTTCACGTTTCAAATTTCAAAACCAACTCCTCATTCCCCATCCATCAACGAAGAGTAAAACCATGCATCCACGATCAAACAACCATCTCATGTTGAAAACGCCCGATTGTCAAACTCGAAAACTCGCGTTGAAAGGGGAATCCATAGGCAGCCCGCTGCGTAGCGGCTTTACTCTGGTGGAGCTGTTGGTCGTGATCGCGATCATCGGAGTGTTGGTGGGTTTGCTGTTGCCCGCGGTTCAAGCTGCCCGCGAGGCGGCTCGTCGATCCGCGTGCCTGAACAACATGATGCAGATCGGACTCTCTGTGCATCATCACGATTTCAGTCACGAGCATTTGCCTGCCGGGGTGATCAGCGAGAACGGTCCCGTGCGGAACGAGCCGATTGGCAAACACATCAGCTGGATGGTGCAGATCTTGCCATTCATTGAACAACAAAATTTGTTCGAGCATTTTGATCAAGAAGCCGGTGTTTATGCGACGGTCAATAGTCCCGTGCGGGTAAGAAACGTTCCGACGTACTTGTGCCCGTCCTTTCCGTCGGCGAAATCCGATTTCACGATACCATTGGACGATGGCACGGAACCGGGATACGCGGCGCTGTCGAACTATGCCGGCTGCCATCACTCCGTCGAGGCACCGATCGACTCGGACAACAATGGGATGTTGTTTCTAAACAGTCGCTTACGCTACAGCGACATTCGCGACGGCAGCTCGCAAACCATTTTGATTGGCGAAATGATTCCTTATCGCAATTCACTTGGGTGGTGCTCTGGTACCCGAGCGACGCTTCGCAACACAGGATCGAAAATCGAAGGCCCCAATCGCTTCCTTGATCTCAGCCTGCAAAAAGATTCTGAATTGGGATCACTGAATGTCGGTGGCTTTGGCAGCTCGCACCAAGGGGGCGGCAATTTTGGTTTCGCCGATGGGTCGACACGATTTTTGAGTCAAAACATTGACCCTAAATTGTTTACGCAATTGGGCGACCGTGCTGACGGAGAACTGCTGGTCGAGGACAGCTGGTAGCCGCTAAATCATCTCCCCCCTATTCGCTTGTCGACTCGGGCGCGTTTGTCGACTCGGGCGGGGCCTCATTCTGGTAGTGGTCTCGATACTCGGCTTGGACCTTCAAAATCTCGGGCAACGCAGCAAAGAACGCGTCCAAGACATTAGGGTCAAAGTGTGTGCCGCGGCTCTCACGGAGGATCGAAAAACACTTCTCGCGTGGCATTGGTTTCTTATAGGGACGTTCCGATGCGAGCGCATCATAGACGTCCGCCACCGCAGTGATGCGGCCTTCCAGCGGAATGTCTTCACCGGCCAAGCCAAGTGGGTAGCCGGAACCGTCAAATTTCTCGTGATGCGTCTGGGTGATACTGGCGGCCAATCGCATCAGTGAACCACTGTCGCGCTCGATGGGACACTCTTCGTAGGTCGATCGCCGCCGCGAGCTACCGTCGTTGATCGTATGTGGTTTGATGATTTGGTGCCCCAATTTGACGTGGGTTTGAATCACGGCAAATTCGCTTGGCATCAAACGACCGGGTTTCAGCAGAATCGCGTCAGGAACCGCGATCTTACCAACATCGTGCAACTGGGCGGCCAATTCGATGTCTTCGACATACCAATCGGGCAGCCCCAGTTGGCCGGCAATCAACCCCGCGAAACGACCGACCCGAATCACGTGATTACCGGTATCATTATCACGCAGCTCGGCAGCGCGAGCCAAACAATAAATGACTTCGCGACGAGACCTTTCAAGGTCCGCGGTACGCTGCTGGATTGTTTCCTCGAGGTCTTCGGTGTGATGTTGTAGTTGGTCTTGGTAGCTTTTATTTTGCAACGCGTTGCGAACCCGAGGTGCCAATTCCATCGGATCGACGGGTTTGATCAAAAAGTCCGTAGCGCCAAGTTCCAAGCAAGATAGTTTGACCGAGGCGTCGTCGTTTGCGGTCAGGATCAAAACGGGAAGATGACGAAATTCGGGTCGATTGCGTAGTTCACGCAGGATGTCGATGCCATTCGCATTTGGCATGTTGACGTCAAGCAGCAAGACATCGGGGCCCGCCGCGATAATCGACTGCAATGCGTTAGCGGTGTCGACGGTCGTTTCAAAATTGCTGTATCCGGCCGCTTGTAAGTGTTTCTTGGCAACCAACACGTTTACCGGTTCATGATCGACGATCATGATTTTCCCATCCACGACATGCTCCGGCCGCGCAGCGGACGTCGACGCAGCGGCAATCGGCAGAGCCGATTGGTCCTGAGGCGTATTGACGGCAGAAGGAATGGACGTGGGCATTAAGTCGAAAGCGGTAAAGACGTCGGAAAGCGATCCGCAAATTCAAGCGATAGAATTCGTGTCGCAAAAACGAGAGTCACTCAGTTCCAAGCATGCGATGTGATTCGCAGCGGCACGCGGCTGAGCTGGTTGAACGGTGCGAATCAGTTCGTCTGGTCGGTACTTTGAACCGCTTATGCGGCTTGTAGCGAGTAAAGTTCACTCCGAGGGGGGCCGACATGTCCGGCAAACCGCCCTCGTCATCAGCTCGTCATCAGCTCGTCATCAGCTCGTCATCAGCTCGTCATCAGCTCGTCATCAGCTCGCCATCAGCTTGTCATGTGGCCATCGATCCGCATCAATCGTCGTCATCCTCTTCGCTGATGATCAGTCCTCGTTGCTTCAGTCCGCGGCCGTGCGCGCCAGCCCATTCGGCGGGATATGGCACATCGTCACCGCGAGCGGCATGCCACAAAATCCGGTTTAACGTGTCTTCGTCCGCACGGTCAAAGCCCTCGAAATCTTCGTTGGCGGTCGCGACGAACCATTTTTTCATATTTTCGGGATAAGCCTCCGGTCCCACAACGATCTTGTTCAGCGGCGTTTCGGGAACTACGGATTCGTAAGGAGTTAGATCGGGAGTGTCCTGAAAGCAATCAAACATGATCGGCGCGGTAGCATCCATTTGATTCATTGGCGGCAATCCCAGAATCCGCTGCATGGTATGCAGCACCGAAGTTTGGTTATAGAAACTGCTGACGACGGCTCCACGCCGAATGTACGGACTTGAGACCAAGCATACGCTGCGGTGTCCGTCGATGTGGTCGTAACCGGCTTGCGGATCGTCTTCGACGACAAAGACCGCGGTTTCCTTCCAAAAGCGGCTTTTCGAAATCGCCTCGACCACTTGGCCCAGTGCCAAGTCGTTGTCGGCCATATGAGCCTGCGGATGAGGCATTCCTGAGGACATCCCCGATGTATGGTCTTGTGGCAGATAGACGATCATAAAGTCATACCATTCCCCTTTCTGCTGGGCGACTTGCAATTCATCAATGAATGCCTTGGCACGCAAGACGTCTGGAATCCGCATGTTCCAACCGGGATAGGTGGGGCAGCTGTATCGTGCCAGCGTCTCGATGCCTATCGATTTGGTAAATCCAATCTTGTGGGTGCCCGATTTGAAATCGTCATAGATTTGGCTAAATGACGCATCTGCGGGAATGGTACCTGCATAATCCATTTCGCCGTAGTTGCGAAAACTCAAACCGTGTAGCAGAACGTTGTCCCAGATAAATCCGGTGCTGCTGTAGTTCAGCGGGTCATCCCCAAACGAGTAACTTCGTGTGAACCCACCAAACGACTTTTCCAAGTGGTCGGTGACATTACCTTCGGTCGCCCACGAGTGTCCGTCCGAACTATTGACGCCGTTACAGTAGAAATTGTCGAGCAGTACAAATTGCTCCGCCAAACGATGATGGTTGGGAGTGATCGCGCGAGGGTAATCGCATAGTTTGGGCTCACCATCGCCTTGCGGCAAATCGCCCAAGACTTGGTCATAAGTCCGATTTTCTTTGATCACATAAACCACGTGTTTGATCAAACTAGGGTGTCCAATTTGTTTGGGAACCGCGACGGGGGCGACATCCTTGGTTTTCGAGGCTCGGATTTGTTGCCGCAACATCCGAGGGACTTGAATCAGCCGGTGCGCCTCTTCGCTGTATCGAGCAAGCTCGGTTTCCGTTGGTACTGCGACTTTGGACACAGCGCCTAAAAATTGCTTGACGCTAAATTTATTGGGGTCGGTGTTGTTCCGCGATCCGATTCCCTTGGTATTGGCGACGTAGATTGAATCGTTGGCGAACACCAACGCCGCAGGGTACCAAGCTGTAGGAATGAATCCGGCCAAATTCCAGGCGGCGTCCGAGTCGTCGCGTTTCAGCACGCCGACCGCATTGTTTCCACCATTGGCGGCGTACAACGTTTGCTCGTCATCGGACAACGCCAACGCATTTGTGGCGGACCCGTACGGCAAATTCGGGTCTGGACGTACCACAATCGATTGCAGTATCGACATGTCCGAAGTGCGAATCATGGAAACGGTGTCCGAGTTCGCGTTGGCAACGTAAATGGTTTCGCCGTCCGCAGCGAGCTCGAGGTCGGCGGGATGCAGCCCTGTGTGGACCTCACGAACTTGAACTGCCGATGTCAAATCAACGCGTCCAACCGTACCGCTCTTGGCGACGCCTCGATCATCGACCAACACCTCAGTGCCACTGGACGGTGCTGATTTCTCATCATCGCGTGGATGTCGGCCTCCCCAATTGCTGACGATCAAAGCCTGCTGATCGGGTAACAGCACGACGTCATAGGGAGCGACACCAACCGGAATTTCTCGCAATAGCTGTCCCGTATCTAAATCGACCTCCGCCACCGTGTTGTTGCGTGACAAACAAACGTACAAACGATCACGATCCGCGTCGTGAGCGATGCCGCAGGGATGCGAGTGCCCACCGTCGGAACCTGGCAATGCGATCACGCGTGACCACATCCACCGGTCGGCTTTCTTGATCGCCTCGAACAACGACCGCTGCGCGTTGGTGGCCCACAGCGTCTTTCCATCCGCGGCAAAAGCGATCCCATGCATCGACGCACCTCCATCGGGAAAGGGCAAACGGTCAATGACTTTCCACGTCTTGGCATCAAAGAACACCACCGCGACATTGTCTTTGACCGCAATCACGTCGTTGTTATCGGAAATCGCAGCATCCACAGGCCGAGCCGGATACATAAATGTGTCGCCCGCCGGCGCGATCAGCTGTGCGTTGGGCAAGCGATCCGAATTCGTATCGCGCTTGGGGCGCGTTTCGAAGGAGCGAATGGTAAACCCATCGAGTGGGTCGTGGTCGATCAGCGGTGCATCGGGATATCGATCGCGTCCGGCGGCGTAAAGAGTTTGTATCGCATCGGGCGACCACACCTCGTCAGTAATCCAGCATTCGCCAACGCGTCCGTTCAGCGGATGCGTTTCATCGCGGTCGACATAGGCACCGATGGCCAGCCGTACGCCCTGGTCGGGATACAGCACGTCGCCTTTTTGCTGTGACGATTGATTGACCATTTTGCCATCAACGAACAATCGCATGGTATCACCGTCAAAGGTCGCACTCACCAATGACCAGCGACCAGCAATGCTAAACAGCGGTGCTTTGCAATACGTCAATAGTCCGTTTCCGTCATCTGACGCGGTGCTTGCCAACGCAAAGGTGAACGAGCGGCCCTGCAGCCCCAGCATCCATCCGTATTCCTCGCCGCCGTTGTCTTCGATGGCACTGATGATTCCGGTCCAATCGGAAAACTTGTCCACCCGAACCCACGCAGCAACGCTGAATGCCGACTTCGGAAGGACTGCGGATTGATTGGGCTTGTCAATTTCAATGAAACTCGATGCGTTCTTGATCCATCCAAACGGAGCGTCCTTGTCGATCGAATCCGAATTGGGCAGTGTTAAACGGGATTCGCCTTGGCGAGCGGAAAGCGTCGTCCCTTGCAGTAACGCGGGTGAAAAATCCCAATGATGAGCTTGATTTTGCTGTGCGTTTGCGGATGACGCCGAACATAACGCGAGAACAAGACATCCGGTGACGAGGATGGAACGGAGACTTCGGCCAAGTGTCATATCAATCATGGTGCATGTGTTCGGAGGTGTGTGTTTTGGCGGTGCTGTAACGTGCTTGCCGTGGGTTTTAACCCAGCATGATTCTGCATGTCACCCAAGTCCCCAATCATTCAGCGTGAAAAAACCGGTAACTTCTTTGTGATTTCACTCGTTTTTTAAAATCCGTAGGGCCGAGTCCCTCGTCGTACCTTTGACGCTCCCGCGTTGGGGGTGCTCGTATTGAACTTGCCATGACAATCGAGAGAGCATCACGATGCCAATTCGCCCCCACATTTCCTCGAATTACCTGCTGATCGTCACCACGTTTGCCCTAATGATGGTGGGTTGTGGTGAGAACCCAAATTCGCGATTCGCAGGCAAGTTGGACATGATCGAATCCTCAGCGAGCGAATCGGATCTCGCCGCCACCGCAGACGCGGTGAGTCGCCAGGGACAAAGTTTGGCGAACATCACGAATTCGACTGTACAAACAGACGAAGAAGAATTGGCCGAACAGTCCGCTGAAAAAAACAAAACAAAACGGCGGATCATCTACAACACGTCGCTTGGCTTGATCGTCAAGACGTATAGCGAGTTCGAAACCTCGCTGCCTCGGTTAGTGAAATCGGTCGACGGATTCATTTCCAAGAGCCAGACCGATCGCCGCTACAACGATCA
>NZ_ANOG01000177.1 GCF_000346295.1 Rhodopirellula maiorica SM1 | reverse complement strand
CTGGCAACCCACTTCAGTCTTCACTGCCAACTGACGACTGCCAACTCAAAACTATCCCCCCTTCCAACTCAAAACTACTTCCCCCTCTGCCAACTGACGACTGTCAACTCTTAACTTCTCCCCATGCTCGAATCCACTTCTCTTCTCGTCGCCTGCCTGATCTGCCTTCCGGCATTGATCATGGCATCGCGTCAATCGAGCTGGTTGATCGATTATTTGTTCTTTGTCGTGGCACTGAACCGCGGGGTTCGCCGCGTAGTCGATTACAACAACGGTTACTTCAATCCATTCTCGACAATTAGCTTGACTCCGATCATCGTCGGCGGACTGGCGGTGGTGGTGGTCTTGCTTGAATTAAATCGACGTGGCCATGAATTGGGACATCGGACAGCTAATGTGCTGTATCTGTATGGCGGTGCGGTGGCGTTTGCGTTTGTAATTGGGTTTATCAATGCAAAACTGGGAGCGGTTTATGCACTGGGGGACTACATCGCGCCGATTGGGTTAATGGGGTATGGTTCGCTGTGGGCGGCCGATTCGAAAACGATCGACCGTTGGTGCCATACTTTTGCCGCTTCGGTGTTGGTGGTGGCGGTGTATGGTATTTGGCAGTTCTATACGATCCCACCATGGGACGGATTTTGGTTGATGGCATCTGGAATGGATGGCTACATGGGAATTCCTGAGCCGACCAAGATGACCTTGTTTTCGACGATGAACGAGCGTGGTCCGGCCGCGATGTATCTGTGCTGTGGCGCCATCCTTCTGATGCTGAGGCCCGGCACGTTAGGGCTGCTTCGCTGGCCTGCAGCGGTGGCGATCTTGTTCGCGATGCTGTTGACCTATTCAAGAACGACAGTGATCTTTGCGGGATTGGCGGTCGCGTTGTTCCCTCTTCTGAACCGCGGTTCAGGGCTGTTGCCGGTTGCAGGGCTATCGCTTTTGGTTCTAGTCGCAGGACCATCGATCATGGCACGTATGCCGGGACAAGCATCTGCACGAGTCGAAACGATTGGTGCGATTCAAGATGACGGATCCTTCAAGGGTCGAATCATGCTGTTAGGAGTCGCCCTTCGAGGTGCAATTGCCGAGCCATTGGGACGGGGAATTGGTGCGGATGGGATGGCGTCGCGTGTCCAACAAGCGTCCAATGCAGTCGTGGCCGACAGCACCGGTTACGTCAAGACCTTGGCCACATATGGATGGATCGGTTTTTTTGTGATCGTCACGGTTCTATATCGACTTTGGCGGTCGTCGTCTGATTTGGTCACCTGGGAATTGGACGATCGCAATGTTCGTATTTTTAGGGCTTGGTTTATCGCTGGGATGGTGGCACTGTTTTCGGGAAATTGGTTGGTCGGTGCCTCATTCTTCTGGGTCTTGGCGGGCTATTGTTTAGGAAAAATGGATCAGGAGGATAAAAGTGAGCAGTTGGCAGTCGGCAGTAAGCAGTGGGAGGATGGCAGATGGGAAATAGGAAGTAATCAGACGTCAGTTGACAGTTATTAGCCGCATTGCGTCAGCATGCGGACCTCTAGGTTTTGATGCCGTACACACCACCCTCTCTGCCAACTAACGCCTGCACACTGCCACTCCTTTTCTTTCTGCCAACTGACGACTGCCAACTCCCCTCCCACTCCCTCTCCCCATGCGTATACGTTCTCCTGAATTGATTTGGTCTTAGTCTCGCAAACTGCACACTCGTGGATGGCGGCGTACGGCGCGGATTGTCAAGATGCTGAACTTTTTCGTTCACCGCGCTCTGTTGCCCGCGGAGGCCACTGTCGGTAACAACATACTGCTGGAGCACTATGCACTCGGGATCGTGATGCATCCCAATGTCACCTTTGGCGATGACTGCCGGATCTATCATCATGTGACCATCGCCGGGGAAATGCCGGTTGGTGCGCCCGAGCGAGTCGTGATTGGTGATCGCGTAACGATCGGTGTGAACGCCGTGATCATGCCGCGTCCCTATCGCGGATTGTCGATTGGGGATGACGCCGTGATCGGTGCTGG
Source organism: Rhodopirellula maiorica SM1 (assembly GCF_000346295.1). Lineage (GTDB taxonomy): Bacteria > Planctomycetota > Planctomycetia > Pirellulales > Pirellulaceae > Novipirellula > Novipirellula maiorica. The sequence goes on along the minus strand of NZ_ANOG01000177.1, from coordinate 986 downwards.
CGCGGTGGTGACTGGTGATGTACCACCTCGCGCGGTGGTGGTGGGCGTTCCCGGCCGCGTGCTGCGAATCCGCAAGCATTGTGAACTTTCAGACAATTCCATTGACTATGAATAAGAAGCTTTGGCAACTTGAGGCTCTGCGTGGTGCTGCTGCGATTTACGTGGTAATTTACCATGCGAATTTTTTTTCCCAGTCAATTATTGCACCACTCTTTTCAATGGGGCCTGAGGCGGTCATCCTGTTCTTTATCTTGTCTGGCTTTGTCATTAGCCACTCCTCAGAAAACAGGCTTCGACTGCCAGGCGGGACTGCAACCTACCTGGTCCACCGTTTCCGTCGAATCTATCCGCTGTTTTTGTTTTCACTGTTTTTTGCGTACTCTATTCAGTGTGTTGTTCATCAAAAATTGCTTAGTATTGAGATTTATTCGCTTGTTGGAAATCTTTTGATGATGCAGGATCTTGCCTGGATGAAAGCTGGATCCTTTTGCAATAGTTATTGTGAAAACGCTCCATTGTGGTCGTTGTCCTATGAGTGGTGGTTTTACCTGGCGTTCATCCCGGTGCTAAAAATAGCTCAAAGACTTCAATACTCCGTGGCACTTACCTTGTCATTTGTTGGTTCCTTAAGTTACGCCTTCATCCCCTCGCAAATTGGGCTTTTCGCAGGTTATTTCTTTCTGTGGTGGTCTGGCGTTGAACTCGCACGCCAATATCGAAGCGAAACGAAGGTTTCGTTTTCTGGACAGTGGAAAACGCTTTTAGGGCTCCTTCTTCTGGGAGCCGCGTGGTCCTTGCCTGTTGTTCTTGCCGCTTCCCGTGGCGATCAGTTGCGTCTCGGATTTGAGCCAATCATTCAAGTTCGACATGTAATAGCAGCAATCGCATTTGTTTCGGTTGGCATTGCTTGGTACCAATGGAGAATGATTGGGTTTAAGCAACTTTTGGGGCCTCTTCGCTACGCCGCACCTATTTCCTACGCACTC
>NZ_ANOG01000176.1 GCF_000346295.1 Rhodopirellula maiorica SM1 | reverse complement strand
GTCTCGTGCTGCCGATGTGGTCCCTAAATAGCGGGCTGTCCCGATCTGCGCTAGCACTCGTCGCAAAGATGTGGAGCGCGACGCGGGGCAAGACACACGCGTCGCGAGGGTATCGAGGAGGGAACCCGTCTGATTCGGGAGTCGATTGGCAGTCTGGCTACCGAGTACACCTGGCGAATCTCCACCTTGATGCAGGCGACCGGCCTGACTCGCGAGTCGGTGAAAAATGCACGCCGGTCGCTGGTGGACGCTGGCGTCGTCAACGGGGACGACAGTGACGACCGACCTGGATACATCTCACTGGTACCAGTGATCGAGGTCACCGATGCAGGCGACTTAATTTTTGGCGGCGCGAAGCGCCAAAAACGATACGTGGGTCTGCCAAATATGATATTTGGGTCGCGGGGGGTAGGTGCCAAATATGATACTTGCTCTTATCCTAAAGATTCTTCTTTATTTGAATCTAAAGAAAATGAATCTAATGCCATCGTGGCCGATGGTACCGAGAGTTTGAATTTGACAAAGAAAGAAAAACAACAAACCAAAGTAACCTCATCACAGGCACAGACGGCCCCAGCGCCAAAACCGAAAGCGCAACCCGCTGCCCGCCCGGCCGATCCGGTCAGTCGCGTCTGGCTGGCGTATCCTGAGCGGATGCGTCGATCGCGAGGAGCCATCGGGGACGCACTGATCGGAGCCGTCAGATACCTAGTGGCCTGCGGCACGATAACGATCGATCAGGATGGCGCACCGATCGATGTCTCGACAGAGAGACTAGCTATGGATTTCATCTCGCTGCGGATCAATGAATACGCTAAGTCACCGGAGGGACAGCGAGGTCACATCCCAGAGCCAGCAAAATGGCTCAAAAACCAGCGATATATGGACGCCACCGCATCATGGCAGTCATATGTGTCGTCCGACGCTGTCCCAGTGAGTCGGCGCGTCGAGGTCGAGTACACCAGGGAGGAGTCAGATCTAGCTCGTCGGCGCAGGGAAGTGCGAGAAGAGGCAGAGGCGAAAAAGGCTAAGGCAGCCGCCGCCGCGTAACTATCGATACCACCGCACGAGGAGACAGAAAAATGCACGAAGACGAAGAATACGACCGAGCCTTTCAGAGGTTGATGAAAACCAAGGAAGCCATCGAGCGACGGATAGCTGCTCAGGTGGTCCGGCTGGAGGACGAGGGGATCACCGGCTATTTCCCCCTGATGATCATGCCGGAATCGCTAGAAAGTGAGGAGCAAAGATTGCGGCTTCTGCGAGTACTCGAGAGCCTCCAGGATGAGGCCGAATAGCCAAGATCCCACTGCCATGAATTTCCGTGGTCAAGTTGACCACGGAAAATCGCCCCTGAAGTTTCACGCGCGTGTCAGGATCAAAACCCCGTGTTTTCCGGCCTAAATCGAAACGCCGATTTCAGGAACCACCCCACGGCAGGGCAAAAAACAGTGCGTGGTCAACTTGGCTTCGAGACCGCAATTGCCCCTGACGTCGGTGCGTGATCCTTTTTTTGGGACCGTTTGTGGTGCAAATTTGATGCATCATGACAAACATCAAAATCCAATTCACCAGCTACCCTGGCGAGACAACCGCGTGGATGTATCCGGTCGAGCCGTACGAAGGGTTCGTTTTTAACGAATCTGGATACCCGCTGACCAAAATCGGTCCCGACGGCGAAGACAGCACCGACTACTGGGTGACCGTACCGAGTGCCGACATCCAGCGAGGGCGCGTGTGGATGGTGAAAAAGGGCGGTCCGAGCGGCTTCCTTGGTTCGCGCAGCGTTTTCATCAAGGACGATCAAGACGATTACCCAACTGCAGGCCCGACACCAGCAAGCGAAGACAACGGGCTGTACTTGATCACCACCACGGTGAAGGACGAAGACGGTGAATTGATCCAGGGCGCGAGGGTCGGCATTGCCGGGACGTCATACAGCCGAGTTTCGAAGGTCGGTGGCTCGGTAACT
>NZ_ANOG01000175.1 GCF_000346295.1 Rhodopirellula maiorica SM1 | reverse complement strand
GGCGAGGTTCGACGTGCCTGCGATTGGCTGAGCATCGGTGACGCTCGGCAATCGTTGCATCGACGGCGGGTCGCCAGCCAGACTGGTTCCTTGTGCGGCAGAGGGCAGCGGCGTGGTTGGCGGCATCGACAGCAATTCGCGATCAAAGCCGACGGCGAGCAGTTCGCCACGAAGCTTTTCGACTTGAGCTGCCATTTGAGGCGATCGGGCCACCGAGGCGACCGAATGCCGGAATAGCTCGACTGCGTTGCGATAGTCTTTACGACTCATCGCGTCGCGAGTCTGAGCAATGAGTTGCTCGGTCGCAGCACTCGGGGTTCCCGAGGCGGCGAGGCTGCTTGGTGACTGTGGGGTCGCACCAGGCGGCATTGGCAGTTGAGCCGATACGGTCGTCGACGACGCCAGTGAGTAAAGAATGCCTAGACTAACCGCATAGGTGAATAAACCTATCGGTTGTCGATGTCCCACGAGAGGACGGCGTGCCATTACGAGGCCATTTGCGTTTAAGAGGCGGTTCAACGCGACTCTCCTTCTTCGCGGTGAGACTTCAATGATACCGGTCGCGTTAAGATTGCCTGCACAACAAAAACGCGTGGTACTTGTACACGTTGCTTTGTTGCCGGTGGTCCCAGCACTCCCGCCTGTGATTCAAACTTCACAGGACTTTTAACACCCCAACATCCTTTTGGCGGATGACCAACGACAACTTTACGTTGCCTTGATAGCAAATCACCTCCTGTGATTTCCGCCAAGAGTCTCTTGGTTTGGGTTGGGAATAGTCACTGCGGAAGTCCGCTGTCAACACCGATAGAGAAAGATTTTGAAAATTGATTTTCGCCTCAGCCAAGCAGGCTGCGGGATCAACAGCCAAGCAGGCTGCGGGATCAATCGGGAGTGTCAAGATAGGGATCTTGGCCGATTTCACGCTGCATTTTCTTGCGTTCTTTTTCGTGATGCATCAGCACCATGCGGTCTCGGAAATGCTTGCGTTCGACCTTCCGCTGCGCTTTTCCGAACAGCTTGGCATAGCTGTCCATCGCGCCTGGTTTGGCGATCCCTTTGGTCTTTAATTTCTCAGCGCGAACCGGGCCGAGTCCTCCTTTGAGGATGTCGTCGTCCAACGACAAGTATTGGCGATACGATCCCTCGTCGCCTTGTCGTCCACAGCGGCCGATCAATTGGCGGTCAATCCGCGCGGCATCATGCAGTTCGGTACAAATCACGTGCATTCCGCCCATCGCTTCGATCGCGTCGGCCAATTTGATGTCGGTACCTCGCCCCGCCATGTTGGTCGCCACAGTGACTTTGCCGCGTTCGCCGGCCGCCGAAACGATCTCGGCTTCCATTTCGACGTTGTTCGCGTTCAGGACTTTGTGTTCGATCCCTAGCTCCTCGAGCAAACGCGAAACGATCATGCTTTTGTCGATTGAACGCGTTCCGATCAGCACCGGGCGTCCTTGGGCATGCACCTCTTGGACCTCTTTGACGACCGCTTCGAATTTTGCTTGCATCGTTCCAAACACACGATCGGACAACCGTTTCCGTTTGGGCGGACGGTTGGTGGGAACGGGGATCACCGGAGTCCGATAGATTCGCCGCAATTCGCGGGCGCTGGTGGCCGCGGTTCCGGTCATTCCGGCCAGATGCGGGTACCGTAGAAACAGGTCCTGGACCGTGATGCGAGCCGCTTGTCCGGTGGGCACGCTGATTTCAATGTTCTCTTTGGCTTCGATTGCTTGATGGATCCCATCACGCCATTTGCGTCCTTCGGCGAGCCGGCCGGTGAACTCGTCGACGATCACGATTTCGTCGATCCCTTTTTCGTTCGGTTTGACGACGTATTGCCGGTTCAGCAGAAACTCGCGATGGACCTTCACCGAGCGTTCGATGTACTCGTACAAATCAACCAGTCCCATCGTGCGAACGAGGTCGCTTTTGGGGAGGGCGCGAACTTTTTGCCGTCCCCGTGCGGTCAATTCGTACTGTTTGGTGTCGTCGTCGATCTCGAAATGTTCGTCCAATTCGAAGCTCGGCGCGTTTTCGGCGGCCCACCGATACGTTTCCACGATTTGGTCGCGAACGGTGTCTTCGATGCTGCCGATGATCAGCGGCGTCCGTGCTTCGTCAATCAAGATACTGTCGGCCTCGTCGACCAAACAGAAATGCATGCCTCGCATCACGATTTGGTCGCCGCTGCCCGAAAAACCGCCGCCACCGTCGCCAAGCATCTCGGTTTGCAAGCGATTTTGGGCTCGCAACAACAGTCGATCTCGCAAGAAATCGAAGCCAAATTCCTTGGCTGTTCCGTAGGTGATCGCACAACCATACGATTCGCGGCGAGATTTCTGGTCGTCTTGCGTTTGGATGATTCCGACGGACACGCCGAGCAGTTCGAACAGCGGCCGCATCCACTCGGCGTCACGTTTGGCCAAGTAATCATTGACCGTGGCGAGATGGGCTCCTTTTCCCGTCAACGAATGCAGGTACAGCGGCAGCGATGCGGTCAACGTTTTGCCTTCTCCGGTCTGCATTTCGGCGATACAGCCTTCGAACAGCGAGATGCCGCCGATGATTTGCACGTCGTAATGCCGCATCGACAACGCACGCCGTCCCGCTTCGCGAACCAGGGCATAACCTTCGGGCAACAACACGGAAAGCTTTTCGCCCGCCATCGCTCGATACCGCAGTGCAAGCGATCGTTTTCGCAGCGAGAGGTCGTCTTCGGCTTGCAAAATCGGCTCAAGTGCATTGATCTGAGCCAATTTGCGACGCCACCGCATCATGCGGGGGCTAAGCCCTTGTTTTGAGTAGGGTGAGAGGGCTTTGTGAGTGCCGCCGATGTGGCGTGCACTGGTGGCAGGTTTACGCTCGGGTTCGGGGGCCGGATGCGGTGGCGCCGCGTCGGACAATTCCCCCTGCAGCGGTTCCCCTTGCGGCGGTGAATCGCCTTGTAGCGGCGGGTGGGGTTCGCTGAGCGAAACGTCCATCGATTGCGGCGTCGATGCGACTGGGTTGTGGTGCGTGATTTCCCCGTGTCCTGGGTTGTCGTGGGATCCTGGGGTGTTGTGGGATCCTGGGGTGTTGTGGGATGTAGCGTCGTTGGTTGCCGGATCCGCTGCGGATGCCGCGTGGGTCTGCTTGCTGTCCATTTCTTGATCCGTTTGTCTGCCGTCCATTTCATCCCCTTGGCCGCGGCCGACGCCGTCCAACTCGTCGACCTTTTCGCCTGTCAAAAACGCCACTTGTGAATCTTGTTGGGTCGCGGACCCTGAAATTGGCAGCTCCGATCCAGAATTACGAGCCGACATAGCGATTCTTTGCGAGTTTTTTTTGGTTTCCGAAGTGATGTAATTGCCTGTTCACGACGCTGAATCGCGTGAAACATTCATTCTAACGGGTAATCCAGCGATGTTAGCGAAACTTTGCACGCTTTATTCACCAAGCTGGGTAGTTTGAGTTGACTTTTCGCAGTGTTCCTGTCGATCTGCATATAGCGGTGAAACGAGTCGATTGTCTTATACCAGTCAATCAGTGTTCCCGGACTGTTACGAGATTTCCTATGAAAACGAATTTGAGAGGCTTGGCCCTAACAGCATTGTTGCTGTCTGCCTCAAACGTGAGCTTTGCTCAACAGGGTGCTTCGAGTGTTGGTGATCTTCCAGGCTACGACGAAGACGCCTATTTTGCCGACGAAAGCACTTACCAACAACAGGTGAGTGAAGTCGCTCCGGCATCGCATGCGAATGGTTACGAATCATCGCAAGCCTACGAGACTGCGCAAGCTTACGAAGAGGACTCGGCACATTACGAAGCCCAGCCCTCCTATGAGTCGCAGCCCGCCTACGTGGCTCCCATTGCCAACGATCTGCAACCGGTGGCATTCTTGGATGGGCATCGTTTGAAGAATCGTCGTAGCTCGATGGGCTATCAAGCTGCTTGTGACGGCGGTTGCGGTGGCAGCTGTGGCCAAGCCGGTTGTGGCATGGGTTACAGCGGCGGATGTGATGCCGGTTGCGGCGGCAGCTGTGGTGGCGACTGTGGCCGCCGCGGTGCTCTTCACCGTCTAGGGCTCGGATCGATGTTCGGTTGCGAAAGCGACACCTGGGCACAAACCGAAGTCTTGTTGTGGTTCACGCAAGACCGCGACATGCCCGCATTGATTACCACTGCGGCACCGGGTGAGGCTCCCTTCGGTGATGGCGCGACGACCGTCTTTGGCAATGACATCAACGGCGAATTGTCGGGCGGTACCCGCAGTGACTTTGGTAAATACTTCACCAAAAACGTCGGCCTCGGCGGTCGGTTTTGGATTTTGGCTGAAAACCAAGATTCGTACTACGGCGAAGGTGATGGCAGCAATCAATCGATTGGACGTCCTTACTTTAACACCAATACCGGCGGCATGGACGCATTGCTAGTCGCTGCAGACAACTTCAACGGTGCGAACTTCACTGGTTCGATCGCTGCGGAAAGCTCGCTCGATTTGCTCGGTGCCGAAGGTTACGCTCGCATCAATCTGGGCGGCAGCCGCACTAGCAAGGTGGAATTGATCGGCGGTTACACCCACTTCCGCATCGACGACACTTTGCGAATGAGCAGCGCTAGCTTGAACCGTGACACTGGCAACCTGACCAATTTCAACGACTTGTTCGAAATGGAAAACCGTTTCAACGGTGGTCAAGTTGGCTTCGAAATGAAGGTCAGTCGTGGTCGTTGGACCGCCCGTTCGCTGACCAAGGTTCACTTGGGTAACATGAACCAAACCGCCACCATTGCGGGTTCGTCCCAGTTCGGTCCGATCGGCAGCAACCCAGCCGTGCTTCCTGGTGGTGCTCTGGCTTTGGACAACCAAGGCACGTACGAGCGAGACGTGTTCGCCTTCATCCCCGAAGCGAACTTTAAGCTTGCTTACCAGTTCCGCCCCAACGTGGCACTTAGCGTCGGCTACTCGTTCCTGTACTTCGACAATGTGGCCTTGGCTGGCGACGTCGTCGATCCGATCTTTGACGGAACGACCAACGCCACAGGTGGTCCATTCGGTGGACGAGCGTTCGAGTTTGATGATTCGAGCCTCTGGGTTCAAGGCATCGACCTAGGTGTGGTCATCAACCTCTAAGTTGAATTGAATATTGACCCAGCGGCTCCGACTCTTCGTTTTAGTCCGGAACACCGCGTCGGAGTTCGCTAGAAGCGTCAAATTTGGGGTGCGAGGGATTTTTCCTTCGCACCCCTTTTTTCGTTGATTGACGCTTTTCGCCATCTGTTCTGCTCGGCACAATGAGATGCATGAATAATGAAACACCAATTGTGCTTGGTCTGTGGCCCATCGCCGGCGTCACCACGGTGGGCGTCACCCGCAGCGACGCGGAAGCCACCATTGCTGCGGCGATCGACTTGGGCGTGACCGCGTTTGATACCGCATACAGCTACGGCTATGACGGCGAGAGCGATGCGATCCTGCAGCCGTTTTTGGCCAAAGATCGCGACCGTTTCAAAGTGATCGGAAAAGTGGGCCAGCGATGGTCCCACGATCGGCAACGTATCATTGATGGGTCAGCCGAATCGCTTACGGCCGATGCCGAAGAATCACTGCGTCGACTGGGAATTGATTACTTTGACGTGCTGATGTTGCATTCGCCTGATCCCAATGTGGCAATCGAAACGTCGGCCACTGCGATCGCCGAACTCAAGCGACGAGGACTCTGTAAACGCACCGGAGTCAGCAATGTGACGCCGACGCAACGAGCCCAATTTGCAGCGGTCGTTCGCTGTGATGCGATCGAGTGCCCGCTGAATCTGTTGCAGCGAGATTCACTCGATCAATTGATCCCCGAAGCGAGTCACGATGGTGGCGACGTCTACGTGTTTTGGACGCTGATGAAAGGTTTGTTGGCGGGCAAGATCAAACGCGACCACGTGTTCGCCGAAGGCGATAGCCGGCCGAATTACCCGATTTTTCAAGGGCAGGCTCGTGAACGAACGCACCAGATCTTGGATCAAATGCAGCAGCTCGGCGAACGTGTGAACCGTACCGTGGCCCAGTTGTCGATTGGCTGGGCCGTCTCGCAGCCCGGCGTCACCGCCGCACTGGTCGGTGCACGACGGCCTGAACAAATACGCGAAACCTGTACCGCCACACGGTTGCCAACAGAGATTGTCGCGGAGATCGACCGGATCGTCGCGTCGACTGATTCTTCCGGGATTTAGGGCCGATTCCTAGGCAGCCAGACAGAAGTCTATCCGTCCATTAACCGTTTTGCCGCTAGCAGCCTATTGATTCAGTCGTACGACGGACTTCCTAGTCCGTCGAATACATCGACTAACTGTAGCGAAAATCGCAGAGACTTTCGGTCACGCGAGTAAAACCGAAACGCTCTGCGAGTTTCGCTACAAAAAAATGCTTCACAGCGTTGGCACAAACGGGGCCAACGGAATTTAACCCAAAGATCTCTCGACGAGCGTCTTGTCCGTGGGACGAAAAACGCTAATCCACGAACGCGAACTCGTTACTCATCATCAACACTTGCGCCAATTGCTCGAGTCGATCGAGCGGTCGTGATGTATTGCGTCCACCGGGGCCGCTGAAGTCTTCAGCGGAATCCGTTTGATAGGATTGCCCGCTTTCGGTCACCAACTCGATCGTGGCTCGCCACACGAACGAATCAAAGCTGTCGGAGTCACCACGGTTGATGACGAGATCAATGGTTTCTCCCTTTTCGATGCGGGACTTCAGTGGTCCAAATGCCCGCTTTTCGCCGTGACGAACGTCGCTCAACACTCGCTCATTCCCACACCAAACGATGGCCTGAACTCCGTCGCCTCGTTTTTCGCGATGTTCGATCGTTCCCGTGATGGTAACTTCGCCCGCCACCGGTGCAGTCCATCGCCGCACGACGCCGCCATCTGCGCCTCGCATCGCATGACCTCCGCCGTTGGTCAACGACGCGTAGCCAAACGAATGATCCTCCGGGAACTTGTCTTTGGCTTGCCAACGTTTGTCTTTGAACACCGCAAACGGTTGGAATTCGGTCACCCGGCGGTCCGAATCGAGTTTCGCCGTGCCGTAGCTCCAATGCTCGCTCGCGACAATTAACGGCGTCGGGGCTTGTTGTAAGAATGCGATAAATTGTCGTTGTTCATCTTCGCTCGGTTCTCGCGACAACACACGACGCACCAGAGCTCGGGTTTGCGCCAACTCAATCGCGGGCTCGCTCACTTGCGCGTCGCGACGTCCGACGGACTGGCGGACTTCTTTCGCGATCCGCCGGGCTAATTCCTGAGTTTGAGTTCCGTTTAGCAAGTACAGCGATTGCTGTGGCACCGTGGTGAAGTAGCGAAGGGGCGAGTGTGCATCAGGGCTAGCAAAGTCAAACGTGCGAAAGACCGCAGGTAGATTCTGGCGATCGATCATCGCGTAGATCGTACGCCGAGGGACGGGCGTCGGTCCGGTGATCTGGACCGGCTCGCCACCAATCGTGTGCTGTAACGATCCCGAGACTGCCAAGAATGAATCTCGCAGCGATTCAAAATCACGGCGTCGACGATTGCCGCGGGCTAACAATTCATTATCGGGATCCAATTCGCGATTTCGCTCGGTGGAAGCAACCGATTGGCGATAGATACGCGAAAGGACGATGCGGCGGACCAATTTCTTGACACTTTGATGGCGTGAAAAATCGACTGCCAACTCTTCGAGCACCTCGGCAACCGCGGGCGGCTGCGTTCGCACTCCAAAATCGCTGGTGGATTCGACCAACGGCTTGCCGATCAGATGCCCCCAGATTCGATTGACAAAAACTCGCCAGGTCAGCGGATTATCGGCCGCAGCAATCTCGTTGGCTAATTCCCAGCGACCGCTGCCATCGCGAAATGGTTTGGCATCGGCGTCCCGCAGCGCCGTGAAATACTGTCGCGGCGCGATTTCGCCTTGGTTCCCCGGTTGGCCGCGGACGAGTATTCGATGGTCGTGCGGCTTTTCGATATCCGACATCATCAACGGGCTTTTACCGTCTTCGTGATGTTTACTGCTGTTCAGAATGCCAAACATCGCGTAATAATCGGCGGTCGGGATCGGGTCGAACTTGTGGTCGTGGCAACGAGCACAGCTGACTGTCAAACCAAGTAACCCGCGAGTGATCACGTCGATGCGATCATCACGCGTGTCGCGAGGATTTAAATAGCGGCGTCCGACGGTCAAGAAACCCATCGCGTCGAGATTGCCCGCTTCGTTTTCAGGGTCGGTGCGGTCGCCGACCAATTGATGCAAAATCATTTCGCCATAAGGCATGTCCGAGCCAAACGCATGAATCGTCCAATCGCGGTAACGATCGCTGCCTTTTAATCGGCGTTCTTTTCCACCGAGCGCGTAGCCCACGGTGTCGGCATAGCGAGCGACGTCCAACCAATGCCGCGAAAATCGCTCGGCATATTCGGGTGACGCCAACAGCGAATCGACCAGCCGCACGTACGCATCCGGACGTTTCGAAGCCGCAAACTGCTCAATCGCGGATTCGCTGGGCGGCAAGCCCGTTAAATCAAAATAGACGCGGCGGATCAGGGTTTCCCGCGGTGCGGGTTCTGCGATGGTCACGCCGCGTTCGGTCGCTCGCTGATTGGCAAAGTCGTCGATCACGTCGTGGGATCGTGGATCATGATGATGGGGTGGACCAGGTGACACCGGAGCGACAAACGCCCAATGCGATTTGGGGTCGATGTCCATCGGCGATACCGACGACTTGAGATCCGCATCCTGTTTGATCACGCGAGGGTCTGGGGCGCCCATTGCAATCCAGCTGCGAAGATTTGCAATGGCGTCGTCATCTAGCTTGCCCGCCGGAGGCATTTGCATCTCGTCATCGGAATACTCGACCGCACGAAGCAACAGGCTTTTGGAGAGGTCGGTGTCCGAGATCGCGGCACCACGAATTCCACCACGTCTCAGCCCGGCACGCGAATCGACATACAATTCGCCTTCGCCGGTGTCGGCTTCATGCGAATGACACTCGTAGCAGTGTTCAATCAGCAGCGGACGGATCTTTGACTCGAAAAACGTCACCGCTTCGCTGCTGAGTTTCGGGGCGTCGGCGGTCGGCGGCTGTCCAGCGGCGAGCGGTGGGCATGACATCACCAGAAGTATCGCGACTCGCATCAGGCCTATCGACATTGGGCCTATAGAGATTGAGTAGGATGAACGACTTGGTGCCGAGCGATAGAAATGGCGTGCGATCAACATCGAACGTGATGCCTGTGGGCGTATGCGAAAGGTGGGGGAACGTCGTTGATCCATTCGCGATCCTCGACGCAGTTTCTCAGCGAATAAACGCCTCTTTTTGACTCCCGGGAATCTCTTCGCGAGCGAGAAGATCTCAGTGAGTGCCGTGAGAGGTGAGCTTTGGGGTGAGAAACTCGCTTGGGGGTGGGAAGCCATCATTATAGTCGCGGACAAACCGCGTGACGATGGCGGAAACCAGCAACCGACCGACTCACTCGAAAACGGCAAAGCACAGCCATTTCGCAAAATACGGGAATCCAGCGGCTATTTTTGATAAGCATTCTTCGGCGCAGATGACCCCGCCGGGAACGCCTAATCGACTGCTCGGGCGTATTGGACCGGCAAGATGTCGCTGGACACCTCCGCGCCGAGCGTCTCAGCGGCGTGGTAGGGCCAATACGGATCACGCAACATTTCGCGGCCTAACATTACCATGTCGACTTGGTTTTGTTGCAGTGCATCTTCGGCTTGTTGCGGTTCGGTGATCGACCAACTGGTCGTGGTCGCAATGTCGGCTTCTTTGCGGATTCGACCAGCAATCGGAAGCATGAACCCAGGCCCCCAGGGAATGTGGTCGATATTGGGCGTCACAAAACCATGGCTAACATCGATCAGGTCCAAGCCCGCAGATTTCAATTTACGAATCAGTTCGATCGAATCGTCGATCGTGACGCCTCCATCGGCCCAGTCGGTTACCGACAAACGAGCGGTCAACGGTAACCGTTCGGGCCACACCTGACGCACCGCCGCAAACGTTTCCATCATAAATCGGATGCGGTTTTCGAAGTCACCGCCATAGGAATCTGTCCGTTTGTTGGACAGCGGCGAATAGAACTCGTGCGCCAAGTAGCCGTGGGCAAAGTGGATTTCCAAAAAGTTAAATCCCGCTGCCAATGCTCGTTCGGCCGCACGCACGAAATCGCCTTTGACCCGTTCGATGTCGTCAAGTGTCATCGCTTTGGGCTGTTTGGACAGTTTGTCACCAAAGGCGATCGGTGAGGGCGCGATCGTATCCCAGCCTCCTTTGTCATTGGCAAGATGCGTGTCGCCTTGCCATGGCTTGCTTGCACTCGCTTTGCGACCGGCGTGCGCCAATTGAATGCCCGCCACCGACCCGTGTTCTTTCAGAAACCGTGTAATCTTGGCAAACGGCTCAACGTGATCATCGGTATAAATCCCGCTGTCGCTGGGGCTAATCCGGCCCTCGGGCGATACCGCAGTGGCTTCGACCACGACCAAGCCCGCCCCGCCGATGGCTCGTGAACCAAGATGGACAAGATGCCAATCATTTGGATAGCCATCGTCCGACGAGTATTGGCACATCGGTGACACGGCAATGCGGTTTCGCAGCGTGACATCTTTGAGCGTCAGTTTTTCGTAAAGCTTTGTCATAACAGCAGACGTTACTGTGTAAAGGTCGAGGCAGTGTAAAGGTCAAGGCAGCGTAAAGGTCAAGGAAATCATTGGACGCACGCGCCAGCCCACTGCCATCTACTTTGGCACTAAACGGGTGGCGTTTGTAGCGGTGCGGCGCAAGCCGCCCGGTCTAAACCGAACGTTTCACTCCCCTCAACCGGACGGGCCCCGCGACCAATGCCATCTACTTTGGCAACCACCTGGAGATGCTCAAGTAGTGTGATTCGCCAGAATTCCCCTCTTTGCTGTTGAAACACCAGGAACTCTGGCGAGTCCCACTACGAATGTAGATGGCATTGGGCTCGCGCCATTCCGCTATATCAAACAGCTAGTTGGCGTGAAGTTAAAGGCATCGGGCAGCGCGGGACGACGGAACGCATGCTGTATCGATTGTGCAGCGCTGTCAATCCGATTGGCGGGTGTGTTGGCGAGGGATCGTTCCCTCATGTGGGGGTGGTTTGGCCTTTCCGCAGGCGAAAAATCGGCCGGACACGGAGACCGTGCACCCGCTAAAACTCGCTTGATACGGTTTTCGAGAGAGTTCATGACACTTTTTCCACACTGCATTGTTTCTGCAATCGCTACGACTAACGTGTGTTTTACGGGGCCATGACTGAATTTGATGCGAGCGACTTCATAGCGGCTTCATCGTTCGTTAGCGTAGACGTGCGGTGGCGAGACGAGTTTTGTCTGCCCCGTTTTCTGGCTTTTCACGGCTCATGGTTCGGCCTGAAGCCTCGATGCACTGATTCCCACTCCTCACGCGACGGATGCCGATGACCCCCGAAGACTCTTACGACGTTCCTGTGCAAACAGATGTCGATGCGGCGGAAGTTTCTGCGACGGATTCCCAAGAACATGATTCCAATGGGACCGAAACGTATGAAAACCAAGCCAGTTATGAAACCGAAACCAAGCTCGAGACGGGCACCAAGGTAGAAACCGAAACTTACGAAGACGTCGATTCAAGCGACGACGACGTCACCCCGACTGCGTCGGCTGACGATGCCGAAGTCTTGGTCAGCGAGGCGAGTGAATCGGATGTCGACCAACAAGACATCGTCGAAGCCAAGCAGGCATGGGACGAAGACGATCCACGTTTGGCCGAATTGGCTCAGCCGTTTGTGGGCCAGTGGAACCAATTGATCAGCACCACGAACTGGGAAAAGGGCGAAATCGTCCACCAATGGCGTTTGGCACTGATCGAATCGGGGGCACCGTCGACTGAATACTCGGACGAAGCATGGGCGCGTCGTGTTGGCGGTGTGACCGCACCGCACGTCGGACGTTTGCGCCGCGTCTTTGATCGGTTTGGATCGACTCGCGCAACCTACGACAAACTGTACTGGAGCCATTTCTTGGCGGCGCTCGATTGGGACGACGCCCCGCTCTGGCTCGAAGGTGCGGTGCAGGAATCTTGGAGCGTTTCCCAAATGCGGGAAAAACGCTGGGAAGCTACCGGAGCGGTCGAGTCGCAACGACCCACCAACAGCCAAATTGTCGAAGTCGACACCGACGAAGACGTGGTGTTGCCCGCACAAGGCGGTGGGCGTACCAAAGATTTTGATGAAGAGAGCAGTGGTGAAGTTGCCACCGGACCACGC
The DNA here is from genome assembly GCF_000346295.1 of Rhodopirellula maiorica SM1. Lineage (GTDB taxonomy): Bacteria > Planctomycetota > Planctomycetia > Pirellulales > Pirellulaceae > Novipirellula > Novipirellula maiorica. The sequence continues at coordinate 9,798 of NZ_ANOG01000175.1, read as the reverse complement.
CCCGAAGGCCCCGATTTTGGTGAAGAGGAAGAGTTCTCGGCGGTAGACGCGTCCAAAGCAAATCCGCCGATGGCCGAAGCCGAAGCGAAATCAGAGTCCGCGGTCGAGACGCCTTCGACGAGTCAACCGTTTGCCGGGCTGCCCGAGCTTCCGGATGATTTGGCCGATGCCATTGAATCATTGAAGCTCGCCGTGCTGCGGCACAAATCGGCGAAATGGGAACAAACCGATGCCGAAACGATCGAACGCTACCTCGTTGCGATTGGCATTTTGCTGAAATCATAAACAAGCGGCTCACGGTAGCCCGGGCAGCGTTGGGGCTGGCCGGGCTATTTTTTTGCCACCAGTTTTCGCTGCTTTTCGTTTGTCGCGACTCGGCATATCGTCGTCGCTAACTTTCACATTCTCTCTTTAACCGAGGCCGTTTCATCGATGCGAATCTATTCCCTTGTTAACGAATTGCTATTCCAAGCTGGTTCGGCGGATATCCAAGACGGGGTTGTTGGTGAACCCATCCGCGGAGCAGCGTCGGGTGAAACCGGAACATGTACGGTTGGCAATCGCCGTTTGGCAATCGTGTTGTGCTTGGTCACGACGCTCGTCGGTTTTGCGATTGGCGGTTGTAGTGACGATTCGGCAGCCAAAGAGATTCTGCTGAAACGAGGTTGTTTGAGCGAGTTGGCATCGCAATATCGCGACTTCCAAACCGAGCACGGAAAGTCGCCCGAAGATGTCACCGAGTTCGCTGCGTTTATCAAAGCGAGCATGACACCCGAGCAAGATCCCGCGACGACGCCATCCGCAGACGGTCCGACTGACATTACCACGGAAGCGTATCGGCGGCTTACCGAAGGCGACATGATGATGTTGTATGACGCGGTGTTGTTTACCGATCCTGCGGTCGATCCCACCGCCATCCTCGGCTTCGAAGCCGCCGTTGCGGGCTCGGGTGGCTATGTGGTGGCCGTCAACGGCGATGCGACTCATCTGTCCGCCCGCACGTTTGCACAACACGCAAAGGTCGCGACGGTCGAAAAAGCACCGTCGAATTGAACGCGGGCCAATCGAGTACAGGGCGGTGTTTTTTAGCGGTGCGGCGCGAGCCGCCCGGTCGAAATCGAACGTGTTCCCCGCTGCAACCGGACGGCTTGCGCCCAATGCCAACTACTTTCGTAGTGGGACTCGCCAGAGTTCCTGGTATTTCAACAGCAAAGATGGGAATTCTGGCGAATCCCACTACTTGAGCATCTCCAGTGGTTGCCAAAGTAGATAGCATTGGGCTCGCGCCGTACCGCTACCAAAGTAGATGGACACGGGGCCTTAGACGCGTGCTTTCGGTTTTGCCATATTGAAGATCACCGCGATCATCGTGATTTGAAGTACCGCGATCATCAGTGGCGGAATCCCACTAACACGGCCAAGCACCGTGTTGAACCATTTCGGTTCGCGTGACTCTTGCATCGCGATCAATTCACTAATTGAATGCGATTGGCCCTGCCCGCTGGTTTGCGGCCATGACGATGTATGTTCCCAGCCACGATTGGTCCGGCGCCAACCGGTCGGCGGGATCGGGTTCGGTTGCCGACTCTCCGGCGATGTCAACTTGGATGTCACATCCGACGTCGTAGCCACCGCAGTGGTCGCCGTGGCGGGTGGCATCGCAAACCAGTGGTGGGGACCGTCGTGAGCCCATCGTAACGCGATCACAAACACCACGATCAAGATGACACACTTGGCATTGATCCACAAACAATGCTTCAGCAGTCGGACGTCGTTCTTGTTGAATTCAAGGTTGCTCATAGGGAAGAAAGCAACGTTGCACAAAGCGAACCAATCCTCCGTCAAAAACGTCGGCTTGTTAACGTAAGTCGTTTTGTGTAAACGAGTTGTGTTCGTGCGAGGCGTGTGGAGTGCAATGGGGCGGCCGGTGGTTTCTCAGCAACGCAGGATGCCCAAACGCAACGCAGGTTGCCTTGGGAAATCACGGGTGCGGTCATGAATGGCAAACCGATGCGAGCCGAGACAATGCGGCAGAGACGATTTACGCTTGACCGCTGCGGCGGATGTCAACGCGATGCGTTGGAGTCGCGGCTCGTAACGAATGTAACGGTTTTTCGTCCTACGCATTGGTTGCTTGGTTGTAGCCCGATAAAAACGTTGCCCTCCGGCGTTTCTTGGCCTAGGTTTCAGAGGCAAATCTTGCTGTTTGCTGCTCGCAGAAAATTACCCGACGAAAATATTCCTAGGTCCAAAGCCCACAAAAAAATCATGTCGACCGTCATCAATACCACCGCTCTCGAAGATGTCTTTCACTCGGACGTATTGCCTGCGTTGCCGCACAGCGCAATTGCGTTGCTGCAGTTGTCGCAGCGAGATGACGTGGGGCCGCCCGAGTTTGCCAAGCCGATCGAGGCCGATCCAGGGCTGATGGGCCAAGTTCTGAAGTTCGTGAATTCGTCCTACTTTGGTTTCAGTCGCGAGATCATGAGCGTGCAACAAGCGTTGACACTCGTGGGAACGCGTGCGATCACTAACTTTGCACTTTGGAATGCCGTTTTCAGTGTGATTCCAAATCCCAAATTTGGTCCATTTGACTTGAAATCGCTTTGGCAGGATTCACTGCGACGTGCGATCTTGGCACGCAAACTGGGACGTACGCTGAAAGTCGATAACGCCGAAGACCTATTCGCCGGTGCCCTGCTGCAAGACATGGCGATTCCGTTGTTGTTAAAGGAATTGCCTGAACAATACCAATCGCTCGTCGAGCGACGTGCGGCCGAGAGTCGACGTTTGAGCGGACTCGAGCAAGAGATGTTTGGCTGGGACCATGCCGATGCCGCCGCATTGTTAGCGAATCGATGGAGTCTGCCTACGGATTTTGTAACCCTCATCGCGCAGCACACTCAGCTCGAATCGCTGCTGGCTGAAGGCGAATCGGCTCGCGGCGGAGCCTGTGTTGCCTTGGCATCGCTGCTGCCATCATGCAGTGACGAAGATTGGAACGAGAAGGCGGAGTTTGTTGCTGGCTACGAGCGATTGACCCAAGGCGATCAAGCAAGCCTGGCAGATTTGTTTATCGATGTCGATGAGAACACCGCGTCGTTCGCTCCGCTGTTGAAGCTGCCAACTCCCAAACGAACGCTATCCGGCTATTTGGCCGAATAAGCGGTCAATCCTGCGGAAGCGATGTAGGCCGGATCAAGTCGCGATAGCGACGCAGATCCGGCAGCTGCGAGCGTGAGGGTGAATTCGCTCGAACCGTCCTGCCGGAACTCCGCTTCGCTTCGTTCCGGCCTACCGCAATGTTCTACGCCTGCGGCGGTGACGCAATTCGTTTACTTGCGGTCCACCATGAACGTGCCATTGTCGGCGACGTCAAACAACGGGCGACTGTAACGGCCTGCTCCGCGTGGACCGCCTGGACGGTAAACCAATCCGATGGCGATGTTCCATGATTCTTCTTGGTGCCCGCCGCTGTTGGTACCTTCGTTTGGAATCAAGTAGGTTGCCCCGGTCGACAATGCCAACTTTTGGCGAAGCGGCAGTGTCATCGTGGTTCCGATAATGCCGTCATCATGATTGGTCCATCCGGCGAATGCGTCCCACGATCCTGCATTGTTCAGCAAGCGGCGGTAGAAGAATCGGTATTGGTCCGTGGGTTCGAAGTCGAGGCTGGAAATCACAGTGGCTCCCGATGCGTTGCGGACCAATGTCGAGGAGCTGTCGTCGCCAAGACCGGCCATGAACTGGAATCCGTAGACGTGACAACCGTTTTCTTTCCAGCTCAATTCACCACGTAATTGCGTCAAATCAGCTTGGTAATACCAGTCGTCGTTCATGTAGTCGACCACCAATCCGTATTGCAAGCCATAGTCAACGCGTCGGAAAAATCCGCCCGTGACAAACACTTGGTGACGTCGGTCGCTGGTGAATTCGGCGCCCGACAAATTGTTCTGTGTCGCTCGCACACCGAGTTGCAACGACATGTCCCAACCAAACAATGGTTTCAGCGAACGACCTTCGTTGAAGCCTTCGTAGAAACCAAAACTTCCCGATCCAACGCGGCTATTGCCGTTGCTGCCATCGGTGTTGGCAAAACTCATCGGCCCCTTAAATCCTTGGACACCGGCGAAAAAGTCGAAGCGATGCCAATTGACTCGCAACAGCGGCAAGAACAAGGGATACGTTTGCACGCCACAGCACGAATCGCACCCGCCGCCTCCGCAGCTGTCGCAATAGTCGCCGCCGATCGATTCGAGTCCACAGCTTGCGTCGTGATAACCGATCGATTCCATCCCGCACACCGGTTCGCCATGGCAGCTAGGGCAAGCTTCCACACCACAACCGGGATCACCATATTCGGCGCCACATCCGACTTCGAAGCCGCAGCCGGGCTCAAAACCACAACCGGGTTCGACCCCACAGCTGACTTCGCCACCACAGTCGCAAACGGGACCGCAGTTCGTACAGCCGGCACCGTAGAACCCGACTTGGCGAACTTGATCGTCCACCAACGGTTCGGACGGCATCTCGTCAATCACGTTGCCGCGGGCCGCTTGAGATACCAACGATCGTCGCTTCGGCGCTGCCGATCGCTTGGGTTGCCACATCACCCGCGTCTGTTCCATCGAGGGACCAGCCGTGGACGTGCGAAGCTGATTCTCGGCTCCGGAGACCTGCGAAAGAAAACCAAAATCGTTTGCAACCCAAAACGCAAACGCGACCGCGATAATCGCAGTTAACAATGTTTTCGGGGTTGCTAGCAAAGACCGTGAGATCGGTGACGTTTTCATAACAGCTACTTTTGAGAAAAGTCGTGCGAAGACGGACGTTCTGGTAAATGCAAGCAATCGACGTAACGTGATTGCGAGAGCACTCACCGGGACTCCAGTTTTCTTCATCGGCACGGCATGACCGCCACAATGAGAAAACTTTCTCTAACCGGTATCTTTTCTCTGATCCGTAACTGCTAGGCAGGAGGCTTTCGGCAAATTAGCCGCTTTGGCGCGAGCGGCCTGCTGATTTAGTGAGCCGCTCGCGCGTCAGCGGCCGGGTCCCACGCATTACCCGGTGCCTTACGGCCCTCGGCTCACCAATGCGATTTGCATTTCGACTAAATCAATCGCCTGCTAGCCACGGTTCCAACATTTAACCGGGGCTATCGCCCGAGCGGCTAACGGGATTTCGGCCAACGATTCTTACCTGCCTACCAGTCGGCGAGGGGGCCTCGAGAGTTCCCCGTGGCATATTGATGTTGTTGGTCGCAGAAGGCGTCGGTCATACCCGCCAGATACTCACCGACGATCTTTTCGAGCGGATGGTCTTGCTGGCGTTGACGGAATCGCAGCGGCAGCCGATTCGGGTCCTTGACCAGTATGTTGAACAGCTCGCTCAGCCGTTTTGCCGCCGAATCACGCACCGGAATCAAACGAGGGTGGCGGTACACGGCGTTAAACAGAAATGCTTCCAATTCGCGACGTTCGCTGCGGAGCGTTGGGCCGTGATGCAACCGGACTCCTGAGTCACAGATGTCGTCGTGGTGATGCCCCTCGTATTGTCGCAGCATTTCGCTCGACACCTCCAGCAGTTCGCTGACCTGCAGATCGATTAGTTCGTGGACCAGCGATTGACGCAATTGATGGATGGGCATGAAGCCTCGTTTATCGCGAATCAAATCGAGGGCTCGCCGCACGATCGCAAGCTCCGCGAGTTCGTCGATCGATAGCAATCCCATTTGCAACGCGTCGTCGACGTCATGAGCGTCATAAGCGATCGAGTCGGCTGCATCGACCAATTGCACTTCCAGCAGTGGGGCTCGTCCCACGGCCGCCTCGGCCTTGTGAGCACGCACGTCTTGTCCGGCCAAGGTTTCTCGCGACAAATTCAGTCCTGTGAATTCCACGTACCGTTGTTCGAGTTCGCTGACGATGACCAAGGCAAATTCGTTATGTGAAAAACCACCGACCGATGCCATGTGTTCGCTTAGCACATCTTCGCCGCAATGACCAAACGGTGGATGCCCGATGTCGTGCATCAGCGCCAGTGCCTCGGTCAAATCCTCGTTCAACCGCAGCACGCGAGCCATCGTGCGGGCAACCGATGCGACCTCGAACGTGTGAGTCAGCCGAGTGCGGTGATAGATCCCCATTTCGCCGGTAAAAACCTGCATCTTGCCACTCAAGCGTCGAAACGCACTGCTGTGCAAAATTCGATCGCGATCGCGAGCATAGGGGCCACGATAGGGATGCGTGGGCTCGGGATGCAGCCGCCCCTCGGTATCAGCGCTGTGCATCGCATAGCTTGCCAATAACAGATGTTCGCTTTGGTCGTACAGCCTAAGCCCGTTCACGGGATGTCTCCGTTCCAATTCGCCCAATGCGGAGATCCGCTGCAACATTGCTCGGATCGATTCTATAGGTGCGTCGTCCAACCGCGAAACGTCGGGGGCAAACTGCGAAACTGCGGGGGATTGTACCATGGGCTAGACCGATTCCAATAATGTCAAACAAGTTCGTAAAATTCTGCGGCGTAATCTGCACTGCGTACCTGATTTTTCCGGTGGGTCGAGTCTTGGGGAGCCGAATCTTAGTCGCCTGAGGCGTGATCGACCACTCGACAAATATCTTTAGGTTATCCTGCAGTACGTTGGGGGCGGATCCGGTATTTCGCTCTAAAAAAACAGTAAACCTCGGTCTTCGCATGCTCATGAAATGGTTTCTCGCACTCAATCTGTTGGCTCTTGGGTTGTGCACTCACTCGCTCGACGCTCAGCAGACCGATGCAATTCCGTCCGACTCGATTACAGATCTGCAGATCATCGATTGTCACACTCATTTCTATGACCCGTCGCGTCCGCAGGGTGTGCCGTGGCCAAACAAGAATTCGTCGCTGTACCGAACCGTTTTGCCGCAACATTTGCGTGCCTTGAAGACCGAGCGGCCGATCGATGGGACAGTGATCGTCGAAGCAAGCGAGTGGATCGAAGACAACGCTTGGCTATTGGAACTCGCCAAAGACGATCCGTTCATCGTCGGCATTGTGGGACGTTTGGACCCGAGGGCTGCCGATTTTGAAGAGCAAGTTGAGCGATTTGCCGCCAATCCATTATTCCGCGGGATTCGGATTTCCGCCAAGCTGCTCGATCAGATGTTGCAAAACGAGACCTCTGGCAAATTGGCGGTGCTGGCAAAGCATGATCTGTCGCTTGATGTGAACGGGGGACTCGATTCGCTTGCGGCGATTTCCCAATTAGCCGGCGAAATGCCCGAGTTGCGAATCGTGATCAACCACGTGGCCAACGTCGCGATCACTGCGGATGCCCCTCCGAGCGGCTGGGTTGACGGTATCAAAGATGCTGCTCAGTATCCCAATGTGTATTGCAAGATTTCGGGGCTGGTCGAAGGAGCGGCGCGTGGCGGGCAACCGGTCCCCAGCGATCTGTCGTTCTACCGGCCATACATTGATGTCGTTTGGAATGCGTTTGGTGAGGAACGTGTGATCTACGGCAGCAATTGGCCGGTTAGTGAGCGAGCAGCGGATTACGCGGTCTTGCAAAAGATTGTGATGCAGTACGCGATGCAAAAAGGCGAAACTGCCACACGGAACTTTTTTGCCGGAAATGCTAAACGGGCCTACAAGTGGATTGAGCGTCGTCCTTGAAAACAAAACCTACTACACGAAAACGCTCGGCACGCCGGTCCAAGCGGTCGCCTAAAACTTCGTCAAAATCCAAACGGACGGTATCGCATGATGCCATTTGGATTCGGGGAGCGCGCGAACACAATCTGCAAAACATTGACGTCGAGATTCCTCATAACGCGTTGACCGTGATCACCGGAGTGTCGGGCAGCGGCAAGAGCTCGCTGGCCTTTGACACGTTGTTCGCTGAGGGCCAACGTCAATACATCGACAGCTTGTCGGCCTACGCGAGACAGTTTTTGGACCAGATCCCTCGACCCGATGTGGAGTCGATCGCGGGGTTGGCGCCGACGTTGGCGATCGATCAGAAACCCGGGTCGACTAACGGACGTAGCACGGTCGCCACGATCAGCGAGATCTATGATTATCTGCGTTTGTTGTACGCCCGGGTCGGGGTACCGCATTGTGCCCACTGCAACTCGGCTATCGCTAAACAGTCGCCCGATGCGATTGTCGATTCGCTTGCCGCGCTCGCCGCGGGAACCAAATTGGTCGTCATGTCGCCGATGGTCCGCGGCCGCCGAGGGGCGCACCGTGAAGTATTTGAATCGATCCAGCAAGCCGGACTGGTCCGGGCACGTGTCGATGGCGAAACGTATCTGCTCGAAGAGGTGCCGGAGTTGGCACCTCGAAAAAATCATACGATCGAAGCGATCATCGACCGGCTGGTGATTCGCGACCCCGCCGATACGCGGCTTCGTGATAGCGTGCTATTGGCACTGCGTTTGGGTGGCGGATTGGCTTCGTCGTTGATCCAAGACGATGCCGGTGATTGGCATGAATCGATCTACAGCACCGCAATGGCCTGTGTCGAGTGTGGTGCCAGTTTCGAAGAGATTGAACCGCGAACCTTTAGTTTCAATAGCCCCTATGGTGCTTGTCGAACCTGTGACGGGCTCGGTCGTGTCGCCGTCGATGATCACACCGAAGAGTGCCCTGATTGTCACGGCGGTCGGCTGCGAAAAGAAGCCTTGAGCGTTACGATCGCGGGTCAGGCGATCCATCAAGTCTGCGGAATGCCGCTCGCTGAGGCAGCCGATTGGTTTTCCGGAATCGACAAGACGTTCTCGCCCTTGCATGCCGCGGTTGCAGCACCGATCACGACCGAAGTCAGCAAGCGGCTGGCTTTTCTGCAACGTGTCGGAGTGCCTTATCTGACACTAGATCGATCCGCCGATTCGCTCAGCGGCGGCGAGTTGCAGCGTGTTCGCTTGGCGACCAGCATCGGCAGCGGATTGGTCGGCGTGTGTTACGTCTTGGACGAACCGTCGATCGGTTTGCACCCGGCAGATCACGATCAATTAATTCGCTGTATCACCGATTTGCGTGATCAAGGCAACACCGTTGTGGTGGTCGAACATGACGAAGCGACGATGCGGTCGGCCGATGTTTTGATCGACATGGGCGAAGGTGCTGGTCAACTTGGTGGCAAAATCATTAGTCGCGGGACGCCCGCCGACGTCGAAGCGGATCCCAAGAGTTTAACGGGCCAGTATCTCTCGAACGCGAGAAGCGTTCCTGTGCCTGAGGAGCGACGCCATCCGGTCGAAGGCCAATGGCTGATGCTACGCGACGTGCAAACGCATAACCTTAAAAACGTGACGGTGAAATTCCCTGTTGGCTTGTTCATCGGTGTTAGCGGAGTCTCGGGCAGCGGCAAAAGTTCGCTGGTCAATGACACGCTGGCTCCCGCGGTGGCCGATTTCCTGGGGCTGAAATCCGAGACGCCGGGACCGCACGCGGGGATCAGCGGCGTTGAGTATCTCGATAAAATGATCGCGATTGATCAGTCGCCCATCGGACGCAGTCCCCGCAGTTGCCCGGCGACCTATTCGAGCGTCTTGGACGAAGTGCGTAAAGTATTTGCTGCGACACGAGAAGCGAAGACTCGCGGGTTCAACTCCAGTCGCTTCAGTTTTAACTCCGCCGCAGGTCGCTGCGAACTGTGCAAAGGTCTCGGTGTCGAACGCATTGAGATGAATTTCCTCAGCGACTTGTTTGTCACTTGCACGCGGTGTGGTGGTAAACGGTTCAACCGGCAAACCTTGCAAGTGCGTTTCAAAGGAGCCTCGGTTGCCGATGTGTTAGCGATGAGTATCG
>NZ_ANOG01000174.1 GCF_000346295.1 Rhodopirellula maiorica SM1 | reverse complement strand
CCGATCGACGGTAAATAAGAAGCAAAACGTGACAATGATAAAGCTCACGCTTACTTGCATAATCTCTATCGCTTAGTTGGATAACACCAAGAGCAATCGGCAGGTCAACACAGCAATCGCCTTGATGCGCCGTCGACAGTCGCCACGAGCGAGCGATTCGAGGCCAAGGTGATTGGAGTCGTCGACGGTGATACGGCCGATGTTCTTCATGGTCACGAGACTATTCGACTTCGATTCAATGGAATCGATACGCCAGAACGCGGGCAACCATTCGGAAACAACGCGAAGCAGTTCGTTTCGGATCAGGTCTTTGGGAAGACAATCCAAGTCGAGGCATTCGATAAAGACCACCACGGCCGGACAATCGCAGATCTGCATTTTGAGCAGAAACGCATCACGCTGGAACTCGTTAAAGCTGGGATCGCTTGGCACTACACCCAGTATTCCGACGAAGAAGCACTCGCTACCGCCCAAGTCGAAGCACAGCGAGCGAACCGTGGTTTATGGTCGGATCCTCGACACGCGGTGCCGGGGAACTGGTGAAACACAATCGAGACCAGTTGGGTTAAGATCGACGCAAAGCACTTGCATCAAAACTTCAGTGGTTACACAGATACGAATTCAGAAAACATAGTGAACGGGAAATAGAAGTGACAAACAATTGCATTGTCAGATGGGGCAAGACCGGCAAGTCTCGCAGCAAAGTTAAATTTGAGGTGGCGTCGGTAGACGACCACATGGAAACGCTAAACCGCCAGCACGGACAACGCATCCAAATCTACATTAAGGAAAAAGATACTAATCGATTGCTAAAAAAAACTCGGGTGAGAATTCATGGCACTATTGAGTTTTCGCCAGAGGCGGCAAGGAAGCTAGCAATTGATTTACTGCGCGAGGTAAGCGAATCTGATTCAATTCCGGCTAGCGAGATCATCAAGTTGCTGGAGATTTCACACCAGAAAAATAACGAACACTAAGTCGCGTTCCAGTCCGAAATCACTTTGACCGTGTAGAAAATAGCCTGCGTCGCGCCACCAGCTGCCTGACAATAGTTTCGGATTTTTTCTAACAGACTCTGCCTCTTGAGACTTGCGGTCAGCAGGTTGCTCACGTGCAAGTCGCTCTACTTCTCCTATCGCAGCGACCATCATTTCACGGTCGCTTGGATTGGAGATAGAGCTACTCACTAAGTCCTTCGCAGTCGAAACGGCTTGCTCAATCTCTTGCGGCAACGCGACTGGTGCACTCGGGTGATTAACAGCAACATTCTCAACGATTGACTCATTGTTTGCAGAGACATTGGCGTTGCCAGACGTATTAGAATCACCGACTGGGCTATTGTCCCCAGTTGTAGTAACGTTGTGATTGTGAATGCTCATGGGGGACTGAACTGTGGCTCCGTACAATGCTAAACAACTTGCTGTGCAGTAGAAAAAGTCGATGTGTTCAGAGTAGTTTTTAATCCCCCAGTTTCGCCAAGCAATTATCGCTTGGCTCGTCTTACCAGGCTCTGCGTGACTGAGCATTTCAGCGAGTTTTGTATCGACCTTAGTATAGAAATCTCGACTGAGATCCGACACTACACCTTCTCCCTAACAGGCCGGTAGACAGGCACGATCTTGCGTTCGTCTACTTGATATGGCCGGTCGAAGCCGTCGAGCAATATGCGATCTTCGATTTCAACAGGAGATTCAAACTCATCGAGGCTCACCTCTCCACTCGGCATGATCGGCGAGTAGGTAACCGTAAGTGCGCCACTAAGAGTCATCTCGTGAAGGAACCTTGCGATTTCAAATGGACGAACCTTCAAGTCCTGACAAAGCAGCACTGGGTTTAGACGGTCAACCCTAGGATGCCTTTTAAGCCATTCATTAATGGAATTTCCCACCTCAACGAGATTGGCGTCATTCTGCATATTTTCGAATTCTATCGAGAACATAGTTCAGTACTTCTGGCGTGACACGCTTTCTGATGGATACCTCTGGACCGAAGTTAGTTTTCTTAATTATCGAATCGAGCTGTTCAGGCATGCTTGGAGGTGTGTCGTCGTTCTTGGACCATTTCACGTTAACGGAATGCGGCGACAATCCCTCATTCAACGCAGTTTGTAAGGTCGCTGATCTTGGGGCGCTGTCATCTAAATGGCCTGATTCACATGGCAACATCGTTACTTTTCCTGAATCGGGATCCACGAGCTCTATCTTACCAATCGAATAGATGCCGATGTTCTCTTTATCTAGCCGATTATGCACCATTTTCTTGAGCGTCTTATCGATTGGAAAACCGTCAAAATCGTCGATACTGAAAACCTCGCTGAACGCCTTCCACAATTCATTCCTCCGTTCATCGATGCTGTCTGTAGCCCGCAACTGTCGATTATCGACTCGAAGCTCAAGAAAATGAGGATGGTTCCATCGGGCCACTAAAACTGTACGAATTTCGCTGTACTTGTAGGTACGGGTGACGCTGATTATCCCCTCGTCATCTTCATCGGTCTTTTGCGTGCCTACGGGAACGCGAATCCGTTCGTGCCCATACATTTTCCCTATCCAGTCGTAATTCGCTCCTGGCAGTCCAATCCGAAAGTCAGCCCACTCGTACGCCTCATGTGGATCTACAAATGCTGGAAATCTGTCGTTTCCCCAGTTCTCCTCCCCAAATACCTTATCAGCAATCCATGTGCCCATCGCCAACTTGCTCGCGATGTCCTGGTTTGCTGGAATTAGTAGCAAAATGTGCTGCTGGCCGTTTTCTTCAGAATCCCAAAGCAACCTGTGGACGACCTCTTTGGAAACAATTTCTAATGCTACTGCCCGACGCAAGTTTGAAATCGTGTCTTCTTTGCTATATCCCAGCACAATATCTCCACTAAGGTGGGGTGAGTTCACCTTAGCCTCTCTCAATACCTGCTTTATCTCTTCGGTATTCCCGATTTCATAGAGTTTCTTATAAATGCCACTAAATGGTTCTTCCTCGTTCACGATTGCTCTCTGTGGTGTCAACATCTATCTGGCCGAGACGCATGGAGACAGGTCGGAAAACTCGCAGTTTGATGGCCAAACTGCCCAGACCTTGTTTCGTTCCACACTGAAAATCACCAGCTTTCATCGGATCCGGAGAGGATTCTAACAAGCAACATGAGCGGTGGGTTGCCCCCACGTAAATTTTTCTCGGCTGCGAAGAGTCGTCAACAGGAATTGAGACGCTATCCTTACGGCGGGCTAGGTGAGGCCTAATTACCCTCACCGAAAGCCGGTAAACCTTAGCCGGTTGCCCATTTTTTTTCTAAGGTCACCACAAAAAGGTAGTGAGTGCACGTCATGGCAACCAAAAACGCAGTCGCGTACGTCCGTATGTCGACTGACGACCAGGAAGCGTCCCCAGATCAGCAACGAGACGAAATCGGCAAGTACGCAGCGAAAAACGGATACAAGGTCATCCGCTGGTACGAAGATCTGGGAGTGAGCGGAGACAACACCGATAAACGCATCGACTTTCAACGCATGATCGGCGCCGGGGCATCGGGCGAGTTCGAAGCAATCCTCTGTTGGGACCAAGATCGCTTTGGTCGTTTCGACATGATCGAGGCCGGAAGATGGATCCATCCATTGCGACAAGCTGGAGTTCATCTGGCAACTTGCACCGACGGCCGGATTGATTGGTCCGACATGGCCAGCCGGTTAGTTTATTCAGTGAAGCAGGAAGGAAAGCATCAGTTTCTTCGGGATCTGTCCAAGAACGTCTCTCGTGGACTCTCAAAGCTGAAAGAGGAGGGAAAGTGGACCACAGGAACACCGCCCTTCGGCTACGTTGTGGACTCTGACCGACGGCTGCAGCTCGATGACCCTGATGTGGTGGCGATCGTGAAGGAAATCTTCGATCGGT
>NZ_ANOG01000173.1 GCF_000346295.1 Rhodopirellula maiorica SM1 | reverse complement strand
GAAAACGGGAATTCTGGCGAATCCCACTACTCGAGGATCACGCATTGGGCGGGAGCCTTGGAACCAGGCGTGGCGAGAAGAAGTACGAAAAAAAAGCTGGCCACGGGAATTCGCCCGTGGCCAGCTTGGTTGAGATTCTACTCAGGGTGCTCGTGCTACCCTGGTGCTTTGCGGCCCACGGCTCAGATTACCGGGGGCCGCTTGCTGCGACCGACTTAGCTGCAGCCCATGCTGTTGCCACAGTTGTGACAGAGGTAGCAGTTGCCATTGCGAACGGTGATCGAGCCACAGTTGTCACATGACGGAGCGTCGATTTGGAAACGAGCAAACTGCTGCTCCTGTGATGCGGCGGTCGGTTCGGCATGCGAGTGTCCGTTACCGTTACTGGTCCCGCTACTAACCCCGGAATCCTGCAGACTGGCCAGGAATGTCGCTCGTTCGACGATCGCCACCGCGGCTCCGGCGTCCTCTTTCAACTCTTGTGTCACTCGGTTCGGGGATGCGACGACGGGACCGTTACCGTTGCTGGTTTTGTCGCCTTCTTCGCTTGTGATCGCCGATGGCGAATAGTCACCATGGCCGCTCATGAAGGTCAGTCCCAACCATCGGGCGATGTAATCAACAACACTCTTGGCGATGCGGATGTCCTTGTTGCTGGTCATCCCCATCGGCTCGAACCGGGTGTGGCTGAACTTGTTCACAAGGACTTCCAATGGCACGCCGTACTGCAGTGCAATCGAAAGCGCGGTGCCGAAGCTGTCCATGATGCCGCCGATCGTCGAACCTTCTTTGGCCATCGTGATGAAGATTTCGCCAGGTCGTCCATCAGGATACAAACCGACGCACAAGTAGCCTTCGTGACCCGCAATGCTGAACTTATGAGTCAAGCTTTGGCGAGTGTCTTGCAAACGCTCGCGACGCGGTTTGAAGACCACTTTTTCAATCGTCTTCGTGATGGTGGTTGCCGATTCAGCGGCTCCCTTTTCATCGCTCTTCTTGGTGTTCAGCGGTTGCGACTGCTTGCTGCCGTCACGATAGATCGCGATGGCTTTGAGTCCCAGTTCCCAGCCCCAGAAGTAGGCGTCGGCGATGTCTTTGGCGGTCACGTCGGTTGGCATGTTGACGGTCTTGCTGATCGCACCGGACAGGAACGGCTGTGCCGCCGCCATCATCGTGACGTGAGCCTGCCAGGCGATGCTGCGAACGCCGCCGTTTGGCTTGAACGCACAATCAAAGACTTTCAAGTGTTCCGGATCCAGATCCGGAGCCCCTTCGATCGTATCGTTTTCATCGATGAACGCCAAAATGCCTTCGATTTGCGCTTCATCGTATCCGAGTTTTTCCAGCCCGTAGCGAACGGTCTGGTTGACGATCTTCAGCATCCCGCCACCGGCCAACTGCTTGTATTTGACCAAGGCGATATCGGGTTCGATTCCGGTGGTGTCACAATCCATCATGAAGCTGATCGTACCGGTGGGAGCAAGCACGGTGGCTTGCGCGTTGCGGAAACCGTACTTCTCACCGATCTTCAGCACTTCGTCCCAAAGTTCGCGGGCGGCTTCTTTCAGTTCCGCAGGGCCATCGTCGTGAATCTGGTCGCACGCTTCGCGGTGCATTTGCATCACGCCGAGCATCGGTTCTTCGTTTGCCGCATAACCTTCGAAGGGGCCCACGACACCCGCGATTTCGGCACTGGTGCGATTCGCTTCGCCGTGCAGCAGTGCAGTCAACGATCCACACAAACCGCGTGCGGCGTCCGAATCGTAAGCCAAGCCCGACGTCATGATCACGCTGCCGAGGTTCGAATAACCGAGTCCGAGTGGACGATATTTGTGGCTATTGCGAGCGATCGGCTCGGTCGGGTAGCTGGCGTGGTCAACCAGGATTTCTTGGGCGATGAAGAACAACCGCGAGGCGGCTCGGAAACGTTCAACATTGAACGTGCCATCGGTCTTGCTGACGAACTTCATCAAATTGATCGACGCCAAATTGCAAGCAGTGTCGTCAAGGAACATGTATTCCGAGCACGGGTTGCTGGCGTTGATCGCGCCACTGTTCGGACAAGTGTGCCACTTGTTAATCGTTGTATCGTACTGCACACCGGGATCGCCACAGTGCCAAGCACACTCGGCCATCTTGTTCAGCAGTTCGCGGGCATCGTACTCCGGCGCCGCTTCGGTGATCTTGTCGCTGACCCAACGGGTTTGCCAACGCTTGTTGTCACGAACGCTTTCCATGAAATCGTCGGTCACGCGAACCGAAAGGTTGGCGTTTTGGAAGCACACGCTGCCGTACGCCTCGCCGTTAAAGTTCGATTCGTAGCCTTCGCGAATCAGTGCGTGCGCTTTCTTTTCCTCGTTCCATTTGCACTCGACGAACTCGAGCACATCGGGGTGCCACACCTTTAACGATTGCATCTTCGCTGCGCGACGGGTCTTGCCGCCGCTTTTGACCACGCCAGCGATCGAATCGTACACTCGCATGAACGACAACGGGCCCGATGGCGTTCCGCCGCCCGAGAGTTTTTCGCGTTGCGAGCGGATGGTCGACAAGTCGGTGCCGGTGCCGCTGCCGAATTTGAACAACATCGCCTCGCTGCACGCCAATCGCATGATGTCTTCCATGTTGTCATCCACGGATTGGATGAAACAGGCCGAGCCTTGAGGGTATTCGTAGGGGTTTTCGGGTTGAGCGGTGTCTTGCTCGGCTTCGTTCCAGTGCCAGTTGCACTTGGATCCCACCACGTTGTATTGGGCGTGCAATCCGACGTTGAACCAGACGGGGCTGTTGAAAGCACCATGTTGATGCAAGCAAAGCCAGGTCAAATCGCGATAAAAACGTTCGCCATCTTCGGGCGAATCAAAGTAGCCGTCTTCGAGTCCCCAGTCGGTGATGGTACGGGTCACGCGGTGGATCAATTGGCGAACACTGCGTTCGCGTTCCCCTGGATTCTTCGGATCGCCGTAGAAGTATTTGGAAACGACGACGTTGGTGGCGAGTTGAGTCCAGGATGCGGGGATTTCACAGTCGTTCTGTTCGAACAACGCGCTGCCGCTTTCGTCTTTGATCGTCGCGCTTCGCAATTCCCAGCGAGTCGTTGCAAACGGAGTCTCTCCGTCGTCGGGACAGAACACGGAATCGATCTTCAACCCGTCGGAAACATCGGCACCCCCTCGTGAGCGGAGCTTTTTGCCAAACTTTGATCGCGCATACTCCACGCCGTGCTGCTCGTTGACGCGCCGCAGTGCAGGGTCATTGGCGGTCGAGCTTGAGCTTTCGTGGGTGCGTTCAGATAGAACCGATGCCATCGCTTTGAGACTCCTAGAGGGGTTCGTCCGTGGGGCTTGTACCGATCGCCAAGATTTAATCGCGATCCTCGCGAAACGTCGGATACTCGCCAAATTGATAGGGGAAGTGAACTTTTGTCGCCTGCACAAGTGTGGAGCTTGTTTTCGTTCATCGGGGGGGATTAACCGGTTCAACCCGTTATCCCTACACGTAACGCAGCGTCATTCTAAACGCTAATGCCATCACTACCCGTAGTGCCGATCGCGGCAAAACCACACTACATGTGGGCGACTCGCGAATCTTAGGGATTGCGGGAGGCGTGTCAAACCGAATTTTGATTGATCGTTAAGTCATGGCTGGACAACGGTTTACAAACATCCCTTCGTTCGCCACCGATCGCCATTTCTAGCCGCCTAAAATCCCTAAGTGGTTTGCTGTTTAAGGTTTAGTGAATTTTGCTAGCATAAGAGAAATTGATTTAGAAATCTGGTCGGAATTTGGAAAAAGATCGCTGCTGCTGGGACACTGGGGCAAAGTGGACGGGGGGCGAGCGAGTCCGAGCGGCGAGAGTTGGGGGTATCGCTTTCGCTTTTGAGAAGACAAGATACTTCGAGCTGGTTCACAAAGGTGGGGAATAGAAAGGATTGAAATGACACGACGCTACGCAATCTGTAATGAGACGTTTCAAGATTGGCCGCTAGAGCGAGCGGTGAAGTTTGCCAAGGACGCGGGATACACGGGGTGGGAAGTCGCCCCCTTTATGCTGGCCAACGACATTGGATCGTTTGGCAAAGATCAACGCGCGGCCTATCGCGACACGGTCACCTCGGCGGGGCTCGAGATCGTGGGGTTGCATTGGCTGTTAGCCAAAACCGAAGGATTCCATCTGACGACACTGGATGCGGAAACCCGCGAAAGAACCGCCGGCTACATGAGAGACCTGGTCCAGTTGTGTAGCGACTTGGGGGGACGTCTGATGGTGCTGGGGTCGCCGCAGCAGCGGAATTTGACCGAGGGACAAACGATGCAGCAGGCGATGGAGAATGCAGCGGAGGTTATTTCCGGATGCGTCGATTTGTTAAACGAACTGGACGTCAAGATCGCATTGGAACCGCTGGGGCCTCACGAAGGGAACTTTTTGAACACCGCTGCCGAGGCAAGGGAATTGCAAGCGATGATCGGCAGCCCGCAGGTAGGGTTGCATTTGGACGTCAAAGCGATGAGTACCGAACCCGACTCGATCACCAAGGTGATCGAAAACAACGCGGATTGGATGATCCATTTTCACGCCAATGACCCTAATTTGCTGGGACCGGGGATGGGAGAAATTGATTTCCGTCCCCTTTTTGCTTCGCTGGACAAGGTGGGGTATGACGGGTGGGTCAGCGTCGAAGTGTTCGACTATTCGCCTGGGGTCGAGCGGTTGGTCAACGAAAGCATGCAGAACATGCTGGCCGCTCAGGCGTAAAACGCTGAGGAATTCGCGCAGGATCTCGCGGTGGGGATTCGCGGTGAGGGGGGGGAGAGCGAGCGTCTTGATTGCGGTCGCGACGGGCGACATTGGGCAAGTTGCTCTTGGGCTGCTAATCGATCACAATGAACGCAACTTCTCTCGCTTCATCAAATCATCGGAAGGGTGCGGATCGGCATGTCACAACCCACGGAGCCATCCGATCAAGAACATTCGGCGAATACGTCCGCAGAAGACCCCGCCTCTGGTACTGCTGCGGCTGCCTTGCCACGCGATGCTCGTGCCGCCGCTTCGGAAACGCCCAGTGCGTCGGAAACGCCCAGTGCGTCGGAATCTCCCGGTGCTTCGGAATCCCCGAATCCGATGGATGGCGGACAGTGGCGACCGGTGCGTCCCGAGGAACTTCTACGCAAAAACGTACCAGCGGACGCGGACCCGAGCGAGCCGCAGGACAATCCAAAGTTGATCCGCCAGCGTCGCCAGGAACTCGAGGTCCATTTGCGGTCGTGCCCAACCGATCAGGATGCGTTCCGCGAGTTGGCTGCGATCTATCGCAAAGAAGATCGGCCGCACGAGGCCAAACGCGTGCTCACCGAAGCGGTGCGAATTTTTCCCGATGACATGTCGTTATTGTGGGAGCTCGAAGAGGCAAAGTTGGCGAGGTCGCTGCAACAGTTTCGCGAAGTGAGCGATTTGGCAGCGCGGTTGAAAACAACCGAAGTCGAACGCGAGATGAAGCGAAGTCGCGAGGATTGGGCGTATCGCCGTATCGAAGTCTGCGATGCTCGTTTGGCTCGCGATCCATCGCTGCGGCAATTGCGATTGGTGTTAGCGGAAGCCTACATTGATTCTGACCAGCATGACAAAGCGATCAAAGAGATTGACGAACTCGTGCAGTTTGACGAGTTTTCGCCGCAAGCGTATTTGTTAAAGGGCAAGTGTTTACTCAGTCTCGGCCAGGACGTGCAAGCGATGGCAGCGCTGCGCGCCGCTGGGCTTCGCCGCGCCGTCGTGGGACCGCTGCCGATCCGCCGCGCCGCTCTGAAACTTCTGTGCGAGACCGCTGAACGACTCGGACTTGATCTGACGCTTGAGCACTATCAACGACACTTGGCGATCGTCCAGCAGGATATTGCCAAACTCTCTGCCGCAGGAAAGAAGAAACACGCTTAACGTTCTCTGCACCCGAAGGTCTATCGTTATGAATCAAGCCGTTGTCGATCCCGAACAGTTGCGTCAGTTTGCGGCGCATTTGCATCGTTTCGCAGAAGAGATGAAGCAGCGTTCGACCATGCTCGCATCTCAGATGAATCAGCTCGAACAAACGTGGCGTGATGAACAGCAACGCAAATTTGGTGAAGAGTTTACCACGCAAATGCGTCAGATTTCGAGATTGATCCAATCGACCGAAGAACATGTGCCTTACTTGATGCGAAAAGCGGAACAAATTGATGCATACCTCGGACGCTAACCATGTTGCTAAAGTGATCCCCCGCCTCTTCTCTGCTGACCGGTGACAACCATGGCCACCAGTAATGTTCGCAACATCGATTCGCTCGCCGCGATGCAGGTTGGCATGGTGCGGTTGTCGGATGATTGGTCCAAAACGGTCCAAGAATTAAGGGCGATGGTCCAGCGAACAGAACAGTATTTTACGCAAACTCAACCACAGTATTGGCGGCATCAGTTGCAATTGGCGGAACGCGAGATCAATGAAGCCAAAGACGATCTGGCTCGCAAACGAGCGTCGCTTCGCCCCGAAGATCGTCCGGCAGCCAGCGAAGCGGTGGCACGCGTGCAGAAAGCCGAACGTCGGCTTCGTTATTGCGAAGACAAACGTCGCCAACTTCGCTCCTGGACGATCGAGGTGTCCAAGGTCTGCGACGACTTGCGTGGACCGCTCGCGGACATGAACGAGCACTGCGATACGCTTCTGCCACAAGCCGCACGCGAATTGGCGACGTTGATCGAACAGTTGCGAATTTACGCCGAACAAACAAAGCAAAGCGATCCTTAGAGGAGACGATTTATTTCAAATTTCCGGGGCCGAAACGTATTGGTAGTGGGGGGCGATCTAGCCAGCTCGCAATCGTGGTGTGATCGATTATCGCAGTGGTCCTTATCGACATTCCCGTGCAGCAGCGCGAATTCGCTGGACCAAGAACTGCGGCGCGTCAAACAGAACCAGGCCATGTACGACTTGATTCTGCTGAGTGCGGGGGTTTTAGCCGAAAAAGGAAGCGATTGGATTCAACAATTCGAGAAAGATCCAACGATCGGCAAGGTACCGGTTATCCTAGTGGCAGTTCCCGAGGGCAGTGCCGATGCATCCGAATCGGCATCGGATTGGATTCGTCACCGGTTGCAGACCCCGGTTTCGATGACGGAATTGCGTGTGGCGATCGAATCGATCCTGAATAAAACGAAAGAGAGTGAAAGCGTGTTGCCGGACAAACCAGGCATCGATACCGTTGATTTTGATCGTGATGCAATGTTGCAGAACACGGGAGGCGATCGTGTGTTTGTACGCAAGTTGATCGAGATGTTTCAGATCGAATCGCGTCGCCAGTTGTCGGCGATTGCGGATGCCGTCAACGCACGCGACGGTCAAATGATCAAATCGGCTGCCCATGTGTTGAAGGGGTCCGTCGCTTTGTTCGGAGCCAATGGGTGTGTCGACGAAGTCTTGAAACTAGAAAAGATGGGCGAACAGAACGAACTTTCTCAGATCGAAACGCAGTTCCAAGCAATCTGCCGGATGACCGCAGGGTTGTCCAATGCGCTGGATGTCTACTTGGCGGAAGAGCATACCGAATAGGTCTGCGAGGTTTTGATTTCGTGGTTGACCTAAGCGACGCGAGGCTGGCGGAATCCATTTGCCCACTGCGACGGCTGCGTTATCGATTTGATCTCGCCGTGTCACATTCTTAGTCCACGGCTGCCGCACTGCTGCTGACGACGTGTCAAACTTCCACGTTGAATTCACCGAATTGCTACTGCTTGCATTGGATGGCATGCGGTACAATGCGCAGCATGAAACTCTTGATCGCAGAAGACAATCCGTTGTGGTTGAAGGTGATCCAGACCAATGTCCGGTCATGGGGCTTTATTCCTGTGACTACCGAGAACGGCGAAGAGGCGCTGCAACATCTAGCGAGCAATGATTCACCTCGGATCGCGGTGCTGGATTGGCAGATGCCCAAAGTCGACGGCATTGAGGTATGTCGCCGAGTGAAAGCGGACTCGTCGCGGCCGTACACCTACGTGATGCTTTTGTCCTGCCGCGATACTAAACAAGACGTGGTCACGGGGTTGGATGCAGGTGCGGATGAATACATGACCAAGCCTGCGGATTTGGACCTTCTAAAACGGCGTCTCACCGCAGCACGACGCATCATCGAAGCGATTCCACCGGAGGGATGGTCGCGACCGCGAGTGGAAGGTTACGAAGTCAAGCAGGTTCTAGGCCAAGGTGCGTTTGCCACCGTTTGGGAAGCGGTGCAAGTGGCCACCCAGCGTCCGGTGGCACTCAAAGTATTGCGAGTCGATCTGGCAACCGAAAAAGTGTTCAACCGGTTTGCCAACGAGATCAAGGTGATGCAAGAGTTTGATCACCCTTATCTGGCGAAAATCTACGATAGTCATATCGATTCGAAACTCGGTTATTATGCCATGGATTTGGTCAACGGCGGGACGTTGTACCAGTACGTTCGCCAACATCAACTCGCACCGTTAGCCGTGATTCGGCTGATCGCCCATGTCTGCTTGGGACTTCAACATGCTCATGAACATGGCATCATCCACCGCGATGTAAAAATGTCCAACATCATGGTGACCGAATCGGGACAACCTAAACTTGTCGATTTTGGACTTGGCAAATCGATGTTCCTGGCGCCCAGCGAAGATCTCTCAGGTACAGTCGACGGATGTGTTGTCGGCACACCACTGTTCATGTCTCCGGAACAGGCTCGAGGTGAAATCGCGTCGCTGGATCAACGCACAGACATCTATTCGGTGGGAATCATCCTGTACATGTTGCTGTTGAAACAGCACCCTCACCACATCGCCGCTGAAGATCGTCAGCAAACCATTTCCGAGATCGCGCATGGGCCCGTTCAACGACCCACGAAGATCAAATCGACGTTCAGCAAAACGCTTGAGCGTATCCTGCTGAAGTCGCTCCATCCGTCGGTGGATTTTCGCTACCAAACCGCAGCCGACTTGGCGAACGACTTGTTGGCATTCGTCAAATCTCGCACGCAACAGGAGAGTTCGTCGAAGACGCTATGAACAGAGGTTTGCCTCTTCGGGTCGTTAGAAGTTCTTCGTTCACAACGTGCCTTTACCTCCTCATCGGGGAGGTCAGAGTCGGCGGCAGCCGGCTCTGGG
>NZ_ANOG01000172.1 GCF_000346295.1 Rhodopirellula maiorica SM1 | reverse complement strand
CTGGGCCACAATGTGCTATAACACACGCGGTAACGCGGCTGGTCGGGTACACGCACACGGGCGCGATAGGTCAGCGGTTGGTCCGACGGCGCACGCGAGGCGGCAATTTCACTCTCCGTGGTGGGTTCTAGATAGCCATGTTCGCGGCGTAGTTGATCCAGTTCGGTTTCCGCCCGCCGCAACCGCCCAAGCGTCACGGCAAACGCAACCACCAACATCACGATCGTGACCAACCCCCAGAACTCGCGTAAACTCCATTGACGAAGCACATTTCCGCCGGAACGCGGTGGCGTTTCGCGATCGGGGTGCGGTGCGGTTGAACGATCATCCATGCCAAGATTGTAGAGTGTGAACCATGAGCGACGAAACAACCTCGGTTAACGAACTGCGGATCCTGGTCGAGAAATTTGTGGCCGAGCGAGACTGGCACCAATTTCATAACCCCAAAAATTTGTCGATGTCCTTGGCGATCGAGGCAGCCGAGTTGATGGAGCATTTCCAGTGGTTGACGCTCGAAGAAGGAGCCAAGGTCAAACTGGATGAAAAACGCAAACACGAGGCGGGCGAAGAACTCGCCGATTGCTTGGCTTACGTGATCGCGATCGCCAATGCGATGGAGATCGATTTGAGCGAGACGCTGCGAGCAAAAATGATCCGAAACGCGGTCAAGTACCCGGCGCCGTAGAGGAATACCGTAGGCCGGAAGGCAGCGCAGCGAAGTTCCGGCATCGCAGAATTCACCGTCCCGAGGGAGGGAGGGGCGGCCGCGGTAGCGGCCGGGGAGGGCTGGTTACATCAAACTTGCACATTGCAATCTCTAACACAACGAGGCCCCACCCAGAGCTTGCTCCGCTCGCTCTGACCTCCCCAAAACAAGTTTCGGGGAGGTGAAGTCGTGATCTGTCAAAAGTCTTGGCGACTTTCGCTACGAAAAAAACGACATCGACTATACCTGCAAACCAAACAGACGCTTGGCGTTTTCGGTCGTGATCGCCGCCAACCGCTCGGGGGACACGCCTCGGACATCGGCAAGACAGCGAAGTGTGTGCTCGACGCGAGCGGGTTCATTGGGCCGTTTGCCGCGCAGCGGTTCGGGACTGAGATACGGGGCGTCGGTTTCAATGAGCAGTTTATCATCGGGCACGATCGCTGCGACACCGCGCAATTCGTCACTCTTTTTGAACGTGACCATGCCGGCAAAACTGAGGTGCAGCCCCATCTCTAAGCACTGTTTACCGAGTGCAATATCGCCAGTAAACGAGTGCATGATACCGGCGGGCACTGACGACTGCCGTTGCAGTTGGTCGACAATCAATTCGCCACTTTCTCGCATATGGATCACCATTGGCAATCCAGTGTTACGGCATAATTGCATGTGACGATCAAAGTAGTCGTGTTGCAGTGCTAACGGAGTATCGTCCCAATAACAATCCAATCCCGTTTCACCGATCGCTTTAACACCGGGCAGGTCGACCATCGTTTCGATCTGGGCAAAATCTCCCTCATCGGCTTCGGCGGCCGAGTTAGGCTGAATCCCGATCGTGGCAAACAGGTAATCGGGATACTCCGCTGCGAGTTCGCACGCGCGGCGACTGGTTTTCACGTCGATTCCAACGACGTTGATCCCCACCACCCCCGCAGCCTTGGCACGTGTGATCACGTCGTCAACGATGCCGTCAAAGGCATCGGTATTGAGATGGGCGTGAGTATCAAAAAGTGTAAGCGTCATACCGACCAAAAGAATCGAGTGAGGTGATAGAAGACCGGTGCCGCGAAGCAAATCGTATCGATTTGATCCAACAACCCAGCGTGTCCTTGGACAAGCGTTCCGGTATCGGTGACCCCGCGATCGCGTTTGATGGCACTCATCGTCATCGTTCCGGCACACGCCATCACGGTCACCACCGCGCCTAGGATCCAAGCTTCCCAGGGATGAAACGGAGTGGCCCACGAAAGTGCCGCGGCGACCAGTCCGGTGGTCACCATCGAGCCTAAAAAGCCTTCCCAGGTTCGCGACGCATTGATTTTTTCAGCGATCACTTTGCGACCGGCAAGTTTGCCCCAGGCACGTTCGAACACCGAGGCAAGTTGTGCGATCAGGACAAAGAAAACGAGCAGGCTGACGTTGCTGCCGCCCCAAGGAATCTTTCCGGTTTGCACCAAATCAAGGTCCAACAGCGCCGGTGCGTAGCTGAGCGAGTAAACGCAGATCAGCAATCCCGATTGAATCTTGGCACTGCGTTCGAGGAACCGTTTGTAGTCACCGGCGATCGCCGCCCGGGCCGGAATGAACAAACTTGCATAAACCGGAATCATAATGCTGTAGAAATCATAAAAATCACGATTGGGGTCGCTCGTGATCCAGCTTGGCGGGCTGCTACCCAAGCCGATCAAAATGTATTGCAGCGGGGTGAAAATAAAGAAAACCCAAAACAGCGTCCGATGGTCGCCTCGCCGTGTCGGCGTCATCGTGATGAATTCACGCAGTGCCCAAAAAGGAAACAAAACCAAACAGCACGACGACGCCGACCCGGTGCAGCACAAAGCCGAACACAAAGATCGCCAGCATCATCCACCACACACGGACTTTGTGCTTGAACCGCGTGATCAGCGCCGATTCAATCCCCATCGGTTCGCGTCGTGAGAGCACTTCGATCACGATCGTGGCAATGCCAAGTGCCGTGATAATGACGGCCAACAAAATATAAGTGCGATTGGATAGCCACTGAGCATTTGCTAGCACCCCGTCAGCAGTGGCGAGCATCCCGCTTGGATGGAAAACGGAATCGCAAAGACGAAGCGGTGACAGCAGGTCAGATGCGGCGGTGGAAATTTGGCTTAAAACGTTCACGAAAACTTTCAATGCAGTGCGATCGACCAGCCGCGAAAAACCACGACCGCAACCGTCGAAGAACCATTTTCCTGTCAATCAGGCGGGCCCAAAATTAGGCGGCCCTAAAATCCAGTAGGCCCATGATCAGGCGGGCCCCGACAACCAGCAGACATCAACGAAACAAGCTCGTCGTAGAACCAAGTGGCTATTAAACCAGCTGCACAGTCCGAATAAGGTCCACGATGTCGTGGAAAATGGCCACCCTCTGGTCTGCCACCCTTTGGTTATCGTGCCTCGAATTGTAATGGCTGAGCCTACGTTCTGACGAGCGTGGCCCAATCTGTTTTTTTGGAGACAAAAACGTGAGAATTCGATGCCTCCATTGCCAAGAATCCCACGACAGCTTGCGAATGGTCCACAAGTTGCGTGTAAGACTAGATATCGCTTTGCGCTGTCGTTTTGGCGTCAAAGTGTGTGTTTACCCAAATGAGGTGATAGAAAGCCAATGATGCTTTACTTTTTGTTTGTGTTGCCACCCTTTTTGCTGGGGCTATACGCCCAGTGGAAGGTGAAATCGGCTTTTACGCAAATGAGTAAGATTTCAACGCGAATGTCGGGGGCCGAAGCGGCTCGCCGCATGCTCGACAGCGCCGGGCTTCATTCCGTGGGAATTGAACAAGTCGGCGGCATGTTGAGCGATCACTATGACCCTCGTGCGAAAGTGCTGCGATTGAGCAGTGATGTGTACAACGGTCACAGCATGTCGGCCGTCGGAGTGGCGTGTCACGAGGCAGGGCACGCGTTCCAAGACGCTCACAACTATGCACCGCTGATGATCCGCAACGCCGCAGTCCCCGCAGCGAACTTTGGTTCGGGTGCCGGGATCTGGATGCTGTTGGGCGGATGTGGTTCGGCATCCCCGCCTTGGCTTGGATTGGCGTGATTTTGTTCGCGGCGGTCGTTTTTTTCCAAGTGATCAACTTGCCAGTCGAGTTTAACGCTAGCTCACGAGCTCGCGAGCAACTGGTCGCCCAAGGGATTATCGCGGGCAACGAAGAGCATTATGTTGCCAAAGTTCTCAACGCGGCGGCACTGACCTACGTTGCGGCGACGCTGCAATCGATCATGACGCTGGCGTATTACCTGTTCATCCTGTTAGGCGATCGCCGCTAACGGCAGCCAAGTAACCGAGGGGGACAAGCTTCACGGCGGTCATCGAGTTCCCTCGCAGATCATTTCCAGCTACGGTAGGACGATCCCCATTCGTCCTACCGTTTTTTTGTGGTGTCCCCCCATGAGCGAACCTGATTACTTTGGTGCTCTCGAAAATGTCGCTGCCGTCCAAACCAAAGCATCCGGGCCGACCGGAAAGCTGCCTTTGAGCGACGAAATTCTGCGAAATTGGAGCAGTGGCGATCTGTTTGGGTTGACCCAGAGCGTCGGAATGGGATTCGACCCGCGTCGGGTATTGGGCGACCAATACCTAATCCTCAGCACCCAAGGCGGGATGCGGAATCCCGATGGGACGCCGATCGCGCTGGGTTACCACACCGGACACTGGGAAGTCGGATTGTTGGTCCAAGCGGCAGCGGAACAGGTTTGCCAGCACGACGGCGTTCCCTTTGCCGCGTTTGTCAGCGATCCATGTGACGGCCGGACCCAGGGAACCCAGGGCATGTTCGACTCGCTGCCCTACCGCAATGACGCCGCGATGGTGATGCGGCGTTTGATCCGCTCGCTGCCGCAGCGAAAAGGAGTGATCGGCATCGCGACATGTGACAAAGGGTTGCCTGCGATGATGATGGCGTTGGCCGGTTCGAGTAGTTTGGCCAATGTCTTGGTTCCTGGTGGCGTGACGTTGCCGCCCACAGTCGGTGAAGACGCAGGCAAAGTCCAGACAATCGGAGCCCGTTATTCACGCGGTGAAATGTCGCTCGAGGAAGCATCGCTGGAAGGCTGCCGAGCGTGCGGTACGCCGGGCGGCGGTTGCCAATTTTTGGGAACGGCGGCGACCAGTCAAGTTGTCGCCGAAGCCCTTGGGATGACCGTTCCACACGCAGCGCTCGCACCGAGCGGGCAACCGATTTGGACCAAACTGGCTCGCGATTCAGCCGACGCATCGCGACAAATGGTGCTGCGTGGCCAATCGCTCCGCGACGTGTTGACCGACGACGCGATCTTCAACGCGATGCTGATCCACGCGGCGGTCGGCGGCAGCACAAATTTGTTGCTGCACATTCCCGCGATCGCGGCAGCAGCTGGACTGAAACGTCCTGATGCCGCTGCGTTTCGCAAGGTCAATCAGATGGTCCCTCGTTTTGTCGACTGTCTGCCCAATGGTCCCGTTGGCCATCCCACGGTGCGATTGTTTTTGGCTGGCGGCGTCCCCGAGGTCGCATGGCACTTGCGAGAACAAGGACTGCTTCGCGCCGATGCAATCACCATCACCGGAAAAACATGGAACGAATTAATCGACGAGTGGCGAGTCAGCGATCGGCGTCAAGTTTGTCGTGAGCGGCTTGTCGAAGCCGATGGGGTCGATCCTGATGAAGTGATCATTCCACCGGCCGAAGCAACGCGTCGCGGGATGACCAGCACGGTTTGCTTTCCCAGCGGTAACCTTTGCCCCGAAGGATCGGTGATCAAGGCGACTTCGATCGACCCGAGCGTGATCGACGAGGACAACGTCTATCGCAAACGAGGCCCGGCACGCGTCTTCACCACCGAACGGGCTGCGATCGCGGCGATCAAAGGGCAAACCGAACCGACGATCAAGGCGGGAGACGTGATCGTATTGATCGGCCGCGGGCCGCTTGGATGCGGCATGGAGGAAACGTACCAGATCACCTCGGCGCTAAAATACTTGTCATTCGGAAAAGAGGTCGCCTTAATCACCGATGCGCGGTTCTCTGGAGTCAGTACCGGGGCCTGTATCGGGCACATTGGCCCCGAGGCACTGGCGGGCGGTCCCATCGCCAAAGTCCGTGATGGCGACATGATCGAAATCGAAGTTGACCGAGTCTCACTAACCGGCAGAGTCGATATGGTGCTGGAGCCGGGGGCAGCCGAGCCATCGGTTGAACAGCGGTTTTCCGCACGCGGGCCGCATCCGGATTTAGCTGTCGAGGCGGAAATGCCCGCCGATACGCGGTTGTGGGCGGCGCTTCAGCAAGTTGGCGGGGGAACGTGGGGCGGTTGTGTGTATGATGTCGACGAAATCATAGCGACGCTTCAAGCGGGACTAAAGGCAAGACAGGGGCAATGAGAAAGCCGTTGGCAAGAATCGACACTTCTGGGCATCGAATCCCTGCATCGGCCTGCCGCCTTTCATCCTCCGCTCGTGGGGGAAACCGCAACGTAAAGCCCTTGCGAGACCGCGTCACTCGGGGATAATCCGTACAATTCTTGAACTTACCAATTTTTCCTCAAGCACTCAGGTAGCTAGTCATGGCTTTGGTTCCACTTCGCGTTGTACTCGACCACGCAGCAGAAAATGATTACGGCGTTGCCGCGTTCAACGTCAACAACATGGAACAGATTCAAGCGATCATGGAGGCGGCCGAAGAAACCGATTCGCCAGTGATCATCCAAGCATCGCGTGGCGCTCGCTCGTACACGCAAGACAACTACCTGCGTCACTTGATGATCGCAGCGACCGAGTTGTATCCGCACATTCCGATCGTGATGCACCAAGACCACGGCAATAGCCCTGAAACCTGTTTGTCGGCAATCGACAACGGTTTCACCAGCGTCATGATGGACGGCTCGCTCGAAGCGGACGGCAAGACGCCTGCCGATTACGACTACAACGTTCGCGTCACCGCTGAAGTTGTCAAAGCCGCCCACGCTCGTGGCGTCAGCGTCGAAGGCGAACTCGGTTGCCTCGGTTCGCTCGAATCGGGTGGCGGCGAGCAAGAAGACGGCCACGGTGCCGAAGGCGTTTTGACTCACGACCAATTGCTGACCGATCCCGATGAAGCAGCTCGCTTCGTTGCCGAAACCGGCGTCGACGCGTTGGCCGTTGCGATCGGAACCAGCCACGGTGCGTACAAGTTCACCAAGAAACCAACCGGCGAAGTTTTGGCAATGAGCCGAATCGAAGAGATTCACGCCAAATGCCCCAACACTCACTTGGTCATGCACGGCAGCAGCTCGGTGCCACAAGAGCTTCAAGACATCATCAACAAGTACGGTGGTGAAATGAAGCAAACCTACGGCGTGCCTGTCGAAGAAATTCAACGTGGTATCAAGAGCGGTGTTCGCAAGATCAACGTCGACACCGATTGCCGCATGGCGATCACCGGTGCGATCCGCAAAGTCCTCACCGAAGACAAAGCCGCCTTCGATCCACGTGCCTACTTGAAGCCCGCTCGTACCGCGATGAAAGAAGTTTGTGTCGCACGTATGGTTTCGTTCGGCCAAGCTGGTAACGCCGAGAAGCTTCGCAAGACCCTCAGCGCAACTGTCTAAACAGTGGGATAGGCTTCCTGCCTGTCATCATTACTCTCTTCCCCAATATTGCTTGGGGAAGAGTTGGTATGCGATAGTTTTGTGCGTAGCGAAACTCGCAGAGAGTTTCGACCACGAGCGATGGAGACCGAAAGTCTCTCAGACTTTCGCTACGGACTCAAATCGATAAATGGGAGCATCTCTCCCACTTCTTATGCACACCAATTTGCTCGACGCGTTTGGCGAACAGGTGCAATCGCAGCCGGATTCGGTTGCCTTGGTCACCTGGGAAAACGAGCAACTTTGCTCGCGAACTTGGCGAGACCTAGCTTTGCTTGTCGATTCGACGACGGCTCATTTAGATGACCTGTTTCGGTCATCACCGTCGCTGCCCAAACGCATCGGCTACCTCAGCCGCAATACGGTCGACGATGTGCTGTTGACACTCGCAGCCGCCCGGGTCGGTGCGATCCATGTTCCCATCAGTGGTTGGGCTAGCCCGGCACATCAACAAGCATGCTGGGATCGCGTCGGAGGTCATTGGATCAGCGAGGAAGACGCCGCTGCCTATCGCTCTGCAAATGTTGCGGACGACGCTATGTTCGCGGAGCAAAGGGGAACATATCCCAAATCAGCTGCGGTGGTTCTTTGGACCAGCGGGACCAGCGGGACAGCGAAGGGCGTCACACTCTCTCATCAAACCTTGGTCAAGAACGCCTACGCGAAACTGAAAGCGGTTCCGCAAACGCCCACGGACGTGCGGTTGACCAGTCTACCGCTGGCCCACGCCTACGCGCGAACGTGTGATTTCGGCACATGGCTAATCAGTGGTTGTACCCTTGTACTGACCTACGGCTACGCAGGCTGGAAACAGATGGCACCGCATGTCAAACCGACGCTGGCGAATGTTGTACCTAGTCTTGCCAACCGGCTTCTTGATGAAGAGCCCAACTCGTTCGGACTATCGCGACTGAAGATTCTTGGCTGCGGCGGGGCAGGACTGACTGGCGAAACATTTGATCGCTGGACCGAACGCAACGTGACCGTGATTCAAGGTTATGGATGTACCGAAACCGGTCCTGTGATTTGTAGTGCGACCGTCAAGGATCCGGTTCCTGGATTAGTCGGTCGCCCCGTCGATGGCTGGGAAACCGAGATTCGCGACGGACGGCTGTTTGTTCGCGGCGATCACGTCATGCTAGGCTATTGGAATGATCCGAAAGCGACCGAGCAGCGGATCGACCGCGATGGCTGGTTTGACACTGGCGACGTTGTCCAAGTCGATTCAGAAACGGGCCAGTACCGAATCTTGGGTCGCAGCGATGACGTGATTGTGCTTCCCAACGGCCACAAAATCTTTCCG
>NZ_ANOG01000171.1 GCF_000346295.1 Rhodopirellula maiorica SM1 | reverse complement strand
CAAAGTTTTCTAGCGTGAAGCCGAGGCCGTTAATTTTCTCATGACAGACTTGGCAATTCACTTCGTTGGTTTGTAGTTCCACACGTTGACGCGTCGTCAATTGTGGGTGCAGGTCCGCGTTCAGCGGAGAAAAAGCTGCGTTCGGTGGACGCAGTACGCGGCCAAACAAATGACGGTACAGGAATACGCCGCGGTGAATCGGCGATGTGGTTTGGTAGTACGCCAACTTGCTCATCAACAGCGGATGATTCAGTAGCCCGAGATGCGTCTTGGGCTCGCTGACGCTGGGGACGAGCGGGTTGGGTTCCTGAGCGTTCTGCGGGCGATCGGCCTTCTTGCCATCGCCCTCGTTAGCGGCGGCCTGTTTTGGTTTCCACGCCTCACCGTACACTTCGGCGATTCGCGATGTCGTGTAGGCCCAATCCGCTAAGAACAATTGACGATAATCGCTCGGATCGCTCCACACGATTTCATCGATCATGGCATGAAACGAAGCTCGCAGATCGCTAAGAACCGCGTCGTTGAAACCAGGGTAACTCGCTTCGTCTTTGCTGATTTCATCGCTGCCGGCGACTTCAAACCAATGGGTAAGAAAATCGCGAGTCTTGGCTTGGGTGCGGTAGTCGTTGACCATCTGCCACGCGGCTTGCTCGATCTGATTGGGTGATTCGAGCTCATTTTTGCTGATCTTTTTTAGCAAGTGTTCATCGCTGGGCAGCGAATCGAATAACACCAACGTCAAACGGTTGGCCGCCTGTTGCGAAGGTGGCCGATTCGAATCGAGCAAGGGGTACAGGAAACGCGGTGATTTGAGTGCCAACAACATCACGCGGCGAATCGCTTCGGCGTCATCGTCAGTCGCATCGAGTTGTTTGTCGATATAGACCTTGCGGGTCGCGTCGTCGAGCGAACCTCGAAACGCCGTGCTGACGATTTCCTCGAGAAAGCTTCTCAGTCGAGCTCGATTTTCGTTCGGCTTCTTTTTGTTCTTTCGCTCGTAGTGTGGCCAAAGCTCATCCGCGACAAGTTTCGAAAACTCGACGGCCGCTTGTGTCGTCGAGTCGTCCCAGATACGGCTAATCTCGATGCCTCGTTCGTAACCGTAACTACGGTCGTCCGGTGGCAGTTTGGTTTGTAGCGAAAACGCGGCCGGAAAGCTTGCCGAGATCAAATGCCGCTGCGGGATCACCGTCTCGACTCCGCCTGGCGGAACCCAAGACAGTGACACCGACGCCGGAGGTTGATCGGTTTTGCGTTTCCGCTGCGTGAAATCGAGTTTGATCGGGTAGCCGCGGCCCGCAGTCAAATGAATCCGTTTGCGGAACTCGGTTCGTCCGGCGGATTGCACGTGGTTGTCGATGAAAATACGGTTCGGGCTGCCAAGATACAGTTTGCAGGAACACGTGCTTCGCAGCACAATTTCGTATTCGCCAGTGCGGTCCGCCATCAGCGAACCCGCCCAATGAATGTAATACTCGGCCGGGTCGACGCCTTCGCCAGGACCCTCGTGACCAAAATCGAAATCGAGAACCGCATCCGTTCGCTCGATCTTTTTCGCCTCGTTTTTCCATTTGGGGGTATCAAAGTAGGTGCCGCGGATTCCACGTTCATCGTGGTTCCAGCTGCCACCGGAGATGCGTGCGTACAGGTCGGCTAAACTCTGACGCAATTGGTCGCCTGTCAGTCGCGCCAACCCAATCTGGGGAGGCCGGTTTCGCAATCGCGCCGCTTCGCTGTAGAAGGTTTCGAAGATATACTTCGCAACCGCCTCGGCATCTTCTCCTTGGCATGTTTCGGGATCGTCCTCAGGCATCGTTTCCGAGATGATCTCGGTCAGTTGGCCAATCGATGAGTCGCCTGTTAACGCGCTAGCGTATTCTGACTCGACGCCCTGCCCCTCACTGCCGTGGCACGAAGCACATTGTGCTGCGTAAATTCGAGCCCCTGGCGAGGCCGCTGCATCGCTCGACTCGGCGGCGGATGCGCTAACGCAACACGCAACCCAGCCCAACAAGGCGGTAGAGGCAAAGCGGCGGATTGTGGAGGAAGGAATCACGGTGATATGTAGGCGAGTGGGAGGCTGGAGCGGTCACG
This sequence comes from Rhodopirellula maiorica SM1, assembly GCF_000346295.1. Lineage (GTDB taxonomy): Bacteria > Planctomycetota > Planctomycetia > Pirellulales > Pirellulaceae > Novipirellula > Novipirellula maiorica. Next base: position 2,219 of record NZ_ANOG01000171.1, on the reverse strand, counting down.
CGTGGCGGAAACGCGGCCGATGGTGGAGTCTATTGCAAAAACAGGGATGCGATCGATCACAGCCAATCGATGAAAGCCAGTCATGTAAAAATGACTGATCCGCGATCGAAACTGCTGCGTGTTATCGCAAACCGAATTAGGCCTATTTTACGAGCCGTTTGATTTACGGACCGTTTGTTCTTTGGGCCGTTTGATTTACGGCCCTTTGCCGAGGTCGGTGAGCGAAAAATCGAGGTGGGTGGGGGCTGGGGTAGGAGCTTTATTATATCAAGCCAACGCAAAAAGCACACGACAAGTTTTTTCGCATCCCCCTAAAACGCCTGTCCTCTCGGTGCTGATCGATCCAGCTCCACCAGACCAACCTAGGTAGAGTTCAAACCGAATCCGCTGCTCCAAAGTTACAAAACAGACGCTATCCGCTCAGACTCTTTCTCTGCTGAATTCACAGCGGGGTTTATGCTCCCCCTGTAAAGCTGCTTTCTGAACCGAAAGGTGTAGGTTTGCCACTCGTATGGGGGTTAGGCCTTCGCCTGTCGGAACCGAGCTTCCTATGTTGTAAAATCGCGTTTTTTCCGCAGTTGCACGCTATCTAGGCTCGTCTGCCAGTTTCCTAGGCACGACACTCGTGTTCGTGAAACCGAAGAAAAGACTTAATGGTTTGCTCGTGTCCTTTATTTGTGTCTAGCGGGTGGCGGTGGGCTGTTGTTCGCGTTTCGATGGGATTTGCGGATAGCGGCATGCCGGATGCATTGAAAAAGGGGGTTCGCACTTCTCACCCCATTCAAGCGGGATTGAAACCAATGGATGTTGGACTGGATCATCAGCGTTACTCGACCGCAAACGCGGAAATTCAAGTCCATTGGCTCATTGTCGCAGGGCAGTTAGCGGAAGAAGGGGCGGACGAGATCATCCAGGTCGATCTTTCTCAGGTCGAGCGGATTACCAGCGAAGAGTTGTCGGAATTGATCCGCTTGCAGTTGCTGGTCCGCAAAAATGGCCGAAAATTGGTGCTCAAAAATGTCGAAGAAAATCTGCGTAGCATTTTTGAATTAACCCGCTTAACTCGATTGATCGAGATGCAATAAAGAGGTGAGGGGCGGCTTCTTTCACGCCAAAACCGTATTCGCCGCCACCTGAATCGGGTCTTTGCAAGGATTCGCATGGCCCGATCAGGTTGGTTAGTTCACGCGAGACAGTTCGATTGCGTAGCTGCCCGAATTGTCCGCTCGCTGGGCCACGTCATCGTTGATTTGCAGCACAAGCCAGCTTTCTGCGGTGGTTTGAAGCTCGATTTCATCCTTAACCGAAACAATCTCGAGCGGCTCGCATAGCGGTTGGCTTGTCTGTCTGAGCGGCACAAGACAAGCGATCAGCTGTCCAAGCGGGCGTCCATTGACGTACTCGATCGTGACCCCGTTGGCTTCGCTTTGCCAGTCTTTGTCGCGTTTTGCGATCACGCATCGCCCTTGCGCTGAAATTTTGAAGCGAATCCCGGCAGGCAAGCGGACACCTAGGGATTGCCAGCCCTTTGCCGCAGCGATGTCCCGCGAAATCGGTTGCCCGTTCCATTGCGGCTGATCTACCGCCAAGTCGACACGTTCGCGTTCCCAGTCGAAACCATAATCCAGTTCGTGGCACATCAGACGCCAGCGGGCGATCACGGCGGGCCATTCGGGCAGCAAACGTTGGTAGATCTGGCGAGTGAAATTGCTGCTGCTGTCGCGGCCGCTGCGTGCTGCTGTAACGATGACATCGCGGTATTCGTCATACTCGGACAACAGCATCGCAGCAGCCCAACACCAAGCGTAACGTTCTGCGTCACCGTTTAAATTGGCAGGATATCGCATCACCGTTTCGAGTGTGGGGATCTTCCCTTCGTCGCGTCGCTGTCGGATCAGTTTCAATCGCCCCCAATAGGGAACCGATTCGCGGTCGGCGGGCAGCTGATTGATTTCCGTAGTGGCGGCCGATCCCGAGTGTGTCGAGAGCAGCTCTGCCGTTCCTTCCATGAACCATGACGGGCCGGCTCCGCCAAATTGGTCAAATGCAAGCGAGTGCACCCCCTCGTGCAGCAGCAGGTGGCGGGTGTAATAGTCGCTGGGTTGCTTCACAATCCATAGCGAATTCCCTAGCGCGTAGCCTTGTTTGAAATCAGGAACGCGGGGATCGATCAGCCCTGCGCGTAGGAAAGGCGTCTTGTCTTGCATCACAAACGCCTT
>NZ_ANOG01000170.1 GCF_000346295.1 Rhodopirellula maiorica SM1 | reverse complement strand
AGTGGCCACCGTTGCCGTTGATGCAAAACGAAACGGTCATCGAAGCCCCGTGCGACCGCGACGGATTGACAAAACGATACACCGAGCAAGCAATGCAGTGGATTGCAGAACATCAGCACGAGCCCTTCTTTTTGTACTTTCCGCAAGCGATGCCGGGCAGCACCTCGACGCCGTTTTCGAGTGAGCAATTCCGAGGCAAAAGTGGCAACGGCCCCTGGGGTGACGCGGTCGAGGAACTCGATTGGTCGATCGGCGTCATGCTAGATCAATTACGTGACCTTGGGATTGCCGACGATACCTTTGTGATCTGGACATCCGATAACGGAGCTCCGATCAACCGGAATGTCAACGATCTAAGCCGCGGATCCAATTTGCCGCTACATGGTCGCGGCTACACCACCGCCGAGGGTGCGTTCCGCGTGCCGACAATCGTTTGGCAACCTGGCAAAGTTCCTGCCGGGACAGTGTGCAACGAATTAGCTACGACGATGGATCTGTTGCCGACGTTTGCTAAGTTGGCTGGCGGTGCGTTGCCGCGGAATCGCGAAATCGACGGCCATGACATCTCGCCGTTGTTTTATGGCGAGCAGAATGCGAAGACGCCGTACGAAGCGTTTTACTACTATCACGCCGACCAACTGCAAGCAATTCGCAGTGGTCCGTGGAAACTATTTTTGCCAGTCGCAGGAAAACCTCACCCGCACTTCCCATCCAATCAGCCACCTGAACCACTTCTCTTCAACGTGGTCGAGGATATCGGAAGTCAACATAATGTTGCTGCGGAGCACCCGGAGATCGTCAAGCGTTTGATCGCGTTGGCTGGAACCGCACGCGAACAGCTGGGAGATCGAGGACGACCGGGATCGGGCCAACGCCCCCCAGGACGCATCGCCGAAGCGGCGACACCTAAGCCGCAACGATTAGCGCAGTAGCGAGGTCCGCCACTCTGCTTGGCACCGTGAGTTTTGGGCCTCGCAACATCTCTGCACCTCTCCCAAACGGAGCCAAAGCTTTGCTTTAGGGGGAGCTCGGATAGAGCCTTCACGTCTGCGTCTCACTTACCGATGCAATACAAGTACTCTTGCCGTGTGTCGCCTTCGCGGGCCGCGGTTCGCAGGTAGAGGTGACCGCCCGCGATCGCAACAGATGCAAACACGCTTTCGCCTATCTGGTTTTCTCCGAGCGATTCGTATCGATCGGGGCTGGCACGAAAGATGAATGTTTCACCGTCTTCGTTGGTCGCGTAAATGCGATCCTTCACCATCACCGGCGAACTCGTGAACGATCCGCCGAGCCGTTTCTTCCACATCGTTTCTCCGGTTTTAGAATCTAGACACATCGCCACGCCAGCATCGAGTACGAGGTACAAATGGCCGTCACGGCACAGAATCGACGGCACATAGACTCGCAAATTTTCATCCCAAACGATTTCCCCCGAACCGTCCGCGGCGATTGCGGCGAGATGGTTCCGCGGGTAACCACCACTGCTGAAGACGTGCGTCCCGTCGGTCACCGTGGTGGTCACGCACTCGGTCGTCGCTCCTTCGATTTCCCACAATACTTCGCCGCTGGATGGATTCAGACTGGTCACCAAGTCGCACCCGGTGACGATCAATTGATCACGTCCGTCAACATTCAGAACGACTGGCGAAGCGTAGTTGGGAAGCTCAGGGCGTTTGTGTTTCCAAACGATATCGCCAGTGTTTCGGTTCAATGCCGCGATCGCACCACCGGCCTTGTTGTCGCATGTGACAAGGATCAGGTCGTCATAGATCGCGGGGGAGGATCCATAACCTTGATGAATCAAATAGTCGTTCACGCGAGTTTGCCACACAACTTTGCCGGTCAAATCGAGTGCCGACGTGTACATCGCACTGTCGTTGATAAAATTGATGTAGAGACGTTTTCCGTCGGTTGCGATCGTCGACGACGCCAGTGTCGCCTTCTCGTTGGCTTTCCGTCCGCTCTTGTTCTCGAAACCGTCGTTGTGCACGACGGATTCCCAAAGCTGTTTGCCGGTCTGCCGATCGAAACACAATACCAACTGAACTTTTCGCTTTTCATCGGCGGTCGGAAGATAGACGTGTGAGCCGAGCACGGTGGGCGAACCGTGTCCGCGACCCGCGACCGGGGTTCGCCACAGCACGTTTTCGTCTTGGCTCCACTCAAGTGGCGGATCTTGATCCGGCGACGCGATGCCGTTGACCGCAGGGCCTCGCCATCCCGGCCAATCACCCGATGTCAATGTTGACTCGGCAGCCAGGTGGGGCGTTTGTGCCGTGGCAACGTTGCAGTGCGTTAGACACCACACCGCTACAACCGCCGTCGTCGCGCTGACGCAGTAAAGTCGCATCAAAGAATATTCCATAATGTTGCAATCGTGATAAATGAGTTTTAGCGAAACCAAAGTCGTTGATCGCTCCGCGATCATAACGCGAAACGCAATCGAATCAACGTATTAAGTCGATCGCTGATTGTTAGGCGATCAACAAATAGACAAACGCTGCGAGCGATCCACCGATAATCGGAGCGACAACGGGAACCCAAGCATAGCTCCAGTCGCTGTCACGTTTTCCGGCGATCGGCAACAGAGCGTGCACCAACCGGGGCCCCAGATCACGTGCCGGATTGATCGCGTAGCCAGTCGTCCCGCCAAGCGACAGTCCAATACCAAACACCAACATCCCCACAGGCAGAAAACCGAGTGTGCCGAGCCCGAGTACAGGATCCGTATCCGCAGCGGCGTCGCCGCGCGTCAGACTCGGAGTGATCATTAAAAAGATGGGCAGGATCAGGGCAAACGTGCCAACGACTTCACACAAAAACGCTTGCGGCAGGTTATGAATGTTGGGCGAGGTACAGAAGCAGGCCAATTTACTGTCAGCGTCCTCCGTGACTTTGAAATGTTCACGGTAGAACAGATAGACAAGCACGGCCCCCGCAATAGCACCAAGCATTTGCGCGGCAAAGTATGGAATCGCCATAGCGAGACTCAATTTGCCTGCGATCAGCATCGCCACGGTAACCGCAGGGTTAATGTGAGCCCCACTAAAATCATTGGCAC
>NZ_ANOG01000169.1 GCF_000346295.1 Rhodopirellula maiorica SM1 | reverse complement strand
GAAATGACAACGCCGGTTTTTATGGAAGCAGGTGAAGAAGAATCAGCAGGCCAGATGGGGTTTGTGATTCCTAAACGGGTCGCTTCCGAAGGCCCACCTCAGCCAGTATCGAAGGACGTCGAAATCCGCGAACGCAAAGGCGGCCGATTCGCCGTGATCCGCTTCTCAGGCATCATGAATGCCAAAACAGCACGCCAAGCCGAAGCGAAGCTGCGAGAGTGGATCGACAAAAAAGGATTGGTTGCCGAGAAGAAGGCAGAGACGGCCGGCTACGATCCTCCCTTCACTCCCGGACCGCTGCGACGAAACGAAGTGCTGATTCGCGTGAAGAGCGAGGATGTTCAAAGTGAGATAAGAATCGATTCGGTCATCGAGTCTGGAAAAAGCCAAGACAATTGACCAGCAGCCTATTCTTCGCGAAACAGCGGGCTGTCGACGACGGCTGCGATCGTGTCGATGATGCGATATTGGTTCGCTGCCGACTTGGCCAAGATCGTCTCCACACCCGAGTAGTCCTCCGGTTCGGTGCCGTTGGCGTAGGTCAATAACTTGGTAATGAAACAGCGAACGAAACGATCTCGCGCCGCATCGGCCTTCATCAGATCGCGAAATTCGACAATGTCTTCGTACTTCGCTCCGCTGCGAAATGTTGCCGATGCATCGACGGCGACTTCCAAAGTTTTTGCTTCGCTCTTTCGCTTTTTCTTGACCGCTCGCTCAGTCAACGCCATGTAAAAGTCTCGCCACTCGCCCATCGGACCAAAATTTTCGAAAGCATAGCCGTACGGATCGATGGTCTTGTGACACGACGCACACGTGGCGTCGGACGTGTGGGCGGCAAGAATCTCTTTGATTGTCTTCGCTTGGCGAACATCTGGTTCGGTGATCTTCACGTCAGCCGGAGGCGGCGTGGGTTCGATGCCCATAAAATTCTCCATCACATACACCGCACGGTGAATTGGCGATGTCCCCAAACTATCGGCGGTCAACGTCAAGAACGCTCCCATCCCCAGTAACCCGCCACGTTTGCCATCGCTATAAACATGTTTTCGCAGCTCCGAGTCCTGCGGCACCCCCGGGATATCATAAACCTTGGCCAAGTCCGCATTGACGAACGAATAATCAGCGGTCAGTAATTCGGGGACGGGAACGTTGTGCTCAATGGCATGCCGAAAAAAACGGAGCACCTCATCCTTCATGTCTTCGCTCAATCGCTTGCGATCATATAGCGGGAAACGATCGGGATCGGGTTCCATGAAACTGATCCGGTCGAGCTGCAACCAAGCCTGCGGAAACTCACGCAAAAACTCGTCGGCTTCGCCTGCTTTGAACTGGCGAGCGATCTCATCACGAACCGCGTCGTAGGTTTGAAGTTCACCCTTCTTCGTTGCCGTTCGCAATCGCTGGTTCGGAATCGTGCTCTGTAAAAAGTAGCTCCACTTGGTCGCGAAACGCTCTGCAGCTTTCCCTTCCTCGGGATTGATCAATAGAAACGAGGGCGAGACGAGGATCGCCACGATCCCTTCCTTGAACGCTTCGACGTCACCCAACCGCTTGGCACGTGACTGTACCAAACGGATGATCGTGTCCAATTCGCCTGGCTGAACCTCGCGTCGCCAAGCGCGTGCGGCGATCGGGGTCAGGATTGCCTCGGCGTCCACTGCCTTGGGGTTCTCGCCCAACAAAGCAATCTGTCGTTTCGGGGGCCAGTCGTCATTGATGGCGCCTTCCACATCCGCCCCGAAGACGCGGGGACGTGGTCCCTGCCAATAATCGGTCCAATTGCTCCAGTGCGAGACCACTTTGGCTCTTTCGCGTTTCTTTTTTGTAGCAATCGAAGCGACCACTTTCGCATACTGTTTTGGGTCGTTTTCCTTGAGATAATCGTGTGCATACCGATATTGGAATTTGAAGTTTCCGTTATTCGCTTGGCGAAGTCCGTCGGTGGGGTACGACAATTGGATTTTGGTGCCGGCGGCAAGCCACTCGTCGAGTTCAATTTGCATGACTTCGTTGTCGGGCAATGCGTAGGTAAAAACGCGATCTCCCAAGTGAACACTCAACCGTATTGGATCATCAACGTAGATACCTGTTTTTTCGTAATCATAAACGCCGCGGTCGATTCCGGTTGCACGAATTGTGATGCGATAGCGTCCCGTCGCTGGCACCGTTTCAAAGTTCTCGAAATACATACGGGCTCGCATGTCGTGAAAATCGAGAGCGTTGGGTAAGCGTCCAGGACCTTCGGGGCGTTTGCGCTGCGACAAGCTCGTCCGTCGCAAATCGTCCGAACGAACCGTGATCTGTTGCGTCTCGGGGCGAGGTCCCGTCAATATGGTGGTGTCAATGACCTTGCGAAACGCATCGATGTATTGATCGAGATGAAACTCGCTGATTCCCAACGAGTCGCCATGCGTATCAAAACCATCGTGTAGCGTGTCGCCGAGCAGATTGGCCATCGGTTGATGCGTCCCCACATCTTCGATCATCAATACATCGCGGATACTGTTGGCGATCTCGCGATTGTTCAAACGGCGAGGCGGTACGCGTTTGCTGTCGGCGGTTTGCGCATCATAGCCGCGGATTTTCTTTTGCAGAAACGTGATCAACCGCTGGCGTTCTGCTGCCGTCATCCGGTTCTCTTCCGCCGGAGGCATTTCGCCAAGCTCGACGTAGTCCACACTGGCAACCCAATGCTCGATGCTCTCCGCGCTCGGAACGCTGCCAAGCGATCGAAGATTAAAATCTCCCTCCGGTTCCGCACGGAGGTGACATTTTCCGCAGTGCATTTTCATGAGCTCCCATTCTTCCGCGACGACGATGGTCGCGGGGCAGCAGGTGAATAACACGACAGCAAAGAGAAGCAGTGAACGCATCATGATTCGGACTATTTTAGAAAGGGAGAGCATCATTCAAACAGCAAACGGCAAGTCGAATGAGCCCGTGCTGGTGTTGAATTTGTCTCGTTCGATTCCAAAGCGTTGCAGTAGCGTGACATACAAATTGCAGAGCGGCATGTTAGCGCCTGCGTTGTTGCGAGCGTCGACGTGTCCCAAGTGTTTGAAGCCACCACCAGCGACCATGATCGGCAAGTTACGGTTGGAGTGCGTGCCGCCGTATCCCATGCCGCTACCGAACAGCACAATCGTGTGATCAAGCATGCTGCCATTGGCATTGGGCTCGGGAATCGAGTCCAACTTTTTCATGCAGCGTGAAAGCTGTGCGATTTGAAACGATTCGATCGCGACCAATTCGGAAATGATCGCTTCGTCTTGTCCGTTGTGGGTGCAAGCGTGGTAGCCACGGGTCACCCCTTCGACGTCGGTGTACTTCAACTCGTTTGGAAATCCAACGGTTGCCACGCGAGTCATGTCGGTTTGGAATGCGTAGGCGATCATGTCAAAAATCGCGTTATAGCGGTTTTCGACCGTCACCTCGTACTGTTGGAAGTGTTCGGAAATATCGAACTTTGGTTTATCGCGATCGATCCAGGCCGAGCGATCCGCGAAACTGTTCTCCAGCTCGCGAAGCGAATTAGCGTATTGTTCCAGTCGTTGTTTGTCGGATTGGCTGGCGCGTTGCTGCAAGCGTGCGAATTGGCCGCTGACGGCATCCAGAATACTGCCGTTGCGTTCGATCAATTCGCGGCGAACCTTTTTCTCTTTCGCTGACAGATTCAAAAACAAGTGATCAAACAGACGTTGCGGATCGGTGAACGGTTCTAACTCGGTTCCGTTAGCAGTCCAGTTCATGCGGATTCCACGTTCCAGTGCCGCGTTGATCGACGAATAGCGAACCTTGCCGCTGGTGTGTCGCGCCATCACTTGGTCGACCGACATATTTTTTTCGGGATACGCCGCGGCATTTGCAGGTAACACACCGCTCAAAAACGAGATCTCACGGCCGTGACCGTTGTTCATCCCATGGTCGGTGTGCGAAACGATGGTCATCCGATCCTTGGCCCACTCCAGCGGCTTCAGAGTGGGCGAGATCGTAAAGTTTTTGCCGAAGTCGGTAGGGAAAAAGTGCTCCGGATGGGCGCCTAGTGGATTTCCGACGACCAACAATCGTGTGGGCGTCTGAGAGGTGGTGGTGGCCGCGTCGACGTTGCTCACGCTCGCTTCCAAAAGCGGAAGTGATAAAACGCCGCCCAATCCTTTCAGTACATGACGTCGATTGGCATTCATGCGGGTGTGCCCTTGCTGGAAGTTAAGAAATATTCTCGCGATCCAAGTTCTCGAATCGTGCTCAATTGCTTGTTTGGCTCTACCCCCCTTATCTCAGCAGACAAGGCAACCTGCTGGAAATTCTCGAAAAATTGGCACTTTTCGCTGAAAAAAACTCGTTCCCAGGCTCCTGCCTCGCGTCGTCATGTGCGGCAGGCGGGAGCCCAATGCCATCTACTTTCGTAGTGGGACTCGCCAGAGTTTCTGGTGTTTCAACAGCAAAGAGGGGAATTCTGGCGAATCCCACTACTTGAACATCTCCAGTGGTTGCCAAAGAAGATGGCATTGGGCGCGGGGCCCGTCCGGTTGAGGCGAGTGAAACGTTCGGTTTAGACCGGGCGGCTTGCGCCGCACCGCTACAAACGCCACCCGTTTAGTGCCAAAGTAGATGGCATTGGGCGGGAGCCTGCGGTGCAGTGGGTTCCAAGGCGGAGCCCTGGAACCAGTGGGTGGAACCAGAGGTGCAGGCTTATGTTCGTAGTCGGACACGAACCGAGGGTCGGCCTGGTTGTTTTCCCTTTTTGACTTCAAACAAATTGATCGCTTCGAACATATCGCTGAGTTTGCGAAACCCGTAGGTGCGGTGGTTGAACGGCCCTTGGTTGGAGATGCGAGATCCCACAGGGCCCAGCGATGCCCAGCCATCTTCGTCGGCGGCTTCCTTGACCGCCGTTCGAAGCGTATTCATCAGCTTGGTGTTCTGTTGCAGTGACTCGACCGATATCTCTTTTTTCTTCTGCGGCGTTTTGCTGGTGTTGTCTTCATCCAAAAAGATAAAGTGGCTGCAGGCCAGCACGAACGGCTCTGGCGATGTTTGTCGACCGAACCCGATGACTTGCTTGCCATCCTGACGCAGTCGCAGAGCCAGAGGTGTGAAATCGCAGTCGGACGAGACCAGACCAAACGTATTGACCTGCTTCGTGTACAGAATGTCCATGGCGTCGATCAGCAGCGACATGTCGGCAGCGTTTTTGCCTTTCACTAAGTCAAAACATTGCTTTGGTGCGATCGCGTATTCATGCAGTACTTTGATCCAGCCGTCCAATGGGCGTTTGGTCCAGTTTCCATAGGCTTTGCGAATATTGACGATGCCGTAGGTGGCCAGTTCAGAGATGATGAAGTCGATCTTTGCGGCAGGCGCGTTATCCGCGTCAATCAGTAGTGCGATACTGTCGTTGGAACTTTTGTCAGGCATGAATGTCGGTCACTCGAGGAAAAGATAAGCAGGGCAATGGTGCCGCCACGACAGTTGTACTGGACCGTGCTGGTTGCCACCCATCGCTCGATTATAGCGTCGCCAGCGGCTCAAAGGTTTGCTGTCGCGGAGCGACAATTTTCGGTCGCCGGCTGTTGATTTGGTCGTACGATGGACTTCCTAGTCCGTCGAATACATCAATGACGGACGAGATAGTCCATCAGCCACCCCTTGCCATAGGAAGCTTCACTAAATCAACAGCCCGCTACCTCGAACTTTAAGTCCGAGGGATGTTCATCAACATCAACCGAGTCCCGGCGGGACGTTTTGTATCCCGATCGTAGGTCACAGAACGTCGCTCCGCGACTCGATGCCAATCGAGGCACCGAAACCTTGGACTAAAGTCCAAGGCTATCACGCAAAGCGCCTCCGGCACCAAATAAGAAACCTCACTGCACGTCCACGTGCGACATTCATCGTCGCATCCCCTTGCGAAGCTGCGGTAGTGGCAACAGCGATCATAACGTTCATCGCCAATCGCAACGCGACGAAAACAACCGCCCAAGATGCGAGTCCGGCACCAGGACCGGATCGAAGAGTCCCGGCAGGGACGACAGCACTTAGCCCACGGCGTAAGCCGTGGGATCGCTTAATCCTAATCTTTTCGGATTGCTTCGGCTCCAACGAGGCTCGCGGAAGCGGGATTAAGATTATGAGTTGGCGAGGTTGAGGGTGAAGTTCCTACTGTCTGTCTTTGACGATCTTTCGCATTTGCAGCGAGACGTCGGGGTTCTCATAAATCTTGTCGATCATCTCGGTGTAGACTTTGGCGAATCGCTCGTTCTTTGCCAAATCACCAAATACCGAGGTCAGCCGTAGGAACGACAAGGGATCGTCGCGAGTCTCGGCGGCCGCTTGATGCAGTTCCGCATGGTTGCCGTCAATGATCTCGAGTTCCTTGTTGTATTGATCCACGCCTTGGTCGCTGTACCAGCACCACGTCGCAATCACCAGTGCCGCGTACTGAATGCTGCCGCCTCGCTGGAGATTCTCGGTGATCGTGGGGATCAGAAATACTGGCAACTTGCTGGAGCTTTCCAAACAGATCCGCGACAGTTTGTCTTTGATGTTCGGATTTCCAAATCGCTCAAGCAGAGTGTCTTTGTAAGCGTCTAAGTCGATGCCTTCGACGGCGTCCAGGACGGGGGTGGCCTCGATGTCCATGAATTGACGCAGGTAGGTTGCAAACAGGTCGTCCGAGACACATTCGTCGATCGTGGCATGGCCATAGACCGAGCCCAGGATTCCCAGGACCGAATGTCCGGCGTTGAGCAGCCGGATCTTCATCTTTTCGTAGGGCGTGACATCGGGAACAAATTGGGCACCGACGTTTTCCCAAGGGGGACGACCGTCGCAGAAATCATCTTCGATCACCCATTGGCAAAACGGTTCGCAGGTCACCGGCCATTGGTCCTGCAGCCCCATTTCTTGCTCGAGATATTCCATATCCGCCGCTGTCGTGACCGGCGTGATGCGGTCGACCATCGCATTGGGAAAGCAGACCTCGCGTTCAATCCACTGTGCCAGTTCGGGATCCTGATGACGAGCAAACTCCAACACCATTTTGCGAGTCAGGTTGCCATTGTGCTGGATGTTGTCACACGACTGGACGGTAAAGGCGGGGATGCCATTGTCGCGTCGTTTTCGCAGCGCCGCAGCCAAATAACCAAACGCCAGTTTGGGTTGATCTGGGTTTTTTAGATCGTGCTGGGCATCGGGGTTGGACGTATCAAATTCACCGCTATCAGGATCGACGTTATAGCCGCCTTCGGTAATCGTCAGCGAAACGATCTTGGTATCGGGATTGGCCATCCGGTCGATGACTGCTTGAGGATCGTCGATTCCCATCATGAAATCGACCAGCGACCCGATCACGCGGTTTTCGATCTTGCCGCCGGGGTGCCGGACGATCAGCGTATAAAGGTAATCCTGCTGCTGGAGTACCGAGGCGATCTTGCGGTCCGCTTCGCGTAACCCGACACCACAGATTCCCCACTGCGAGAAATCGCCCGAGTTCATCAAGGCATCGGTGTAATAGGCCTCGTGCGATCGATGAAACCCGCCCACGCCGATATGCACGATGCCTGTTTTGATTTGACTACGGTCATACTCCGGACGTGCCATCGCGTCAGGTAGCTGCGACAGGTTTTCTTGACTCAAGGGAATCGGGTTGTTCATGGGATTCTCTCGCAAATCTTCAGTGGGTTGTTTTGAATGTTTCGTTGGTTAGTGGCTTTTGGATCAATCGCGGTGTAGCGGAACTCGTCGGGCGTTGTTGCGTTGATTTGTGAGCCGCGACGCGTGAGCGGCCGGGTCCGGTGCGTTACCCGGTGTGTTACGGCCCGCGGCTCAGTCGGCGCGCGGCTCAATCATCAACGAACGTCTTGACGACTTCCGCTACGGGGCATCTTGCCATTTGTTGAGGGTTCATTAGTCATTGGGTTGCGGATTTAGTGCTTTGCGTCGATGCAGCACCCAATAGGCGAAAACAAAATAGGTGATCGTGAATACAAAGCCCCATGTATAAAAGATATCGCGGTTCTGCTCATACGTTTCTAGATCGGGACTCCAAAACATCACCATTAGCGCCAACACCACGGTCAGCCCCAGGCTGCTTCGCGAGAAGACGTGTAACACTTTGGAGAACATCGAATGGTCCTTGACCTGTTCGCCTTCTCGGATCGCCTGCTCTCTTTGATACTCTTTGATCGCTTCGTTCTTCTTCCGATCGGCCTCTTCTTCGGCCGGATACTTTTCGGCGGCGCCATACAGTTTGGCTAGGAACGTGTAGAGGATGATGGTGAATAACCACGTGGGCAGAAACAGATAGTAGAACGACATCACCTGCAACGCATTCAGCCCGAATCCGAACACCAACCCGGCGGCCCACGATGCGACGGCGGGTGTGCTATGCGTCAGTTTGCGGTAGGTGACCCAGTAACGTGTGAATCCGATCCGAGGAAAGACAACGTGTTCGGCAAACACGATCCCACCGACTGGCACCACCAACAAACCTGCATAGGTTAATAGCGGCAGCATTTGGCCGAACACGAACGGAAAACACGCGATCACCACGGTCACGCAGCCCACGGTGAAGGTGACTCCCTTTCGCGAATGGTTGTAAAAGATGGCCTGGGCCGCCAACCCGGCTCGGTACAGATTCGCGTTTGCGGTGGTCCAGCCTGCGATAATCACGATCACGTAACCGGAAAGCCCCAACGCGCGATAGGCGACATCGCCCGGGTCGAGTTCGACGATCGTTGATTTGAGCAGGACTGCGGTTCCGGCTCCCATGATGCCCGAGCAGATCCAGGCGACATAGTGACCAAACAACATGCCCGCACTGGTGCACAGCCCGTAGATCGATCGTTTGGCGTAACGCAATAACGCCATATCGATCAACCCAAAGTGGGTGATCGTATTTGCCGCCCAGGCGAAACCGATCACCTCGATCAGTCCTATGCCAGGGTCTCCGTTACTGTTGACTCCTGTCCAAATCGAGTGATCGCCGATGGTAATGAAATCTTGGAACCCATTCAGCGTGGTTCGGCCCAGCACCGATTCTGCGAGCGCGGGGAGCAAGACAAGAGCGCCGCTGACAAACATCACAACCAGCCACGGCCCGCACAGTCCCGAGAACTCGGCCACCGCGCTAAATCCATACATCGCCACGAAGACGACGATCATGCCGACCGAAAGCACCACCACTACGAACATCGCGTCGGTGGGATACCATTGAAGCTGAGCCGGAATGTTGAACAACAACCGCACGGCGGTACAGGAAACGGTGATCATCGCCGCCGAGATGACGGTAAAAATCAACACGTTGGCCCAGTTGTAGAGATCGGACATCGAGTCGCCGGCGATCTTATGCAAATACGTGTACAGACTCAGCCGAGTCTGTACCGCAATTGGCGCCGTGATCAGCGTCCAACTGAGGATCGCCAGGATATTGCCCAATAGCAATCCGATCAGAATATCGGTGGTCGTTGCCCCCAATGCGACAAACGTCGCCCCGATCACAAACTCGGTCGCCGCCACGTGCTCGCCGGCGTACAAACCGACAAAGTGAGTCCACCCATGCAGCTTGTGCTGCGGAACTGGCAGCTGCTCTTGCTTCATGTCCGCAATCGCCTGCTGGGTGGTATCGGCACTCATGGTGACTTCTCTTTGTCTCGGGGGGATTAGAGCTGTAAGAGCAGGCGTAACTCAATGTGACAAGGTTTTTTATTATAGACCGATGCGCAGTCACGTTGGGCGGCTTGAAGCAATGATTTGTTGCATCTTGTACGATTATGTTCCAGCAGGCAAAGGTAACCGTTCACGGTGAAGGATTGGATTCGATGACGATGAAGTCCGTCGTCGCCACGCGCTAGACAAAGTCGGAGGAGAAACCGAGCACGCCACCTCACCTGATCACGTAAGTTTTGAAGTTGCATTGTTCTTCGTGTTCCGGGCGAAGGCCCGGCTATTTGCCAGGAGTCGTCAATAGATCCGAACCAACGACCGGGCCGTTGCCCTACAGTTCATTGATTTTCTTGGACCCAGCCCGGTGTGACTTGCGATTTAAAAATTGCGGAAGCCCTGCGGAGGCGAGGGGAGCCAGACTTTCAGAACTTTTGTGTTGCAGGTTCAACGGGGACGC
>NZ_ANOG01000168.1 GCF_000346295.1 Rhodopirellula maiorica SM1 | reverse complement strand
CGATGACTTGGGCTCCCGATTCCTTCAGCACCTTTCCCACCTCGTGTCGACTCCGCAAATGACTCGACAATTCATCATCGTCTTCCCCAAGACCGCCGAGATAGACGATTCGCTTGACGCCCGCATCTCGTGCGGCTGATGCGAAATTGCCAGCGGCATCGCGATCGTCTTGTTCGAAACCATCGCTTGTTCCCATCGAGTGAATCAAGTAGTACGCGGTGTGAATCCCCTGCACAGCGTCCGCCAACGTATCACGCTGCAGCACATCGCCACGGACGACATCGGTACGTTCGCTGACACGAGCCCGCAAATTTTCGGGGCGCCGCGCCATACAGCGAAGCGGGCGACCAGTGTCTTCGAGCAATCGCAGCAATCGCCCGCCAACGTAGCCCGTGGCACCGGTCAACAAGATTCGTTCGTTGTCCGGTGGACGATCACGATTGGAAGAACGATCGGTGGTCGCTGCGGGGGTGTCGATCTCGGGCATAGTGGCGCGTTCGGTAGAAGAGTAGCTATTTAACCATCGCGGATCCTTAGTCAAAATCGTGGCGGAGTGACACGACGGCATTTACCTACTTTAGCGAGTTGTAAAGTCGCCAAGCAGGTAGGCAAGAACCATTGAATGAAATCCCGTTAGCCGCTTGGGCGCACGCTGTGAAGCATTTTTTCGTAGCGAAACTCGCAGAGAGTTTCGGTTTTACTCGCATGGCCGAAAGTCTCTGCGACTTTCGCTACAGTAAATTCGCGTTTTCCTTATAGGAAGAAATGCTTCACAGCGTTGCGCTTGGGCGCTAGCCCCGGTTGAATGTCGCAGCCGTGGCCAGCAGGCTTGTTGATCTACTGAGCCGCGACGCGTGAGAGAACGACCGGCTTAGGGTGACTCTAACAACTCGCATTCGTTCTTTTTTTAAGGCCGGAGGCCGACACATTTACTCAGTCATTGGTCGGCCTCCGGCCTTTGCAGCTCATTCGCTACATCCCGTGGCCCTACGGCCGCGGCAGAGGATGTATCGGCCTCTGGCCTAAGCCGGACGTTCTCGTCAGCGGCCGGGTTCCACGCACGCCCCGGTGCCTTACGGCCCTCGGCTCACAAATGCGAATTGCATTTCGATTAAGTCAACAAGTCGCTAGCGGCAAAGCGAGGAATATTCACAAAGACTCCTTCTTAGCGTTGCGATCGTCTCGGCGTCTGAGGACTGATTTGGCGCAATTTCCCTATGAGACCAAGGCGAAACGCAAAAAAAAACAATTTTCCGCCGCTCAACCGTGACAAATCCGATACGGAATCTCCCTTATCGATAGACGTCGCTCCGGTGATTCATTCTAACCCTCCGAATCAACCGGTCGCGTGGTCGTTGCAACGGCGGCGTTGTTGTGGTTCTCCGTCAGTGCCCCCTGACGGGGAACCTCGCAACGCCTTGTTTTCTTTCCTCTCCCCTCGTCGCAAAACAAAACGTTAGAGCCATTTTGATGAAACGACTATTTCGGAAACGGACAATGAAGTCAATTCGTAGAAGTCAACGCCGCCGATTAATGGCCGAACCGCTGGAAGCGAGACGGGTGATGGCGGCCAGTTTCGGTTGGGATGGTCCCGGATTGGGCGAGGCCGAGTTGACCTACACGATCAGCAACGCCCCGAGTTCGCTGTCGCAAGACGAAGTGGAAGCGGCGATTGAAACCGCGCTGGATGCATGGTCCGATGCCGTCGATGTGACCTTTACCAAGGTGGATCAAACCGGACTCAATGATTCGATTGATATCTCGTTTACGAACATTGACGGCAGCGGCGGAACGCTAGCACAAGCCTATTTCCCGGACGATGTGAATCCATCGCGGATCGCCGGCGACATCCAATTCGATTTGGCTGAGGTTTGGGAAGTCGGTAACTCGTTGGGCAATCAAGCATTTGACCTCGTTTGGGTCGCGGCTCACGAGATCGGACATTCGCTTGGCCTCGATCATCTAACCGATGCTGGATCGGTGCTGCAGGCCTACGTTACACCCAACCAGCAGTTCACTGGTCTCGACGACAGCGACATCGCCGAAGCGTTGACCCTGTATGCCGCGGCAACGACTACCGAAACCAATGACGATTCGGTCGACGATGCACCGATTGACGATACCAGTGCAGATGACAGTAGCGGGGGTGATGCCGACGATGTCGACCCTACCGCGACCGATGATACCGTAGATACCGACACGACCGATTCAGAGTTGCCTGAGGACAAAACGGATGACGGCGGGGATTCCGATAACAACCCATTCTCGCGGCGGCGATGGCGTCGCGGCGGAAATTGGCACCGCTGGGGAGGCCGGATTGAAGCCGATGTTCCTGAAAATCATAACCTCTACGACCCCACCGACGCGAATGATGACGGTTCAATCTCGGCGTTAGACGCATTGGTGATCATCAACCAATTGAGCCGATCCAATGAATCGACGACTGGATTCTCGGACGTCAACGGCGACGGCTATGTGACCGCACTAGACGCTTTGATGGTAATCAACTCGTTGGTGCCGACGGAAACGGAAGGTACAAGTGAGTTCGTCGTGGTTGCCGATCCTACCGACTCGGGTGACGAATCGGTAGAGAGCGTAGACGAGACAACAACGAGCGAGGACGACAGCGAGCTTACCAACAGCACGCCCACGGTGGGTAGCGACGATGACACCGACGTGGTGGCCGATGACGACCTCGATAGCGAAGCCGATAGTGAATCGGATGAGAGCGGCAGTGAGACGGACAGTGAAACCGGCAGCGAGACCGAGGAAACTGAGGGGGACACCGAGCAATCCGACGGCGAAACCGATGAGGGCGATGTCGACGTTTCAGATCCCCTCGATGATGAAACCGACGAGACTGACGAAAAAGACGAGACCATCGATGACGGCGGATTGACCGACCTGGATGGCGACGATGATGATGACTCGGCGCTTTGCGACCACGATCACTTCTCGTCGTTTGGTCACCACAAGGGCATCGACCACCCACGTTCGTTTCGCGTCGGATTTGATCAGTTGCTCGCTCGTTACGATGCCAACGAAGATGGCTCGCTCGGCGAAGATGAACTTCCCGAGATCGTTTGGGCCCGCTTGTCCGAAAATGAAGTCGATGCGGATAACGATGGTTTGATCACTGCCGACGAATTGGATCTTGCTGCAGAAGCCAAACAAGAAGCGAGATTCGCCAGCAAGGATAGCAATGATGACGGCATGTTGAGTGAGGATGAAGTCGGCCGGTTTTGGCAGAAGCTAGTGGCCGCCGACACCAACTCCGATGGCAACATCTCGTTGGATGAGTTCGTTGATTGGCTCGAAAATCGGGAACCCACCGATTCGACCACGCGGGTGACCTCGATAGCATCATCACAGCGGGCGGCGATCAACGCCCGTTCGGTCAATTCCGACAGCCTCTTTGCACAACTGGGGCGACGCGGCAGTCGGGGACGAAGGTAGGACACACCCATCGATTCGCTTTTGACTTAACACGCTCGGGGCTGTATTTTCGGTGCAACTCCAAGCTCGAGCGTGAAAGTCAACCAAAGTACGGCTCCCCAAGAGTATGTCTGCCGATGAGCGATGAAATCGAAGCGAATCTGCGTCTGCATGTCGACCGACTCGCCGGCTTGATTGGCCCCCGTACTCTCGATCGACCAAAGTCGATCACCGCGACTACCGGTTACATCGCGGGGCAATGGGATGCGATGCAGTACGACGTCCAGACAGAGCGTTATGACGCGATGGGCGAGCCCGCGACGAATCTATTTGTCGAGAATAGGGGAACGAAGCGATCCGACGAGATCGTATTGTTGGGGGCCCACTACGACACCGTGGCGGGGACACCGGGAGCCGACGACAACGCGTCCGCGGTGGCGGTGATGATCGAGGTCAGTCGCCTTCTGCGGCAACACACTGGCAAACGCACAGCGAGGTATGTCGCGTTCACCTGCGAAGAGAAACCGTACGGCGATTTTGATGCGATGGGCAGCCAGCACCATGCGCGTCAATCAAAACAACGTGGTGACAAGATAGTCGGGATGCTATGTCTGGAGATGGTTGGCTATTTTCGTGACGAAATCGGCTCGCAAAGTGTACCCCCATCGATTCCCAAGCGGCTGCATCGGTTCTTTCCCAAACGTGGCAACTTTCTAGCCGCCGTCGGCAACCCCGCGTCATGGAAGCTGAATTGGCAATTTCGTCGCGGATTTAAACGCAAAACCAACATGCCGCTGTTCTCGATCGTGTTGCCCGAAAAGGTCAGCGAAATCCGTCGTAGCGACAATAGTTCGTTTTGGGACCATGGCTATGCGGCGTTGATGTTGACCGATACCAGTTTCTTGCGGAATCCAAATTACCACCAAGCTAGCGACACCCCCGATACGCTCGATTATCAACGGATGAGCGAAGTCACTCGGGGCGTTGCTGCGGCGATGCAGCGTTTACTCCGCTAACCAGTACTCGGTAGGTCGCTGTTGGTTCCATACGCTCGGACTCTCCGGCCACTTGGACGCCGTTGCCCAGGTTTTTGTCGGCAAAACAGGGTTCATTGGATAGAATCCCGTTAGCCGTTGGAATGAACTGTAGCGAAAGTCGCAGAGACTTTCGGCCACGCGAGTCAAACCGAAACTCTTTCATAGTTTCGCTACGAACGATTGAGTCGTGATTTTCCACTTCAATGCTTCGCGAAGTTTTGTTGAACTTTGCTAGTGCAATCGGCCCCAGCCTTGTTGAAGTCGCGGCGAACCCATACACCTATACGGTGTCATTGGACTGTAACGGCGAGAGGATCGCAGATTCTGCTTTGCCCTATCCTGCCCCCCCGCGGCGTTCGAACGCCAAGACGCGAGGATGCCACGCTGCCTCAGCAAGTGTTTTGCCATCGATGCTCCAATGCATGCAAACGTCTACACTCGGCCATTTTGCATGTGAGCGATCTCCACCTTTTTCAATGCAAGCGAATTGTGAATGTCTCAAACGGATTCGAACAACACTAGTGGCTACAACGAGCGGTTGATCTTGTTGGTCTTGGCGACGGTTCAATTTATTACCATCGTCGACTTTATGATCGTGATGCCGCTTGGTCCCCAGTTGATGAGGGTGTTGCATATCAATCCGGCCGCGTTTGGGTTGATCGTTTCGTCGTACACGTTCGCCGCCGGGGTAGCGGGGCTTGTTGCCTCGGCAACCGTTGACCGTTTCAGTCGAAAATCGGCGTTTCTGGTGCTGTATGCTGGATTCATCCTTGGAACCTTATTGTGTGGTCTCGCCCCCAACTACGGAACATTGGTGTTTGCTCGCATTTTGACAGGAGCATTCGGCGGTATTTTAGGAGGGATTTCGATGGCCATCATCGGCGACGTTTTTCCGGACAGCCGTCGTGGACGTGCCACGGGAGCGATGATGACGGGCTTTGCGATCGCGTCGGTCGCGGGAGTACCGCTAGGGCTGGTGATTGGCAACCACTTTGGGTGGAACATGACATTCATCGCGTTGGCGTTATCCGGAGTCCCGGTGTTATTCATCGCCGCGTATGCACTGCCCTCGCTCGACGCGCACTTTGGCGAAACCCAGGTGCATCCGCTAGAGTCTCTTCGCAGGACATTTACGGTTCCCAACCACTTGAACGCGTTTGCGCTCATCATCGCGCTGACCTGTAGCGGTTTTTTGATCTTCCCCTACATCAGCGCCTATTTTGTCGGGAACGTGGGTATGTCCGAACAACAGCTGCCTTGGGTATACATCGCGGGCGGGGCTCTGACCTTCTTCACCGCTCCTGTCATCGGCCGCTGGGCAGACCGCGCGGGAAAGTTATTCGTTTTTCGTGTCATCGCACCACTCTCGGCGGCACTGATGTTCGCGATCACGCATTTGTACGAGGGTGGAATTGTGCTTGCCATCGTCGTGTTTGGCGCGTTGATGGTTTGCAATGTGGGACGGATGATCCCCGCGATGGCGATGATCACTGCGAGTGTCGCCCCACGACACCGCGGCGCGTTTCTGAGTGCAAACTCATCGATTCAGCATATCTTCGGTGGCGTTGGCGCCTATCTCGGTGGTTTGATCGTTTCGCAAGCGGGCGAAGGTGCGGCACTAGAAGGATTTGGAACCGTGGGCTGGATCGCAGCCGGCGTAGGGATGTCAAGTTTGTGGTTGGCCGGCCGATTGCGCAGCGGCGAACAGGAGGATGCGGTTGCTGCTGAGGACTTGTCACTACCCGCAGCAGCCGAAGCAGCATACGACCCAGGCGAACCGATCGTCGCATTTGTTGATGGCGCCGCCGATGTCAGCGAAGTGCGGTTAAAGTCCATCAATCACGACCCACTTGGCGAACGCGAAAACCGTTGTCCTCAAGTCGGTCGAGATGCGATCGATTGAATCGCGACGTTGACTCGCGGCATCGCTCAAAAGCATCGTTGCGACTCGGTCTCGCTCACGATACGCTCGGCTTACTCTGCTGGCGTCTCGACCACCATCACACCGTTCATTACCATCCAATGACCGGGAAAGGTACAGAGAAACGGGTAGCGACCGGGCGCAGCCGGGGCAATGAAATAAATCGTTTGTTCCTGGCCTGGCGAAACGACGTCGGTATGCGCGATGACTTGGTCCGATTCGGGAATGTATTGTCGCACAAACGCGTTCGGATTTGCGATCATTTGATTGCCAAGCTCACCAACGTGCCGAAGTGCACCTCGTTGCACAAGAACCCAATTGTGGGGAACGACATCCGGATTGGACAGTGTGACGGCTAAGGGCTCATTGGCTGCCACGCGGAACTCGGGGGTGGTGTATGTCAGATTGCTGCCGGTTTCAATTTTGATCGATCGAGCGCCACT
Organism: Rhodopirellula maiorica SM1; assembly: GCF_000346295.1. Taxonomy (GTDB): domain Bacteria; phylum Planctomycetota; class Planctomycetia; order Pirellulales; family Pirellulaceae; genus Novipirellula; species Novipirellula maiorica. Next base: position 4,200 of record NZ_ANOG01000168.1, on the reverse strand, counting down.
GATCTTCTGGTGCCATGGGTTGGGAGCACGTGCCGCCATCGAAGCCATATCGACTAACAGCGGGTGAGCCGCAATCCGCTTCTCGGTCGGTCGATAACCAGTGAAATCGGTAAATGGCTCGTCCATTTGATGGACGGTGATGAACATGTCTTGCCCATCGCCCGCTGGATTGCACGAGGCCGCATTGTCGTCGTTGACATGCATTCGCAAATGCAATTGATTGACAGGTTGCAGGTCAGGAATCTCTAAAAACAGCGAACATCGATCCGCCATCACGTGAGCGGATTGAATTCGCAGCGGATCGTGGCCGGCGGTTCCAGGATGCGTCGCCGAATATTCCGGTGATCCATAGCCACCGCTATATCGGTAGTTCCAACACTGAGCAAAATGTTGCTTGGGGTCGCTGGCGATTGCTTCGTCGATTGGTAGCGAAAATGTGACTCGGACGCCATTTTCGTATACATGGAAGCCCGTGGGAAGCTGAGCCGCATCCCCTGTGTAGCGAACTCGCTGGAAACAACCATCATCGCGAGTGTATGACCCCCAACCGGTCATGCCCGAAACATACAATTGTCCGTCTCGCGGATGAAAGCGACCGCGATGAACACCCGACAAAAAGTCACCCCTGAGCGGGACGACTGCTCCTTGGACTTGGTCATGGACCTTGTCGCGAAGCACGCTGAACCATGTTCCGGTGCCGAACGACAAGTGCAACAATTGGTCTGTGAGCGGTCCGAATGCGTGACTGTCCACATAGACCTGGCCACCACTGGAATTATCGAGACCGCGCGGAACGTAGGCCAACGGCAATTCAGGCGGTTGACTATTTTTGGGTCCGCCATAGCCGTGGTGCGGCGGATTGCCGGTGGAGGGTGACGCCGAAGGGGGAACGGCATGAATCGCCGACGCGGGTGTCCATGCGCCTTCGGAAACGGGCACCGTCAGTGTCCCGCCAGGCAGGATTCCCAAACCATCGGGGTTGCGGAACCCGGTTGCGATCACGTCCGCAGTTTTTCCGTCGGGTGAAATACGCAGTAAACCTTGGTTACCCGACGCGGTGTAAAAGTTGCCTCGTTCGTCACGTTGCAAACCACAAATAAAATCATGGCCGGCAGGCGAGGTGACAAACGCATCGCTGAAACACTCGTAGAAATCGGCTTCGCCGTCGTCGTTGACATCGGTCAATCGCGTCAATTGGTCTCGGCACTGCACATAGACTTCTCCGTCGGTGACCACTAATCCCAACGGATGGTGTAGTCCGGTGGCAAAACGTGTCCATCGTGCCATGCCGCCTTCATCGGACGCGGCATCGATTCCGCTGACGCGCCATACGTCGCCCTGCATCGTGCACACTAACGCGCTGCCGTCGGGCAGGAAGTCGTGCCCACCGCAGAACACCAGGGCTTTCCACGGATTGTCCGTCGGCAATTCGATTGTATCGATGGCATAAGGACGTTGCGTGCCGCGAATGATCTTTGTCTCGATCACGTCGGGCCACTGTTGCGGTCCACCTTGGGTTACATGCCGCAGCGGATGCTCGTCGATCGGCGCCACGTCGCGAACAAACTTGCCGTCCTGGACCCAGGCGGAATCGAGATACTTTACGTCGCCAATGGTATAGGCGAACACGACCCGTTCGCCATGTCGATAGTATCCGTGGTACTGAAACGGCTGCTGAACTTTGGGGCGTTTGGCTACATCGATCAAACTGCCATCGGGACGTATGCCGCCGACAAACCCATAGCGAACCGAAGGAAACTTGACAAAGCCCCCGGTCCACACCGCGTCAAATGATAACGTGTCGGGATTGAAACAGGCGGCCATCTCGTGATCGTCTCCAAACCGGACGCAAACGCCGCGAGGCACCGTGATGCCGTCAGCGCGAAAAACACCCGCTTGCACCGTCCCCAGCTGCGTGTGATTCCAGCGATTGTCGTCCCAGTCCGGTTCGCTCTGATTGCCCCAGTGCCCTTGCTCGCCGCCATCCAGGCCAGGATAGGGTGAGATCAGCATTGGTGGATGCGGTTGAACGCGAAAATGTTCGGCCTGTTTCGTGTAAAAATCGTACAGCCGATCGCGATTGACCGGATGATTCGCGTGTGGCCAATGCTCAGCCGCGAGCGGAGTGGTGGTTTGTGGCGACTCGGCTGGCCCATGCATTTGACTGTGAGCGATCGCGTGTTGAAGCGGTTGGGAAATTGAGGCTCCGTTGCGACCGAGTTCGCTTAAGAATCGAATCAAATCGAGTTGCTGTTGAAGTGACATCGCCGCAGTTAACCCGCTGGGCATCACCGAGCCGGCCGCGATTTCCTCTTCGATCTCCTCTTTTGAAATCACTGTCAGTTTATTGGATGCAGAATCTCGGATGACCAGTTGTTGGTTGTCCGATCGGTGTTTGAATCCGGTGAGGATATCGCCATCGATCGTCAAGATTTTCCAGGTCATAAACTCGTCTGCCACATCCCGTTGCGGCCAGAAGAGCGACTCGACGATCTGGGGCAATGACCGATCTTTGGCGATCGTCGACAAATCAGGACCGACCGCGCCGCCGTGATCGCCAATCTTGTGACACGACAAACAGGCCAACTTGGCATCGGCAAACACGCTGGCGCCACGGACGGCGTCACCGGACGCTTGTGATTCGCGGATCAGCCGTGCCACGGTTTCACCGTCGTACGCAAGATCGACGCCCGCCGATGTCGATGTGTTTGCCGCAGGTTCCGCATCGACTCGGCTGTGATGATCCAATTGCGGTGACTCTTCCGCTTGCACATTACCCAGTTTCCACAATCCAAGCGTCGTATCATCGCGAGACACATCGACTAGCGGTTTCGCAGTGACTTGGCGGACCCCTTTGGAGATCCGCACCCATTGAACTTCGCCATCAAAGCCGAGGGCACGCTCGACAAGTCGCCCGATCGCAAGCCCACCAGCAACACTCGCACCCTTCTTCTTATCTGCAATCGGCTGATCCGCCACTTGTTGTCCATCCACGAAAAGACGGATGCGGCCCGCTTCGTAAATCATCGCAACCGTATGAGGTTGGCCGTCGCAGATCATTGAATCGGTATGGACGTGGTCCGGAATTTTGCCGGGCAGGTAGGCAGTCAAAAAACCGCTGCCGCTCATGGAAAACAGTTCCCAGTGATCGGATGATTTTTTACTGTCGCTCGCCACCAGGATGTTGTAGCGATCGTGGCTTCGCATTGTCGCTCGGACTTCGACGGTGATCGTCGGATTTCGGTAGGCATCAGCGCCAGGGAAGATTCGGCCCGATCCCACGTCCTTCGCAGCGGTCGGTTTGGTATTGATTGCCGGGGTCGGGGGCAATGGTCCCGCACTGCCGCGAGTCTGAAGTTCTTGGCGAATCCAATCCAATCCGTCACGGTTTTCGATCAGCGATTCGCGTGCATCGAGCTCATTCCGATGGTCCAGAATTCCGATCGGTCCATCGTATCCGCTTTCGATCACCACACGGATCATCTCCAATTCGTGCTGTCCTTTGCCGATCCCGAGAATCTTGGGCTGCTCGTTCGGGTTCATGCCGTTCAGATTCAAGCAGTGCAAGAACGGCTTCATGATGGCGAACGACTCGGCCCAGTCGGCGATATGCCCATGTGCGTGATGAAAGTTATAGACAATGCCAACATGCGTTTGCCCTAGTTCGTGCAAACGTTGACACACGGCGACAAGATTCTTTGGTTCGCCGCCCCAGCCTCCGTGGTTGTAAAGTGCAAGCGGACATCCCATTGCGGCAGTCCGTTTGGCAAGCGGCAACATCTGCTGCGCCGCCGCTTCGATCTTGGCCGCCGCGTTGTCACCACCGCTGTCGCGAAGCATCTGCCAAATTTGAGGATGTAAGTCGTACTTTTCAAACAACTGGAACGCATCTTCATGCACGCCCCAGAATGCAAAGAATTCGATGTCGTGTTTTTGGTAGGCCAGGATTTCTTGTTCGAAAGTCGGAACATGAACCGCTCGCCAATCATAGGCGGCTCGCGTGATGCCAATTTCCTTTAACATCGCGGCACGTGCTGCGGGACTTCGATTCTTTGCGTCGAAGGGGACGATGCACCAAGCCACTTGATTCTGACGACGAAGCACATGATCGTCCTCCGATGCGGTCACTGACATCGGAATCAAAGTCGCAAAAACGATGGCCAAAAGGCCGGGATAGCGGAAGAGCGTGGGGCTAGCCAT
>NZ_ANOG01000167.1 GCF_000346295.1 Rhodopirellula maiorica SM1 | reverse complement strand
GATTTGCGGCGGTTTGCTGATGATGAAAGTCAAAGGCGATTCGTTTAGCTATTCCGGGGCCTATTTCCCAACAATGAAGTGGGGATTTTTGGCAGGCGTCTTGGGCGCCTTTGGTGCGGTTTGCTTGACGACGGCAATGATGACCAGCCGCGGAAACGCATTGTTGGTGATGCCGATTGTGTTTGGCGGTGCGGTTTCGGTATCCGCGATCGTTTCGATCTTCAAACTACATGGTGACGTCACCATCAATCCGCTGTTGTGGGTGGGGATGTTATTGACGGTGGTCGGCGTCGTGATCGTGGCGATGAACACACCGCATGGTCACGCGGCCGCTCCGAAACCAGCGGCCGTTGACGCTCCGGCAGCCGAGGAACCAGCGATCACGGACCAGGCAGCCGAAACGCCGAACGAGGCGTCCAGCTAGCCGTAGCGAACCGGGCGACGCTTGCAACCTTATTTTCAACGACTCGAGTCCTTTCAGGGTGACGAAAACAGCCATGGAACCAGCGACCGACCCGATGTCGCGTGTTCGCAGCATTGATACCGAGATCACGCATGTTTGGATGGTGCGTACCTTCTTGAAACATTGCGATGAAGCTGAGGATGACGAGGATCTTCGCGATGTTGTCCGTGATCTCTACGATTTCATCTTGGCGGTCGGACCGCTCGATGCCGTCGACGATGCTGCGGTCTATTTGAAAATGGCAAAGAAGAAGATCGGCAAGCTTCGCAAGGCAACGGAACTGTACGAAGCAATTCAGCCCGAAGTCAGCGGCCACACCAATTTTGTGATGGCGGCGCGATCGCTTCGCACCGCCGTGGACCGAATCGCCGATGCGATCGCGAAGTAATCTCACACACTCTTTTGTTAGGGGCTGCTGTCATGTTCCAACTCGTTGTCGGTACGAACAACGCCAAGAAACTAATCGAATTGCGACTGCTACTGCCGCACGACAAAGTCAAGCTGTTGGCGTTGGCCGAGATCGAAGACTCGATCGACGTCGATGAAACGGGAGCAACGTTCGCTGAGAACGCTGCGCTAAAAGCAACCGAACAAGCCAAGCATCTCGGCCAATGGGTGTTAGCCGAGGACAGCGGATTGACCGTCGACGCACTCGGGGGTGAACCCGGTGTCCACTCGGCTCGCTACGCCGGTACGCATGGTGACGACGAAGCCAATAACGACAAACTGTTGGCGGCACTAAAGGACGTCCCCGATGAACGCAGGACGGCTCACTTCAATAGCTACTTGTGCCTTTCGGATCCGCAAGGCAACGTGCGACTCGAAGCCAATTCACGCTGCAGTGGCCGGATTGCCCACACGCGGCAAGGTAATGCCGGGTTCGGCTACGACCCACTGTTTATCATCCGCGAATATCATCGCACGTTTGGTGATTTGGATCTGACGGTTAAGCGAGCGATCAGCCACCGCTCACGGGCGCTTCGGCAATTTGTGCCTGAGTTCCTGCGACTCATCGACGGAATCTAAATGCCGAACAGGCTTCATTAGTACGGGATAGGCGGTAGCGAAACTCGCCAAGAGTTTCGAATGAGGGGCGGAGCGGACGAATGGGGCAGGGTGGACGATGGAGCAGGGTGGACGAAAGTCTTCGCGACTTTCGCTACGACTGGTAGCTGTCGCTGTTACAACGATAACGCCGGGTCGTCGCCATAACCGAGCCCTGGGCCCGACAGCATTCGTGTGGGCACTTGGCCGCCACGGACTTCAAAGAACTCGCCAAACTCGGCCATCCACCGCTGATTGGCGGCAGGCGAATATTGACGACCGTTGCTTTCGATCGCCGCCACGCCAGGAATGTGGGCAGCCAACGAAGCAGAGTGCAACAGCGACGCTCCCACGCACGTCAGATCCTGGACGCACAAGAACAGCTTCTCATGACGTGCGACCGCGCCCAACAGCAGTGCCTCGGCGTGACCCTTGCAGGCCTTTAGAGCGATCCCGCTATAGCCTTGCTTGATTGCCGTGCGAAGCGAACGCAGGTTCACGAGCGATTCATCGATCACTACCGGCAATCGCTGGCGAACGCGATGCATCGTGATGGCGGGTAACCGTTCCAAATCACGATGGGTCGGTTGCTCGATGTATTGGATGCAGCGAAGCGCGTCAGGCTGCTGCTGCGAGATACGATCAAGAACCGCCAACACGTACTCTTCGTCGGCGCACTTTTCGTTGAAGTCGAGCGAAAACGCCCAATCAGCTTGCCCATCCGCCGGTGTTTGTCGAACATCGGTGGCAACACGATGGGTTCGGATCACTCGCTCGACGTCCCAATCCAAGTCATCGCCGTTGAGTTTGATTTTCAAGTGGGTCAAACCATCGCGAACAATCCAATCACGCAGCGTTTCGGGCATTCCATCACCGACGGGTTGATCCAAATCACCATCGCCGAGCGGATCGAGGGCACCGACCAAATGATACAGCGGCATCGTATCGACGGGCTTGTCCGAAATCAGATCGCCAAGCCGCACGTCACGGTACGCCGACTCAACTAGATAGTGCGACAGATCATGTTGCAGATGCGGCTGCGACAACAGCGCATAGCTACTTTGCCCCGCCGCTTTTCCGTGCGCATCAAACAGCGCCGCCTCGACAGGCGAAGCGGCAAGAAGCACGGCGAGATCGGGGATCGGTTGCGCCAAACCTCGCTCTGTCGCGAGCTGTTTCGCAATCGCTTCGCGTGCTGGAATCATCTGATGACAAATATCCAGCGGATGCCCCGTCAACTCACTGTCGGAGAACGCGTTTGCGATACGTCCGACCAACTCGACGACGATGTCTAGTTTTGTCGCATCCCCGAGCGACGCGTCCGGCCACGCCCAGGCGACTCCCATTGTCATCGAACCAAGTCCGGTCGCTGCCCGCGAGGCGGATTCGGCATGACAATCGACCGAAACCACGGTGACATCCGTCACCACTCGCCCGCCAAACTTCATTGGCGTTCGGTAATCATAGGTCTCGCTGCGAACATTCAGATCGACGCGGTGTAAATCAGTTGAGGTTTTCATCCCTAAAACTGTAGCCGAATTTTGTAAGACATTCGACTGCCACAATCCACGTCGTCAAATTTTGCATCAATCAAATGATCCAAGCGTCGAGCACTTTGCCGGTTGTTCTGGTCAAACCGAGCAAGACTGATGGGCTGCGAAGATCTATATCATCCTCGCAACCCTCCCGCACTAGACCAAGTTCTTGCGAACAGCCCAGACAGCCGCTTGAGTACGATCGCTAACGCCGATCTTGCGAAGGATGTGTTGAACATGCTCCTTCACCGTTTCATAGCTGATGCCAAGCATTTTGGCGATTTCTTTGTTGGTCAAACCAAGCGCCATTTGGCGAAGAACTTCGCTTTCACGCTGAGTCAAAGGCACTTCGATGTCTTGGCTCAATCGCGGCGTCGCCAAAGCTCCGGTGACGCGACGCAGTTCTTCGCGAGTCCATGCCGATTCGCCAGAAACCGCAAGCTTCAGCGCTTCGGTCAAACGTTCGCGGCCAGCCGACTTCAACACGAATCCTGCAGCGCCCAGGGCAACCGCACGAGCGATGTAGGTCGGGTTGTCGTATGCCGAGAACAAAACGATTGGCAGATCAGGGTGATCCAGTTTGATTCGTCCAAGCGCGTTCAATCCGTCTCCACCTTCCATACGGATGTCCAACAAGACCACGTCGGGTTTGATGGCTTCGACTTGGCTTAGAGCTTCTGCCGCGGTTGTCGCTTCACCGGCAACCTCGATCTCGGTCCCCTCAAGCAGCAGCCCGATCCCCACTCGAATGATCTCGTGATCATCAACAATTAGAAGCTTCTTGGTCATTTTCTTATTCCTGTAAATAGAAGAGAGTCGCTTATCTGCAATTTCTTAATTTTCCCACCACGTCAAGCGTAGCCGAGATACCTCGCCAGCAAGTTCGCCCGTAGAGCTTACTCTATTCGGGTGCTCACCCTTACGCAGGATGATGTTTTACTCCGGCCACCCGCCAAACATGAAAATGTTTTTAACGTTTGACGTTTTTATCGAGCACACCCACAAATTCACTTGTTCACCGAAACCGCAATCCAAATACACCGCTCGCGTATCGATGACCACTTCCTGACACCCAACATCGCGAAAATGCGGCTCTTTTACCGCATTTACTCACAACCGAGGAGTTCGGGAAAAAGAACATGTGGGAACGGATTTAAATCCGCTACCAAGGGGACTGCAAGGTCCCTTCGTCCATTCGGCTGCTGAA
>NZ_ANOG01000166.1 GCF_000346295.1 Rhodopirellula maiorica SM1 | reverse complement strand
ATGGTTTTTGTACGATACAACCAAAACGGCATCCAAGAATTTGCCGAGGTGTCGGTCGCCGATGTGACGATTTATTTGGACCTCAACGATAACGGTTTACTCGATAGTACTGATCCGTCAACGACAACCAACGAGGCTGGCCAGTATCAATTCGATGATCTGGACGTCGGCACCTACGTTGTACGTCAAGAATTGCGTCAGGGCGCTATTCAAACGGCTCCCGACGTCCAGGAAGCTTTTTTATACGCATTTGATCGTACAACCACCCCTGACCAGATCTTGCGACTTGATCCTGCAACCGGAGGCGTTTTGTCGACAATTCCTTCCCCCGTTGACTTGCCTGCAAAGTTCATCGGAATGGCGTTCGACGGAACCTCTCTGTTCCTCGCCGATGCACAAACCGACTCGCTTTATGAAGTTGATCCAAGCACTGGAAGTCTGATTGATTCGGATTTCATATCCAAAGATATTGACGGAGCGGCAGCACTAAATGGAAAGGTCTACCTTTCTAACCCGTTTTCGAACAAAATTTTCGAATTCGATCCGGTGACGGACACAATTACTAACGAGTATTTTGTTTCCGATGGATCGACGACGGTCAATATCGTTGGCGGTTTAGCTGCTTTTGAAAACCCGGATCAGTTGGTTGCGACAACGGGATCGGATCGAATCGTGTTTTTTGATCCAACAACCGGTGTCGTGCAAGACAGTTTTTTTCATGGAGGGCAAGCCGATATTGGCGCGGCCGTTGTCGGCCAACACCTCCATTTGACTTACGATGGTCCAGACTATTATGGCGCGGTCATCTTCGATCGTAGCGGAGGGGTTGTCGACTTATACGTCGTTAACAATGGTAACAACAACCTCACGGTGCGTGCGCTCGCGGGCAAACTAGTCGTCGAGACGTCCCATCGCGTGCAGCTCGTTGAAGGGGAAACGGTAGCCGATCTCGATTTCGGACGCTTCGATACTCGGGGCGAACTCGGAGGCGTTCAGTTCATCGATCGAGACGGCGATGGAGTATGGGACGCTGATGAGGTTCCGCAGAGTGGCGTTACGGTTTATCTGGACCTGAACGACAATAGCCAACTCGACAATGGCGAGCCAACGCAGATTACGGGTGACGGCGGCGAGTACTTGTTTCAAAACCTACTGCCTGGAGATTACGTAGTTCGGGAGATTGCGCCAGAGCGATTTGAGCAAACGTCGCCTGTCAGCGAAACAGGCGTACTGTTTGGAATTCGGCACGGAGTCAGCCCCGATGTGATCTTTCGCATCGACCCTCAAGACGGGTCGGTGATCAATCAATTTAGTCCGGAGTACGATGTAACGACCTTCCGCGTAGGCTTAGCTTTTGATGGCAAGTCGTTGTTCATCGTTGATTCTAATAGCGATGCGGTGGTTGAAATCGATCCCACGACGGGAGCGGAGCTGGACCGCGACTTGATTGGTTCTGGTGACTACGACGGGATCGCGTCACTGAACGGTTTGCTTTATATCTCGGATTACGTTACGGACGATATCAAGATTTTTGATCCGGTCAGTGACATGGTGATCGGCACTCTTGACATTGATGGCCTCAACTCTGGGAAAAATATCGTCGGTGGACTCGATGCAATTACGAACCCCGATGCGCTGGTAGCCACGACGGGGTCCAACGACGTGATCTTCATTGACCCTGATTCGGGTGTTATTCTTTCGAAATTCACTCACGGTGGTCAGACCGATCAAGGGGTCGCAGTGCTGGGTGACGAGGTTCTGCTGTCGTACACAAGTGCGTTTACTGGAATGGTTGCGTTCGATCGTGGCGGGGCATTCAAGCGTTCGTTTCTGACCAACTTTCCATACTATGGCTTGGCTGGCAAACACGTCAGTGACTCGGCACACCGTGTCTCGCTAGGTGTCGCAGACTCGATCACGGGACTCGATTTTGGCAATCTTCCGTTAAACAAGATTCCGGTTCCGGACGCAGGTGGGCCGTATGCGATTGACGAAGGCGACGGCATTGCTCTAGACGCCTCGGCGTCGACCGATGGCGACGGCGACGATTTGATCTATCGATGGGATCTCGATCTGGATGGTGAATTTGACGATGCAATCGGAGTCAGTCCGACCATTGACGCTCTACAGCTTGCCGCCCTAGGCATTGCCGACGACGGAGATTATGCCGTCTCGGTTTTAGTTGATGACGGTTTCGACACGAGCGTTTCCGGATCGACGATCACAATTCGAAATGTTGCGCCGATGTTGACCATCGAGCCGCACGCTGGCTTAGGGACGAAGTCAGAAAAAGCAACTGTCGATGACTCACTGGCGATTCGCGGTAGTTTCAGCGATCCTGGAAGCCTGGATGCGCACACGCTTGTCATTGATTGGGGTGAAATCGACGACGCTGCAGCCAACGCCGATGAAGACCGGACTGTGTTGACGTTTGCAGCAGGTGATCCGAGTGTCTTCGCGGCCGACCATCAGTACGCTACCGGGGGAATTTTTACGATCACTGTCATGGTCACGGACGATGATGGTGACGTTGCTACGAAATTGGGGGCCGAGCGATGGGTCAGTGGCGTACGTGTCGATCCCAATACACACGCGTTGCAGATTATCGGTACGAGTGGCAAGGATGATGTCCAAGCCCAAGTAACCGGGGGAAGTGATGGAGGGTCCGGTGGTGGTCTCGACCATCCCACTGTCAAAGTAGTCGCAAAATTGAATTTCGGTGGATCTGATGGTGGCGCTGACGTTTACAACTTCAATCCGGGCGATATTCAAACCGTTCGAATCGTACTTGATGACGGTGACGACCGCGCGGATCTTGGCGGATCCGATGGCGATACATGGTACGAATCATCAGTCATCGAAGGTAACAGTGGCAAAGATCGGCTGACCGGCGGAAGCGGAAACGACATCCTGATCGGCGGTGACGATGACGATAAACTTGATGGCGGCCACGGCATCGACCTGTTGATCGGAGGGCCCGGCAAAGACAAATTGAAGGGGGGCCATGGTGATGATCTGCTTGTCGGCGGGTCGGTAGCGAATGAAAATGATCTCGCTGCTCTAGATGCCGCGTTGGCCCACTGGATCGACGGTGATTTGACGTCGACCCTTGTTGATCTTGGGGAGGTCACGGACGACCTCGATAAAGATGATTTGAAGGGTGAGCATGGGGCTGATCATTTGATCGATGGCCTCGGAGACAAGTTGAAGTCGTAAGCTTTTTACGGCGAGCCTTCACTCGAAGCTTTCCAGATTTTACCGAGTCCACGTTGACTGATTTGATAAGTTGGTCAGCGTGTGACCGTTCGGCAAATTCTATAAGGCAGCTTGCGCAGCAGCGGCGTCTTGGCGAGATGCCTGATTCGGGCTGTGTATTTGAACACGAACACATTGCCCGAGTGGCTCAGTGCAGCTAGTTGATGCGATTGCAGAGCAGAGGATGAAATGAATTCGCATTTGCGTATTTCTGTCTCCTCGCGACAAGTGTCCGCAGAGCCAAACGCAACTTGTCACATCGTCGACACTGACGGATACTAAGGTTTTTGCATCGAGTTGATTTGAGTCACGGTTGATGAGTAGTCAAATAGTTAACTGTTCATGTGGTCAAAAGCTCCGAGTGGCCTTGGCTGACACAAATAACGCGTTTCAATGCCCACGATGCAATACCCTTCTTCGGTTGACGAAGCCTGCTCCCGCACCCGAGCGTATGCCCGCAAAGCTAGCCCAATCCAAAGCTCCATCGAACATCGCAGAAGCACGAGAGACAAATATCTTCAACGCTGGAACGCTGCCGGAAAGCTTCGGGGGTTCCAGTCCTGCACCAGGATTTGACGGGCGGCTTCCTCCAACCTACCAGTCGCATGTGTACCACAGTCATCCTAGCGCTCGACGCACGAAATCAAATCGTGGGCTAGTAATCGGGCTCGTGGCAGCAGGCGGCGTGCTTGCGGTTGCCAGTTTGTCACTCATGGTCGTGTCGTTTATGTACGCCATAGAATCGCATGAGCATCAGCAGGCTCGGTATCACGATCCACACGATGCGTTGGCTGTCGGAAAGTTGAATGTAGACGTGATGGATTTCATGGTGCCTATTCGTGCGGCGGAGCTGTCGAGGAAGATGCTGATATCCGCTGTGGAACATCCTGAGTGGCTCGAGCAGGTATCTAGTCGGTCGGTGGGTGAGACGATCGCGTACGATTCTCGAATGGGGATTTCTGAAGCTGAATATGAAGAATACCTCGAGGTATCAAAACAGCTTTCGGTGCAGAAAGCGGGTGACACAGAACTTACGATTACTCGCCCAGAGCCAGAACTGTATGTTCTGGATGGAGGCGTGGTTAATGGTCAACATGCTGTGGTGGCCGGCAGGCACGTAATCGCAAACCTCTCGGGGATCGAAATTGACTTGGCAAACAATATCGTGCGAGCACCGTTTGGTACGCTGACGGGGTATTCAGAGAAACATATATCGAGTGAATCGCCGCTGGGAGCTTGGGACGGGGCGGTTTGGTTCACGCAAGGTAGTGGGAGAACAGACGCAATTGCGTCGCTCACGGTTGGTAAGTTGCGAAGGTCGAGGCGGTCATTCATTTATCTTGACGTATCACGACTTTCGGGTGGCAGTAATATGTGGATCGATCTGTTGGTGATGTATGACTTGCCTGATGATCGTGCGGCACAGCAGTAAAATGTCAGTGGCAAATCATAAACTCGGAGCGTAGTCTAAACCTGCAAGGACACTTTGCACGCAGCCGTTTCAGACAGCGGCCGAGTTCGACGACCGGGATCGACCGTCGTACATCACTACGACTTTACCAGGGCGACTGCTTCCACGACCGCACTTCGATCTGGCCATCTTCGCCGATGCGGACTCGGATGGCTCCGACTTCGGCGGTCACGTGGACTCCGGCGCCAGTCCTGTCTAACATCGCGCGGACCGCTGGTTTTCTTGCTCGTTTCCCGCCGCTGACGATCACTTCGGCGGGACGTGACCACTGCAGGATCGATTCGGCGTTCATCGACAAGCTGCCGTGATGCGGCGCCATCAACACACCGCCCGGTGGCGGACGCTGGTGATTGATTAGAGATTCCGTCCCCGGAGGCTCCAGATCGCCGGGTAACAACAGCGTCTTTCCGCCGCAATCAATTCGTAACACCAAGCTATTTGCGTTGTCGTTACCACCAATTCGCTGTGGCGGCGGATGTAGGATCGAAAAGGTCTGGTGGAGCTCTGGTATTTCCGACGAATCGAACACTTCGATCACCTGTACGTTCGCGGCAGCAATGGCCAATCGTGTGGGCACCAGCCCGACTTCCTGTTGTTCAAGCATGCCTGGGGGCGTGACGATGCGATTCACTGCGAACCGCCGTAATACTCCGGGGATCGCGTTGTAATGATCCGAATCGGCGTGCGATAAAAAGATGGCATCCAACCGTGTCGCTCCGACCGACCACAACGCTGCGTCGATATCTCGACTGCTGCCGGTTTGGTTTGCCATGCGACCGCAATCGTAAAGGAACACGTGTCCCACGTCATCTCGCATGACGACACTTGTTCCGTGGCCGACGTCAACAAATGTCGCTTCGAACGTCCCACGATCAATTGGCGGGGCCGTGGTCGCCATCATCCATGCGGCCACCATCCAGACAACGATCCAGCCATAACGGAACCATGAACTCGCTCGGCTTCGTGACCGGAAAAGCGAGCCGACCATCACCAGATAAAACACGGCCACGCTCCATCCCGGTGGCGATGGCAACCAGTAATGTCCGTAGGGGACTTCGGCGGCAACGCCAATGATCTGCCGCATGCACTGTAGCCCGACGCCGCACAAGAAGCCCGGCAGACCTGCTGCGGCGGCCCAGACCCATCCCACCACCACCGTGGCGACACCACACGCCAAGGACCAAAACAGAAACGGACTCAAGATCACATTGGTCACGACGCTGACAAACGAGATCACGTGAAATTGGTGCCACACCAAGGGGATGCTGATCGCGGTCACGCAGCCGCTGTACCAAACCATCCTCGCGATCCATTGCCATGCGGTCCGTCCGTAGCGAACCCATGTTGATTGCGAGGATTGCAGCAGTGCATCGAGTTGTTGTTCGTTTTCGATCGCCAGATCCACCGCATGAGACTCGGTAATCGTGCGGGCACCACACAAGAACAGCGTTGCCACGGCCAGAAACGACAGCTGGACGCCGACATGAAACAGATTCTCGGGATTGATCGCCAGCAACAACAATGCTGCCAGCGACAAGGTATTGATTGGCTGCGTGGGACGCCGAAACCACAGCGAACACATCAGCATCCCGACCAAGACCGCCGCTCGCATCACGGGAGGACGGCCTCCGGTGATCGCCGTGTACAAGCAGCACACCAACAACACCCAAACAATCTTGGCACCGAGGGGAAAACGCAGCAACATCGCAACCCAGCTGGCCAACACGATCACGATCGCGAGGTGCAATCCGCTGACGCTTAGCAGATGTGCGGTTCCGGTTACCAGCAACAGATCGCGGGTTTCGGGATCGACGAAGTCGCGCTGTCCGATTACCAAGGCGACCGCCAACGCGCCGGATGAATCGCCGGTGTGTTTCAGCAGCAACTCGCGGCTTTCGGTCGCGATGGTGGCAATCGGGCGATCGAAGTCCCAGCGTCGTCCGATCGCTTCGATCTGCGTTTCGCGGGCGACGTCGATTCGGGCGTGAATGCCACGACGACGGTACACCGGACGCAGATCGTTTTCGCCTGGATTGGTAGGAGCGACGATCCTGGCAAGTGAACCATGGACTCGAATCACATCACCGGGCAATCGATGGTCCAGCCGACCGCTGCACACAACCATGACTCGGCCACGACAGGGACGAAAGTCGTCACCGACACGAATCTGCTCGGTCGCCAGTTCGATTACCGATTGCCAGGGCGATTGATCGCGTCGTCGGGCGAAATCGGCCAGCGGATTGCGGCGAATCACCACCGGCCGATCGATCATGCCTTCGATAATGGCCGGTTCGGGATACTCCCCCGCATAGTGCCCAATCGATGCGGTTTGATAAGCAAAGTCGTTGTAGCCATGCCACAATCCCGCGAGCGACGCCACAGCCAACACTACCGCGACACGTTTGGTGACCGCTTTGGGAAATGCAAACAACACACATGCCCCAATCGCAACGCCCCCCCACAGCATGGACCGTGTTTGGAACCCGAGCGACAGACCAGCGTCAATCGCGATCCCGGTCGCCGCCGCAATGGCCAGTAGCAACAGGGGGTGTCGCGGCCAGAAGTCCGCCATCGGACGTCGGGGTTCGCGATCATGTGCCGCACCCGATACCGCATCCAAAGCAGGTCCCCCTTGTCTTTCCGCAGGAAAAATCGAGTAGGATAGCCAAGCCGAAGCATCCGACTTTCGATTTCTCACCCCCCTCAGTCTATCACATCCAATGTTACACCCTTTCAAACGGTCACGGTTTCCGGTGTCAACACTGGCAGCATCCACGGCCACCACCACTCTGATCCGCTCACTGTTTCTTTTTTTACTGTTCTCCTCTGGGGTCATCTCCGACATCGCCATGGCACAAGAATCAACCACGCTGACGCAATCGCAAAGCAAGATGCAGTACCCCGAGACCAACACAGTCGACGTCACCGACGACTACCATGGCCATCGCGTCGCCGACCCCTACCGCTGGCTCGAAGACACCGAGAGCGACGAGACCGCTGCTTGGGTGGAAGCCCAGAACAAGGTCACTCAGGCTTACTTGCAATCGTTGCCCGAGCGAGAGGCGATGCGAGCACGACTCGAGAAATTGTGGAATTATGAACGCTTTGGCTTGCCTAGCCACAAAGGCGACTACTACATCTATTCGCACAACAACGGCTTGCAGAACCAAAGTGTGCTGTACAAGGCCGATTCGCTCGATGCAGAGCGGCAGGTGTTGATCAACCCCAACACACTCAGCGAAGATGGCACCGTTGCACTCGGATCAACCGTTACGACACGGGACGGCAAATTGATCGCTTACTCGCTAGCCGATGGCGGCAGCGATTGGCGAACATGGAAAGTGCGCGAGGTGGCGACGGGCAAAGATTTGGACGATGTTGTTCGTTGGAGCAAGTTCAGCGGCATCGCTTGGATGCCCGATGCACGCGGTTTCTTTTACGCTCGTTACACCGCACCGGTCGAAGGTCAAGAGTTGACCGGTACCAACGAGAATCAACGTTTGTATTTTCATCGGCTCGGTGACGATCAATCCAAGGACACGTTGATTTTGGAGCGGCCTGATGAACCGAAATGGGGGTTCTCGCCCACGGTTACCGATGATGGACGCTATCTGGTCATTCACAACTGGAAAGGCAGCGAGCCGAAATCACAGATCTTTATCAAAGATCTTGCCGATCCTGATGCCACTGTCGAACCGCTGATTACCGGGTTTGATGCGGAGTACGAATGGATCGCGTCGGTCGGGGCGACCCATTATTTTGTGACCGACAGCGAAGCTCCGAAACGCCGCTTGATTGCCGTCGACGTTGGCAATGCCGATCGCGAGCACTGGAACGAGGTGGTCGCCGAAGCGGACGACGTGCTGGAATCGGCATGCCTGTTTGGCGAGACGTTTTATCTCAGTTATCTCAAGGACGCTCGCAGTCGAGTGGCCCGCTATTCGATCGAAGGCGACTTCGTGGACGATTTGCCGCTGCCCGGTGTGGGCAGTGTCAGTGGGTTTGGAGGTCGCCAAGACGCCACCGAAACCTTCTTTGACTTTACCAATTACGTCACGCCCGGCGAAATCTATCGCGTCGATCTGAGCAGTGGGGAAACCACGCTGTGGCGACGTCCTGAAACGCCGATCCAAGTTGACGATTACGTGACCGAACAACTTTTTGCGACCAGCATGGATGGCACGAAGGTGCCTGTGATCGTGACGCGGCATCGCGATACCAAGCTGGATGGTTCGAATCGCACGCTGCTGTACGCCTATGGTGGATTTAACATCTCGCTGACACCATCGTTCTCACCTGCCAACGCGGCGTGGATCGAAAACGGAGGCGTCTACGCGGTTGCAAACCTTCGCGGTGGTGGCGAGTACGGCCGCGAGTGGCACGAGGCCGGCATGCGGCTGAACAAGCAAAACGTATTCGACGACTTTATCGCTGCCGCCGAACATTTGATCGACAAAGGTTACACCCAACCGAGCCGATTGGCGGTTCGCGGTGGCAGCAACGGCGGATTGCTTGTTGGCGCAGTGATGACTCAGCGTCCCGAACTGTTTGGTGCCTGTTTGCCGGCTGTCGGAGTGATGGACATGCTGCGTTTCCACAAGTTCACGATCGGATGGGCGTGGGCGACCGAATATGGCAGTAGTGACGAAGCGGACCAGATCGAAAATCTGCTGTCCTATTCGCCACTACACAATTTGAAGCCGGGCACGTGTTATCCCGCCACGCTGATTACCACGGCGGATCGTGACGACCGAGTGGTGCCGGGGCACAGTTTCAAATTCGCCGCCGCACTGCAAGCTGCTCAGAGCTGCAACAATCCCACGCTGATTCGAATCGAAACGCGAGCCGGCCATGGGGCGGGGACGCCGGTCAGTAAACGAATCGACGAATATGCTGATTTGTGGGCGTTTTTGCTCGAAAATCTGCAGTAGAAGGCGAGGGGGGGCGCCCAATGCCATCTACTTTCGTAGTGGGACTCGCCAGAGTTCCTGGAGTTTCAACAGCAAAGATGGGAATTCTGGCGAATCCCACTACTTGAGCATCTCCAATGGTTGCCAAAGTAGATGGCATTGCGGGGGCGGTCCTCCGCACGCGGTTGATCCCGGGCTCGGGGTCGCTGGGCTGGTTAGGTGGTCAGGGCTGGTCAGGTGGTCATCCAGGCGGCCTTGTATCGCAGCCCTAGGTTCAGGATTTTCTGCAGCAACGTCTCGTACGTCATCCCAATCGTCTCGGCCGATTCCGAGAAATCTTCGCCATATTCGATATTTGGGTTCGCGTTGGCTTCGATCACGAAGATCTCGCCTTTGTCGGTCATTCGCAAATCCATTCGCGCGTAACCGCTCATGTTCAAGGCCCGGTAGACCCGTTTGCAAAGTCGCGAGATTTTTAGCTTCGTGGCGTCGTCAAGATCCTTGGCTTCCTCGGTCGTGATGCCATGTTTCTCTTGGTACTTGTGATTCCATTTGACTTGACGAGTCGCGATTTTCGCGATGTCATCCGGCATCTTGGTAAACAGCATTTCCCACGGCGGAAACGTTTGCAAGCGGTTGTTGCCGATCACGCCGACATACAACTCGCGTCCTTCGATGTACTGTTCGGCCATCGCATCGTCGTTGGTCTTGTCATGGATGAACTTGACGCGTTCTACTAGCGCTTCGTCGTTGTGGACAATCGAAGCCTGAGCGATGCCAAACGAGGCGTCCTCGATCGCCGATTTTACAAACAGCGGGAACGACAATTTCTTAGGCCGATGGATGATACGACCCGCCGGAAACACGGCAAAGCGAGGCGTTGGGATGCGATGATAGGTCAGCACCTTTTTCGATAACGCCTTGTCCTTGCTGAGCAACAATCCACGCGGATTGCAACCGGTATAAGGCTGCTGCATCAATTCCAGATAGCTGATCACGGCAAAGTCATAGGTGACCACCCCGTGGAATTCTTCCAACATCATGAACGTAATGTCGGGTTTGAACTCGCGTAAAGCTTCACGGATGGGCGTCAGGTCATCGTAGACTCCGATCGGAAGTACTTCGTGGCCGATGTGACGCAGCGTGTCGCAGACGTCAAATTCGGCCTTCCAATCGTCCAGATCTTTTTCGTTAACGCCCTCGAGCGTCAGCGGCGGAACGTGGCCGTCGCGAACGAGCACCAAAATACGCAGCGAACTCATGCTCGGGCTCCGTCACACGGCCGAGCGGAACTGCGAAACAGGCAAGGTTTTTTGAGCCGATCGCTATATCGCAACACGATGCCGTCCTTCGTGTAAAAAGTTGGTGGTTCGCACTGCGACTAAAATCATGGCATCTCGCTTGACTTGTTCGATCGCTCCACCGAGTCGTAAGTTCAGCTCGCGACATCGCTCGATCATTTCTTGGATCACTTGGTCAATCGTGTACGTGTACTCGCCGGTCCAGTGGGCGACGATCGTTCGCAGTTCGTTGCGAATTCGGCTCAAAAAGGCGGCGGCGGTCACGTTGCGTCGGTGCTCTTCGTCGGACGAAAACAGTTTGCGTAGGTCGGCATCATAGATACTCGGATAGTCGACCCCGTAATGTTCACGTTTTCGTTGATAATGCGTTCGCAGCGTTTTTCGCAGCCGGCTGACCGGATCAATCGTTTTTCGATTGTAAACCAGCGGACGTTTGCCCTGGATCGACTTCATGAACTCGTCAACAAACTCGAGTTTTTTGATCGCGGACCAATTGCGATATTGAGTTCGCCAGCGTGATCCCGGCCGCAGCCAAACCGCAAACGTTTCGGCAAAATCCTCAAGTGGATGGGCTTGAGCGTACCACATATCGAGGTTCAGCACGTAATCGCGGCTCGATGGGGTCGGTTGGTAATAATCGGGGTAGGGTTCCGATGGGCTGCCAAAAAGTTGGCGATAACGTGCTTTTCGCCGGATCCGAAACGCGGTATCAATCGCGTGTCCCGCTTCGTGACGCAATATTTTCATGCACCACTGCTGCGTTCCCCCTTCGACTTCCAAGAGTTGCTTTCGCTCGAGCCGAGCTAGGCGGGGATGGGCCAAGTAGAAGGGAATCGCGATCCCAGGGATGCCGTCGGGGGAATACCAATCGTCGCTCAGCCAGCAATGAGGCCGAAAATTTAATCCCCGACTCGCCAATTCCTGGTTCAGCTGCTCAATTCGTTTCTGCAGTGGCGTGTCACGAATCGAAAGCTTTAAATCGCACATCCGCATATCCAGCAGCCGTTTGTCGCTTAGCTTGGATAGGTTTGGCATCGTCGAGAGTTTTGGCTCTGGTTTTGCCATTTCACCGTGTATGCAATGAAGCAAATGAACAAGAATCGAAACGAAGAGTTTGCGTCAGTTTATTCAACTTGCCAGATTTGTTACCCCTAAAAAGATGTCTTCTAAAAAAAACAGCAGCGATGGCAAGACTAATTCGCACAAAGCGGTACGGTCGGTCCCCGATGTGTGCACGCTATTCACCGGCGCCGGTCGCTCGGCGATTGCGGTGATCGGTGTCGCCGGTCCGCAAGCGGGCGAAGCGGTGATGCGATGTTTTACCGCGGCATCGGCTCGCGAATTAAAGCTCAACGAAATCCGCTATGGCGATTGGCACGGACCAAAGCCGAGCGTCGGCGACGAATCCGAAGACGCGTCTATTCCAAGCGAATCGATCGTCGTGATCATGCGGGACTCGCAGCAATGGGAAGTCCATTGCCATGGGGGCTCGGCCGCGATCCAGCGTATTATTGCCGATCTGAACAAGGTCGGAATCACGTCGGTCGAAAACGAGGATTGGCCGTATCCGTGGTGGGGCGCCGCAGCGGGCCCGATGACTACATCGCGATTGATTCGCGAGGCGACCGCAGTGTTGACACAGTGCCAAACGGTGCGAACCGCCGCCGTGGCGATGGATCAAGTCCGCGGAGCGCTACAGGATTGGGCAATCAAATGGCTCAACGTCGCTGATCGCTCCGCGATCTTGCGTGCAGCTGAAAAAAGGGTCGACAACGTTGAAGACACTGCTGCTTGCTTAGACGATCTGCATCGCGAGGTCCGCGAGATTTTGGCATACGCTCCGATCGGGGTGCGGTTGACATCTCCGTTTCGTGTCGTCCTGTCAGGCCGCCCGAATGTTGGGAAAAGCAGTTTGATTAATGCGATTTTGGGCTACGACCGCAGTATCGCAACTGCGGTCGCTGGCACCACCCGTGACGTCTTGCACGCTGAGACGGTGATCGATGGGTTGCCGATCCGGTTGACCGATACCGCCGGGATCCACGACAGCGGCGAGTCGATCGAGCGTGAAGGGATCAGCCGGGCGATGCGGGAAGCCAGCACGGCGGATCTGGTGCTCGCCATCCAGACGCCCGACACCCCCACGATTGCCGATCCGGCATTGCAGGTGCCACGAATCGACGTGCTCAATAAAAGTGATCTAATCGAGGCTGAGCTGACCGAGACCGATCTGATTCAAACCGTCGCAACAACGGGCGAAGGAATCGACGAGTTGCTCGCCGCGATCGCAAATCGACTCGCTGGTACGTTTCCGCCCCCGAAATCGGCTGTCCCGCTGAACGAGCGACAAGTCCGGTGTCTCGAAGCACTATTAGACGCAAGCGAACCACGGCAGTTAACCGCAGTACTCAAGGAGCTGATTTCAGGGTAGTGCGTTGGTGACACGCGCGGCCCGCCACAGTCGCCCGGCGACTTGTAGGCCGGAACGTAGCGGAGCGGAGTTCCGGCATGCGGCTACCACGAATTCGCCATCACGTTCGCATCCACCAGATCTGCGTTTCACGTCATTCGGGGATCTTGGTGCTGGCGATGACTTCGTCGGGAGATGCTTCGAAATGCTCACGGCACGATTCGCTGCATAGGTGCGCGGTATAGCCGTGTACTTCGGCCGTGATCTGATCGCTACCGTCCATGCCAAGTTTGCACACGTAACATTTGCCGATCACATGATCTTCGCTGCCATCAAGCATGTCGGCTTTCTGAAGTGCGACGAGCGTCGCTTCGCTGGCGGGCTCTGCCGTCGTCGTCGTCGCGGTGGACGCGGGTTCGGTGTTCTCGCCACAGCCTAGGACTGCAGTCGAAAACGCCATCGTTGCGAGCAGTAAAATTCGTTTCATTGTTTTTTCCTTTGCTGAAAAATGGATTTCAAGAGTGCGCCGCATCGACTCATTTTTGATTGACAACGCGGTGTGAATTTGGCACATCGATCGTGATTGTCGATGCATAGCTTGTGAATTCATAGTCGTCGCTACGCTCGTCCATCGCGGTGTAATGAGCGACGATCAAATGACGATTGCCGGTCTTGGGAACAAACGTCACCATACCATCACCGTCGCTGCGAAACTCGTACTCGGAATCAAATTCGCCCGCCAATTCAATGCCTTCGGGGATGAACGCGACCACCGCATCGGCAAGCGGTTTGCCTTGGTGCAACACCTGAACGCTGATCGGGTTGCCAGCGACGGTCTCGCTAAACGGACACGTTTGCAGGACCAATTCGAGCGGCAATCCGAGTGGTTTTTCATGCACATGGCGGTCCACCGACGGTGAGTCGAGCGAGTTGGAAACAAGGAAATAGGTTTTGGCGGTGCGGATGCTGCGGATCGATTTGCCGTGATTCATCACGCGATCCAATGACTGTACGACACAGTGAACGCCTGGCTCGCGAACCGCCAACGGAGTGGTCCAGTAGCCTTCTTTTTCAGCCGATGCTGTTGCGAACATTTTACTCTTGATGTCGGTTTTCTGCCCACGGGGCGTGATATGGTCAAGCGAAACCCAGTCGAGGGTAACTCGACCAGCCAGTTTGAAATCACGGTGATGGTTGCCGTGATTTCCAAGCCGAAGGTCAACGTAAACATTCTCGCCGGTCCGTACGATCGGCGTGTTGGTGTTGACCCAAACGTCATGAGCCGATGCCGTGGATGCGGCAATCAGCAAACCGACAAACGATAGAGTTCGGAGTGAGTGAATCATCGAAAAATCCTTTGGGTGGAAAGAGGGGGGCCAAAGAGTGGGTTAAGAGGAATGATGTCGGTTTAACTAGTCGGGACCGACTTCGAGCAGGATCGCGTGAAATGACTGTTCCAGAGGGAACGATTCCCATTCTTTCAATGAATGTTCGTCGCGGGGCTCCACTTCATCGGTAGTGACTTGGCCTCGGGTGTGACCGTACTACCTTGGCCAAAATACGCGGGCCAAACCGCTTGGCCGTTGGCTTGCTTCGCCGTGGGCAAGCCGATGGAGATCACGGCAGCCAATGGACTCATTTCAATCAAGCGTTTCATGATCAAAATTCCCCCATGACTTCGTGGCCATTGCGAGTGCCGAGAGCACGCCAGACGTTCAGGTCGATACTTTCGTTGGTGAAGCCGACGCTGCCGTCGCAGCGAGCAACATGCACGCCACCGGGATGGTTGCTGCGAACGCCAAACACGCCCCAGCCGCAGCTCTGCATATCCGGAATCCCACTTTGCGGCGGGTGATAATGGGTGTATCCGGTCCAGTACTCACGTCCGTTGATCCAGCCCGCACCGCGTTGTCCGGACCATCCGCGATGCAGACTGCTGGCACGCGTATAGGCTTCCATCAAATTGGGGTCTTCGGGCAAAACGTAGCCTGTCATTCCGGGTTCGGACGGTGGCATCGTGCGGCTGGCAAAGGCACAGGTCACGTCAAACATCGTACGACGCCGCATCGCATCGATCGTCGGCTCGCTGGGCGATTGTTCGAGCTGTCCCAGCAAGTGCTCGGAAAACGCTGCGGTGTTACTCAATCCATCGAGAACCGCTTCAAAACCAACATTGGCATTGATCCACGATACGCCGTCGGTGGGAAGCCGGGTGTCGTACAACGTGCCGACGCCCGTGCCGGTGTTCATCGCGTAGTTGGTACCTGAATACGCCTGCGTTGGGCCGCTTCCCGATAGCGAGGTCACGTAAAACGTTTGGTCATTGTCTTCGCTTGGGCATGTCAGCGTGGGGATCGAGGTGGCGGCAGCGGTATCGTGCGGGGCAATCAGTTCTCCTGGACAGCATCCGACGTGCAGGGGGCGATCAAAATGGATCATGTCCAACATGTTGCCTTGTTCATAGAACGGTGCCATTTGGGCAAATACCGAAAAGTTGCCCGCCGTGCTCGTACCCGACGTGTAGTTGGAGGGGATCTTGCGATGCGAGCTTTCGTAATTGTGCATCGCCAACGTGATTTGTTTCAGGTTGTTGCTGCACTGCATCCGCCGCGCAGCTTCACGAGCCGATTGCACGGCAGGCAGTAATAGGCCGACGAGTACGCCAATGATGGCAATCACGACTAATAATTCGACCAGCGTGAATGCGATCCGAGTGGGCTTGAGGTTGGGGGAAAACGGGAGTGATGGATTCATGTTGGTAGTTTGTTCTTGGGGTGTTCGGTTGGGCGCGGACCGCTAGCGAGCACGCGGCAGGCAACTGTCGCGAAAGGGAGGCGATGGAAGTTGCATTTGGGCGTCGTAGGTCGCTGGCGCGCTAGCGACGAAGACCACACTGGTGTGAGGAGCGAGCCTTCAAACACTAACGCGGCAGCGGTGATTTCTGCGTGGACACAGCTCCACACGCGTGGAGTGGACGGACGCGCAGCAACGAGCCGAATTGCAACAAAACGTTAAAAGAGGCCTCGCAGATCTGGTAGCGCAGCGGTAGTCGCTTCCTGTGCAAGGCACGGTTTTGCCGCGGCCGCTAGGGCACAGGTGGTTCCGGAGAAAGAGCGATTGTGATCGCTTGTTGATTGCCGATCACGAAGCGGAACAGCAGGGGTGGAGTGCAGGACGCCAGCGTTGGCGGGCGTGTTTGGATCACCGCACTCGAGAAGATGGACCAGAGTAAATCAATGCCGTGGCAACTAGCAGCATCCTCGAGTCGAATCAGCCGTGTGTTCGCCAGCAATTCGGGCTCAGAATCATGGTCGGCCGCGTTGACGGGCGCTGTGGCGCATTTTGCCGAAGCGGCTGAGCAACAGCTACACGCGGTCGCGGGTTTGGACGGGGGTGTTTCGCGTTTAGCCAGCGAAATATCAAGCGATTTACGAGTCCGAGCGATCAAGAACGCTGGCGGCTGGACGTTGTTTTCGGCCGCCCATTGCAATTTTTCAGCGTCGCTGTGGCAGCAGCACTTGTCCCAACAATACTCGGCAGTCGAACAGCCGCAGGGGCAATTTTCGCAGGGAAAACGCCCGATTTTCTCGGGGAGAGGAGTCGAAATCGGCAATCCTGTCATTCCACACGCCAACACCATCAACAGCGTCACGCTGATGATTCGATGGAATATTGTCGATCGAAGGGAATGAAAGAAAAACAAAGCGGGCTCAAAGCCTCGACAGCGTGCCAATGATCGGCTCGCTCCTCACGCCTGAGATTCTACACGCCGCAAGATGAAAGTAAATCAGCAACCTGCTACGTATTCGTGCGACCTGCTGCCGCATCAGTCGGCGGTGTGGTTTGTGACTCGCATTTCCTCGAATCGGATATCGGGATTGGCGCGATGAAGTGCTTTGACATCCCATTCGGACTGTAGCAATACGGCGTCATGGCCAAATTGATCGAGTGCCAGTTTGCCAGAGTAGGGGAGTCGGATTTTTGCTTTTTGCTCGGGCGTTGCGTTAAACCAGCGGACCAATTTGTAGGGTCGCCAACTGAGCGACGTGGGGGCGTTGTACTCGGATTCCAGACGATAACGAACGACATCAAATTGCAGCTCACCGACGGCGGCAAGCAAATTCTCGCGGCGTTTGATATGGGGGTCGTGAAAGACCTGGATTGCTCCTTCTTCGATCAACTGCTTCAATCCGCGGTCGAATTGTTTTCTTCTCGCCGTATCGGTGCAATCCAATACAGCAAAGAACTCGGGTGAAAACTGGGGCAGTCCTTCTTGGTGAACAATTTCGTTTTGGCAGAGCGTATCTCCGAGCCGAAATTCTCCGGGGCAAACCAATCCAATGATGTCACCCGGGTAAGCCTGGTCGATCGTTTGACGGTCTTGGCCGAAGATGCGAAAGGCACGAGCGAGTCGGATTTTCTTCATCGAGCGAGCGATCGTCACCTCCATGTCGCGCTCGAACATGCCACTGCAAACTCGCAAGAAGGCGACGCGGTCACGATGCCGAGGGTCGAGGTTGGCTTGGATCTTGAAAATGAATCCAGAGAAGTTTGGCGAAGGTGGCTCCGTCGCTTTACGAGATCCCGGTGGCGGACACAGCTTGAGAAATCCATGCAAGAAATGTTCGATCCCAAAATTGGTCAATGCACTGCCAAAGAATACCGGCGTCTGT
>NZ_ANOG01000165.1 GCF_000346295.1 Rhodopirellula maiorica SM1 | reverse complement strand
GCGACAACAATTACCTGACATCACAACAGACCAAGCGAACGCGACAAGCAGACTCAGACGCACAAGGGCAACCATAACTGTGATCCTGGGGGAAATAGGATGATTTCTAAGCGTTTTATTGTAGACCAACCGGTGTGCAGCGAGGCTACAACGAGTGAGGAATGTGAAAGGGAATCTGCACGATCGTTTTCACTCGGTTGCCGCATTGGGATCGATCATGGCCGGAGAGGGCAGTCGGCATACTGCCCGTTTGACCGCGATCAATTTAGGTTCGCGATCACGCGTTTCCAGCACCAATACATCTTCGACTGCTCCGTAGAAACGAGCCGGTTTGTAGCGGCTATTGTCGGGGAAACAGATGATCTGATTTCGCCGTAGCAGAGTGTCTTCGTCAATTAAATCGCCGGTCAAGCTGATATCAAACGAGCTGTACGAGGTGGCGTATTTGGCGGCGATCGTGGCCGCTTTTTCCAACGCAGGATCTAGGTTTTTAATCACGTTAACGGTGTGGTATGGCAAACGTTCTCGTTCAAAGAACTGGTCGTACAGCACGCGAGCTAGCTCGGGATCGTCCGCAACCTTTTCTCCATACAGTTTGCTGACCATCAGATCAAAGACATCTTTCTCTGCCGTTTGTAGCGTGCTGATCACTCGGTCTCGCTCGGTCACCTCGGGAACCGTTTGCTGCATCGCTTTGTGTTCGGCGAGCCTTTTTTGTTGCTCTCTTTCTGCTTTTTCTTTCGCTTGTTTGTAGGCAAGGATCTCGTCTTCGGGCAGTCGTTGCAGTCGAAGTGAACATGGCACGGTGATCTCGTGATTGGGTTCGTTCCAAACGATGCGAAGTGACAGGTCGACCTCGTCCACCGATCCACGCTCTGGAGCGAACGCAACTTCACGATTCCCCGAAACCTGAATCTGAGGATTAAATCCGCTGCCGTCGATCGAATACGATTCTCGAAACGTTGGAATCGAGACTCCCTTGTTGATCCATTGTCGCTGCATCTCGGCGAGTGCGATTTTCTGTGACGCTGTGTCTTGTCGTGATTGAACGCGGTGCGATCGAAACGGATCTTTGATCTCGGGAGACACTTCAATCAGTTGAAGATGGTTGTACACCTTGATGCTCTGGACCAGCGAAACAGGTTCGCTGATCTTCCACTGGTCGTTTTCGCTCAATTGTGGAAACGCGATGCGTCCGAGATCGATTGGCAACCCCAAGATCCAGGCTGGCCGCGAGACGTTGATCGGTTTTCCTAGCTTGTCGATTTCGCAAGCGGCAACTCGACCGGCGGGCAACCGTGATGAAAGTCGGAAAACACGATCCCGGTGAAGCCCGCGGTATGTCGAATTGCGTTTCCATTGGCATTCGCACTCGATCGAGATCGTGTCGCCATCCCCTCGGCTTAGTTCGTACACCAGGATTCCGTCCAACTCCACTTTTTCCGATGTCGCACCGTAATCCGCTTTCAATTGAATCTTGTAGAACAGGGGCGATTCGGTGGCAGTGTATTCACACGGTGTCTCTGTTTTCGCGGATGCGGCAGCCGTTTCCGTTGCCTGTTTCGCTCGAGTCTCTTGAGCAAATCCGTTGAGCCCATTGGGGACAGCAACGATACAAACGAACAAGAAAAACAAACGCGATCGTGGCATTTTCATCGTTGGGAACCACACAAATAAAAGGGGAGCTGCGATTTTCGGGTTATGCTCATCGATCGTACCCGAATGGCGTTCGCCGTTCTACAAACCGAGGGGGCATCGAAGTCCAAGATTCACTTAGAACGCACGATCGTGTCTATTTACGATCATCGCGGCCAAGGTTTGCAGAAAAATTTTTTTGCCGAAGTTCCCGTTCGATTTTTGACAAAAATGGGGCCGGCGGCGATGGTTACTGCCAACGGGCCGTTTCGGGTTGGCCACCACCGCTGGTTTCCATGCCGCGTTTTCTGCGGCAATTTCATTAAGATGCGGTCGCCTACCTTCGCTGTTCGTTGAACGCAAGTTTCGCTCCCCTAACGCTTGGCGGGCACATAACCTTGCACGATGACCTGCAAAAGTCTATTGACTTCATTGTTTCCCCACTGGCGGGGTGAGGGGCATCGTTGGGACGAGAAGCAGTGAGGCTGCTTTTTGGTTGTCGAGTTGACATTCAGCGTGAAGCCAACATGGCTAGCGATTTGGACGATACAATAATGTGGAATTCACGTTTCGCATCGAGTATCTTGCTCGAATGTTTCGATTCACCTCCCCACCCTATCTGCCCACCCCTTCTTAGGATTTTTTTGAAATGAAGAAACCGACCACTACTCCTGCGTTTCGAAAACCGTCTCCTGCGGCGTCGGCGAACCGGCGTCGTTTTCTGAAAACGACCAGCGCCGGCATTTTAGCAGCAGGTGTGTTCAGCGAATTGCCTGCGGCCGAATCCACGTCGGCCAACAGCAAGCTGAAACTTCTGTGTGTTGGAACCGCCAACCGCGCGGCTGCGGATATCGATGGTGTTAAGAGTCAGGACATTGTCGGTTTGTGCGATGTCGACAAAAACTATCTCGACCGTGCCGCATC
>NZ_ANOG01000164.1 GCF_000346295.1 Rhodopirellula maiorica SM1 | reverse complement strand
ACTCGGACACAAAGTTCAACAGCTTCGCCGAATCGCCGTGGGACCGCTTCGTTTGGGTGAGGTGCCAATCGGCGCCTATCGTGTGCTGGGCCGCGACGAAGTCAAAAAGTTGCGTGTGGCAGCCGAAGAATCGATCAAGCTGGGAGCCAAAGCTGGAGGGCGGTCCCTATCCAAAACCGCCATCGCCAAGAACAGGACCGAAAAGTATCGCGCTGATTCAGGCAAAGGGACAGGTTCAAAGTCGTCGGGTTCGAGATCGTCGGGGGCAAAAAACTTTGGCCCCAAACCGGTTGGATCGCGACGCACCAGTCAACCGCGCACCGGCGGCGTCAAGAAGCGAGGCGTCCGCATCGAGCGATCACCGAGCTACGAACCGCCACCGAAATCGGGTGTAATCATCGGCGGCGAAGAGTCGGAAACGAAGCCGGTCAAACGCAAAAAAACATCGACCAAGCGAGCCAAACCGGCGGGACGAACTCCCGCACGCGGTGGGACCAAACGTAGCGGCAGTCGACCGACCGGATCGAGTCGCACGACCAAAAAACCCGCCCGCGGCGCAGGAAAACCCGGAGGCCTCGCGTCTCGCAATCGTAACGTGAAAAAGAAACGAAGACCGTAGGATCCATGTCGAAGTTGCCACATACTAAGCCGCCCCAGACCAAGTTGCCCCAAACCAAGTTGCACGCAAAGTACTACGCCGACAAGATGACTCAAGTCCACTCGGTCATTGAGCAAAACGAACTTGTCGGTGAAAAGACGTATCGGTTACGGATCGCCGCGCCGGCCATTGCGTCGACCGTGGTGCCTGGCCAATTTGTGATGATCCGGATCGCTGGTACCGACGCCCCGCTGATCGGTCGCGCTCTAGCGGTCTACAACGTGACAGCAGATTCCGCAGGCACGCCAACGTACATCGATTTGGTTTACCTTCGCAAAGGGGTGATGACCGAGGCGCTGGCGACATCGGCGCTTGGAACGGCGGTCACGGTATGGGGTCCGCTCGGCAACGGCTTTTCGACGGCTCGATGTGACCGCTTGATCATGGCGGTGGGCGGTATCGGACAAACGCCGATGCTGATGCTCGGCCGCGAAGCGATGGGGGCTCAGTCATTTGGCAGCCCGGCTCGCGAGAACGGCTGGAGCAACCATGTCGAACTGATCTACGGCGCACGCTCCAAAGCACTGCTGGCAGGAGTACCCGATTTTTACGATGCTAAATTCCAGGTCACCTTGTGTACCGACGACGGTTCCGAAGGAGTGCGTCAGTTGGTTCCCGATGCCCTCGCAGCGCGACTTGCCGAATTGCCCAAAGACGAAAAAATTCGCGTGGTGACCTGTGGCCCCGAAATCATGATGGAAAAGGTGGCCGACGTTTGTGCCGACGCCAACATCGATTGCGACGTGTCGATGGAGACCCCGATGGCATGTGGAATCGGTGTCTGTTTCTCATGCGTGGCGAAGATTCGCCAAGAAGGTCCCGATCCTTGGGACTACAAACGGACCTGCGTCGAAGGCCCGATCTTTGACGCCAAAGATGTCTGCTGGTAGATGTCTGCTGGACACAGTGTCGCCGGACGCTGTGGAACGTGCGACAATTAAGTTGCGTACGTCACGTATTTCCGCCGGGCTAGCCCCCAATGCCATCTACTTTGGTAGCGGCACCCGTTTAGTGCCAAAAGATGGCATTGGGCGCGAGCCGTCCGGTTGAGGCGAGTAAAACGTTCGGTTTTAGACCGGGCGGGCCCCGCGCCGCACCGCTACAAACGCCACCCGTTTAGCGCCAAAGTTGTCGCAACGACCGGGGCAAGCCCGGCGGAAGCGAGGGAAGTCAGACTTTCAGCACTTAGTAATCCCAGATGCCGGAGACGTCGGGCCACATTGCTGCACTATCGGTAGAACGAACCCGACGTGCTGGTCGGGTACTTGCTGGCCGGATAGGCCGACGAGCCTCCCGTGCTGCCGGGCATATAGCCGCTGCCACTGGACGGCAATTGGCTGCTCGCCGGAGCGTCCGAAGTGCTACTGACTGCAGCGGCGGTTTTGGTTTCGGCAACCGAGGTTGTCGCGGGTGTGGTTGCGGTGCTGGAAGCCGTTGTTGTGGAGGCTGCCGTTGAACTCGCTGGAGTCGATGTTGGCGGCGTCCATGTGCTAATCGCGTCGGTCGCGGTGGTCGCTGGCTTGGCACTGCTGCTGGTAAAGTCGCTCGGCAGCGTAAATCCGCTCGTTCCCAGACCTGCGGTGGTCGACGGGCTAGCCGATGACGACGCTGGAGCAGCAGTATCACGAGACGCTGCCATTGATGGTGGCGTGAATGCCGACGCCGCAGCATAGCCGGATGGGGGTTGTTGTCCCGCAGGCAACGAAGTCGACGGGGTGGATACCGATGATGGCGTCGCTGCGACCGACTCGGGCGACTTTGGCGTGAAAGATTTCTTGCCGAATTGGTAACCCGAGGTCGTTGCGTTAGAGGTGCCTGTGTTGGCGTACGATGCTGGCTGCGAAGCTCCGGGGAACCCGTTCGCTTGTGCCGCCGACATGTTGACTGAGGCCGGAGTCGCAAAGCCCGGCGAAACATCGCCGGCACCAAACGAAGGCGTCTTCGGAGCCGTGCTGGCGATTTGCGCCGCGCCTCCGGTACCAAGCCCCGTCTTCGGCTCGGCGGTACCACCGGCAACCGAAGCGATCGCTTCG
>NZ_ANOG01000163.1 GCF_000346295.1 Rhodopirellula maiorica SM1 | reverse complement strand
AAAGCATCGACCGCAGCAAGATTGCCCGCCGCGGCTGCCCACATCAATGCGGTTTGCCCTGCCGCTTCCTTGGCGTCCACGTCGGCGCCACCCTTGATCAATGACCGCACGATCGCGACGCTTCCCGTTCGGGCAGCCAACATCAACGGCGTTTCTTTGCCTAATCGTGTCGCATTCACATCGGCATCGTGCCGAATCAGACCGGCCGCAGCCTCTTCGCATCCGTATTCACAGGCGAGACTCAGCGGGCTGACCTGATAGTCGTTCATCGCATTGACGTCACCGCCCGCCGCGACAAGCCGATCGATCATATCGGAACGGTTGTGAAACGCGGCCCAGTGAACCGCCGTCATTCCGTCATCCTGCGCCGCATTGACATCGACTTGCTGGTTCGACAACTGCTTCGCGACGACGTCCCAACGTTGCTGTTCAGCATCGTCGACAAGATCAGCCGCCGAGACGCCACACAACGGTATGCACAGGACAAGTGCGACCGTGGCTCGTCGAATTAGCGGACCACGTGAAAAGAGATTCATGTTCACCTCTTACAACGTCACGGGGTCAAACAAATCGTCGACCGTCCCGGTGCTGTCGGCGAACGTTTCCAACGGCACCCCCACCTTGTTCAGCAGCGTCAGATGGACGTTCGAAAGCGGCGTCGTTTCAGTGAATTTGATGTGACGGCCGCCCTGCATCCCGCCCGCTGCTCCGCCAGCAACCAGGATTGGCAAATCGGTGTGGTCGTGCGCATCCGGATCGCCCATGCCGCTGCCGTACAGATAGAGCGAATGGTCCAACAGAGTGCCGTTCCCTTCGGGCGTTTCACTCATGCGTTTTAGAAAATCGGCAAACAGCGAAACGTGGAAGCGATTGATTTTGGCAACTTTCTCGAGCTTCTCGGGATCGTTTCCGTGGTGCGTCACCGGATGATGCGGATCAGGCACCCCGATTTCTGGGTAGGTTCGTGTACTGGCTTCGCGAGCCAATTGGAACGAAACAACGCGAGTGATGTCACCTTGGAACGCCAACAATTGCAAATCGAACATCAATTTTGCGTGCTCGGCATAAGACGCAGGAACGCCCACGGGCCGATCCAGATCGGGCAACGGATTGTCGGTCGCGTTAGATTCGGCGATTTGAATCCGCCGCTCGACCTCTCGAATACTGTCAAGGTAACCATCGATCTTGTTGCGATCGGCAGCCCCCACACGGTTCTTAATTCGTTTGATCTCCGTTGTCACCAAGTCCAGCAAACTTGAGCGTTTCTGGCGTGCGGCCTGCATCTGCTCGGG
>NZ_ANOG01000162.1 GCF_000346295.1 Rhodopirellula maiorica SM1 | reverse complement strand
ACCGGCGACATCGAAGTCTAGGAGCTCAGCAATGGCACAGTTCAGCGTCAACGCGAATCGATTTGATCCGTACAAGAACTTCAAGTTCCGCGTGAAGTGGGACGGCAAGTATGTTGCTGGCGTTAGCAAAGTCGGCGGTCTAAAACGGACGACCGAAGTGGTGACCCATCGCGAAGGCGGTGACCCCAGCAGTAGTCGCAAGTCTCCGGGACGAAGCGAATATGAGGCGATCACACTCGAACGCGGTGTCACGCACGACACCGAGTTCGAGAAGTGGTCGAACAAGGTTTGGAACTATGGGTCTGGCTTGGGTGCCGAAGTCTCGTTGAAGGACTTCCGCAAGGAAATCATCCTCGAGGTTTACAACGAAGCAGGTCAGCTCGCGATCGCTTACAAGATCTATCGATGTTGGGTGTCAGAGTTCCAGGCTTTGCCGGAACTCGATGCGAACGCCAATGCCGTCGCGATCCAAACGATCAAGCTTGAAAACGAAGGTTGGGAACGTGACTACGAAGTTGGCGAACCGACCGAGGAAACCTTCACTGAGCCAACAGCCTAATAATTTGCTCTCACGCGGGAGAGTCGAGCCGAAGCGAGGAGATTAGCGAACCGGTTCGCAAACGCCGAACGTTCGCCCAAGCAGCAACATTGCCCATTCCGGCCGCTACCGCGCCCGGCTCTCCAACGAGGCGCGTGGAAACAACGGAAAAACAACATTGATTGAGTAAATTTCGTGATGAACGCCGATGCACAACTACTACTTGCTTGGGAACGCGGTTTCGGAAGACCTCCGATGGAGCAAGCAATCGTGATGTTGGCGACCGCGATTCCGCAACTTTCAACGAAGCAGATTGTCGAAATGCCAATCGGGCGTCGCGATGGCATGCTGCTGGATTTGCGTAAGCGTTTGTTTGGCAATCGCATTGAATTATTAGGAGACTGCCCCGAGTGCAGCGAAGTTGTCGAGTTGGACTTCGAAGTCGATGACATCCTGTTGGAGTCAGCAACGCCCCAAGACGTGTACATAACCGAGGTGGACGGCCTGGAGATCGCGTTCTGTCTCCCCACTACCAAAAATCTAGTTGCCGTGACAAACGTCGCTCCCGACAAGCGAGCCGACGAAATCATCACGGCCTGTGTAACGCGCGTGGGCGAAAACGAACACTGGCAAGGCGAAGTATCACTCACTGCGTCAATGCAACAAAGAATTACCGCCGCGATGGCCGAGCAAGACCCACAAGCCGACGTGCAACTAGAACTCGAATGCGTCGCTTGCCAGCATCGCTGGACGTCACCGTTCGACATCGTTTCGTTGCTATGGAGTGAGCTGAACGCCTGGTGTCAACGACTACTGGGTGAGATTCACACGTTGGCGAAAGCTTACGGTTGGACCGAACACGAGATTCTGTCGCTGGGCAGATGGCGCCGCCAAGTCTACTTGAACATGGTGCGTCAATGAACGGATACCTCGAACAACTAACGGCCCGAGCCCTGGGGCAACTGGATTCGCCGGTTCGCCCGCGAATCGCCTCACGATTCGAATTGCCGTTGGAGACTCAGTCTGGGGAATCTCTGGTCGAGTTCGTGAATGAATCTACAAACGTGTCGCCGACCGACATGATTCAAGATCGTCACAATCAGCGGCCTGTTCAGAACAGCGTCACAGACGCACGGGCAACCGTCGCGTCAACACCGAATGTTCCGCCTACGGAACATGAGTCGATGTCGCTACTGGATTCGACTCGTTCGGAAAGTCATAAGTCACCGGAAAACTCTTGGGCGTCGGTCGTCCCTCCGGTTCCTGAGGTCGACGACAGGTCCACACGTTCCCTGACCCAGCGTCTTGATCAACTCGACACTCAACTGGCCAACTTAACCGGTCAGTCGACTCCGCCAGCTGCCCCAGTCATCGCGTCCAACAATACACCGCGCGCATCCGGTGATACCACGACAATCGAGAGCCACCACCATCACGAGTCTCGTGAAGTCGTTCAGCACACAGAAAACCTCCGCCAGGTTCATGAGCACGCGGTCCTGCGGGAGTTGAACCCAAAGACGCCAATTGTTGCGATTGAATCGGAACTGGATCGAACACAACCGAGCGAACTACCCACCGTTGTGATCGAATCCGACAACGACAGGCAACGTTCAGTACGCGTAAGGCCAGACGCTCCGACAATGATCGAACGGACCGTGCATCTCCAGCCGAACATTGTGATCAACCAATCGATGCCGCGACACCAGATGTCTCCACCCAAGATCATTGTCGAGCAGCAGCCTGTCGCATCACCGTCACATACCGTCACGGTCACGATCGGCCGCATCGAAGTGCGATCACCCAAACAAGCCGCGCCGACGTTGCCCAAACCGCAACGTGCGAACCCGCGGATCATGAGTCTCGATGACTACGTCCGCCGGCGAGCGGGAGGTGCATCGTGAGCAATTCGCTTGCCATCGCAGCAGTCACGCGTTCGATTCAGTTGATGTTGCAAACTTATGCCAAGGTCGATTGTACGACCAAGTCACCGGATAAAGCGGCTGGCGACGGCGAAGGTGCGAGAGTCAACCTGTTTCTCTATCACACCATGCCGAATCCCACCTGGCGAAACCTTGATATCCCAGGACGCGTCGGTCGCGGTGAAAAGGGGAATCCACCGCTCGCCTTAAACCTGTACTACTTATTGACGGCTTATGGAGAAGACGGGGCCAACTTGGCGGATCAACGAACGCTAGGGCAAGCGATGCAAGTGTTGCATGACCGTCCCGTGATCAAACGAGCCGATGTCAAAAGCTTTCTTCCGGCGGATTTGTTGGCCAGCGGTCTCGACGAACAGCTTGAGCATATTCGAATCGTGCCCGACACGTTGAACATCGAAGAAATGTCGCGTCTGTGGACCACCTTTCAAACTCAGTACCGCGTTTCCGCTGCCTATCAAGCCGCGGTCGTGTTGATTGAAAGCGATCGCCCCACGCCTTCCGCGTTGCCGGTGGCCAAACGCGGCAAGGATGATCGCGGCGCCCGCACCGACGTGGGGATCGATCCAGTGCTACAAGGCATCGAATACCGCGGCGACCCCCAGCAACCGGCACTTCCCGCCGCCAACGTTGGCTCGAAGATCACGATTGTCGGATCAAATCTGCCGGCGGTCGGCCTGTCGGTCGTCGTTCGCGATCTGAAACAGGAACTGAACGGTTCGGTCGATGACAACGTTGTGGCGACGCTTGAGCCCACCGTCGAAGTCGCTGGAAGCCGATTGGTCGCCCAGCTGAGCGAGGGTCTCGGAGTCTGGCCCGCCGGAATGTTGTCTCTCGAAGTCGCCTTCAACAAAGGCGATCAAGTCGTCACCAGCAATTCCGTCCACCTCGCACTCGCGGCTGAGATCCAAACCAGTGCGGCCCAGGAATCAGCGATCGCGTTTGTCGACGAGACGCAGGGGACGCTGGCCGTCAGCCTGAAACATCCGCTCGGACAAGATCGTCGAGTGATGTTGATTCTGAATCGCTACGAAGCACCAGACGACGAGGCACCCTCACCGCCGCCGAAACCGAACAGTTTTTTTCAAATCCCACAATTGCCCGACGATACCGGCATCGGCAACCTTAACCCGACGTTCGACGTCTCGAAGGTTCCTCCGGGAACGTACTGGATACGTATTCGCGTCGACGGCATCGACAGCATGTTGATGACCGGCACACAAGACCCAGAAACCAAACGATGGAGCGTCGACCTGGACAACAATCAAAAGGTAACGATTTAAAGATCACCCTCCCGACGGGAGGGGCGGACGGGACGTCCGGGGAGGTCAAACAAGGTGACCCTCTCCGGGCCTGAGAGCCCGACTCTCCCAGAGGGAGAGTAAAGAATCAATCGGACACAGAAAGCAAGGAACGATGAAACCTACCATGTTCAACTTCGACCACTGGCAAACCGTCAACGAAACCTACCTGTCGAGATCCCTCGACTGGCTGCGTTCGCGTTTGCAACAACTGGCCGAAGCCGACGACGTCTCCTCGCCCCCTGAACCGCAGGCGTTAGCCTCGGGTCTTTCCGATTCGAACACCGACTTGGACAGCGACTACCAACCCGCCCTCGAAGTTCTCGCTGGTCGATTCCAACTCTCCGAATTCGAGAAACAGGTATTGCTGCTCTCCGCCGCAATGGAATTCGACACTCGGATCGCCGGACTATGTGTTGCCGCGCAAGGTGACGCCGCGAAGCCCTATCCAACCGCGTCGCTCTGCTTTTCGCTCTTCGACGACGGCGCCTGGGATCTGCTCTCCCCCGAGCGACCCTTGCGGCACTCGCATCTGATCGAGATCGACCGTCATCCGCAAGTCGCGTTGACCGCCAGCCCGATCCGAATTGACGACCGAATTGCCAGCTACATTAAAGGCCTGAACTTCATCGATGAGCGATTGAGCCTGCTCGTCTCACCGCTGAACCAGCACGACGACAACGACCTGCCCCCATCGCAGCAAGCGCAAGTCGAACAGGTTCTGAATTCCTTGCAGCGGGCAGGTGAAACCGGGCACCGCTACCCCATCGTGCAGTTGCTCGGCCCGAACGATGCCGACAAACGCAGCATCGCCGGCGAGTTGGCCCGGCATCTTGGCCTTCGACTCTATCAGCTGACTGCTGACCTGATTCCGCATTCAATCGATGATGTCGACACCTTCGTTCGCCTTTGGCAACGAGAATGCCAGCTCGTCCCGATGGGGCTGTTCCTTTCTATCGGCGACGACGGTGAAAAGAATACCGAGCGATCAGCGATGCGATTGCTGGAACGTCTCTCCGGGATCGTGGTCGTCGACGCTCGGGATCGGTTGCCCGATACCCGCGCGC
The DNA here is from genome assembly GCF_000346295.1 of Rhodopirellula maiorica SM1. Classification (GTDB taxonomy): domain Bacteria; phylum Planctomycetota; class Planctomycetia; order Pirellulales; family Pirellulaceae; genus Novipirellula; species Novipirellula maiorica. Next base: position 10,994 of record NZ_ANOG01000162.1, on the reverse strand, counting down.
CGTCGTTGCGGGTCGACGTTTCCAAACCGAGCGCGGATGAACAGCTACAATCTTGGGCGGATCTGTTGCCCGATTCTATCAGCGACGTCGCCGGGCAACTCGTAGGGCAATTCGATCTGACCTTGTCGGCCATCAGTGAGATCGCTGATGCCGTTTCCGACATTGCTGAATACACCTCAGACGTGATCAGCGGACAACTCTGGAACGCATGTCGCCAGTGCACGCGGCCCAAATTGGAAGAGCTTGCCCAGCGGATCGACGTCAAATCCAGCTGGGATGACATCGTGCTCGCCGATGACGCATTGGAACTGCTGCATCAGGTCGCCGCGCAGGTCCGTCATCGCGGCAAAGTACTCGACCAATGGGGCTTCCGCGACAAAGTCAATCGCGGCCTCGGCGTGACGGCCCTGTTCGCCGGCGAAAGCGGTACCGGCAAAACGATGGCGGCCGAGGTGATCGCCCACGACCTGGATCTCGATCTGTATCGCATCGATCTGTCCAGCGTAATCAACAAGTACATCGGCGAAACCGAAAAGAATCTCCGTCGGCTGTTTGACGCCGCCGAAAGTGGCGGCGCGATCTTGTTCTTCGACGAAGCCGACGCGTTGTTCGGCAAACGGAGCGAGGTCAAAGACAGCCACGACCGTTTCGCCAACGTTCAAGTCAACTACCTGCTACAGCGGATGGAATCGTACCGAGGCCTGGCGATCCTGGCGACAAACAACAAGCAATCGCTCGACCCCGCCTTCACACGCCGATTGCGATTCATCATCGATTTTAATTTTCCCGAAGCGGCCGAGCGAAAGCAGATCTGGCATCGAGTCTTCCCCGAATCCACACCACTTTCGGGCCTCGACTACAACCACCTCGCCAAACTCCGGCTAACGGGTGGCAATATCTACAACATCGCGCTCAATGCCGCCTTCGCGGCCGCGAGTGATCTGCCTTCGATCGACATGCCCACGATTCTGGCAGCCAGCAAGAGCGAAATGATCAAATCCCAAAAGCCCCTCAACGCCAGCGACTTCCGCTGGGCCAATCTGGAGGTAGCGACACGATGAACATCAACTTCCAGATCGAACGCATCGTACTGGACGGCATTGATTTCGACTCCCGCAATGAAGAAATGTTTCGAAGTGCCGTAACGAGCGAGTTGGCTGCCCTACTTGGTCGTCAACCGCACTTAGCATCGTCTCATGAGAATAGCGATTCGGGCAATGTTGACCGCACGGTAGTCCAAACCGGAGTATCAAAACATCGATCTCTAGGACAACAATTGGCGCGTGAGATTCATGGAACTCTCGGTCGTGACACCAATCGCGCGGAGAGAGATTCCGGGAGGCAGACGCCATGATCAGAGCCTCCGCACCAAAACCCTCGTCTGCGAAACCAGCCTCTATTTTAGCGTTAACATCGACCCACATTCGTCTGCAGCCCAAGTTCACGGTCAACACTCCTGGCGACAAATACAAACAAGAAGCCGACCGCGTTGCTGATCAAGTAATGCGGATGCCTTCTAAGAGTGGGGCGTTGCCCCAAGTATCGGAATCCACCATCGGTGCGACCTCAAGTGGCGATATTAGTGGTCCCCAGATTTTTCGGAGTGAAGACGTCGCTCACCCAGAAGAAGAGAATTGCAGGGACGTTTCCCGGCAACCCGATCCGGGGTGTCAAGCAATTATTGAATGTATGGAAACTTTGATAGAGGAAATCATAGGCCGAATCCGTGCAATGGAAGAAGACGGCGGCGGCGACAAGGGGCACAAAATTCGACTCAAGGATGTCCAGGATATCCTTCAAACTCTCATCATAAAGGCGCTCTTATCGTGTCGGGGAGAGCTTGATCCAGAATTGGAAGAAGAGGCACGACGCTGGGTTAAGGAAATGCCATTCCAACGGCAACAAATCGAACTCAAAACAATTTTAGAGATTGCCGGGTGGACCGCAGCTGCAATCGCGGCGATTTTGATTTTGGTCGCATTCGCTCCAGTTGAAGCCATTATTGCAGCGATTGTCGCATTGGGTGGCACACAGGTATTTGCCGAGGAGGCTGTTGTAAAAGCCGGAATTGGTTCCAGTAGCCCTGAAAATTCGACGAAACACAAAAGTATCCGAAACGGCGCTAACGCGAATCAAAGCTCAATCGAAAAATCTGCTCCGAAAGTCAACGCCAAAATTCCCCAATCTATTATCCAACCCAAGCTAACAATCAACACTCCTGGCGACAAATACGAGCAGGAAGCTGACCGCGTGGCCGAGCAAGTGATGCGGATGCCCGAACCGAAATTGCAACGAAAATGCAGTTGCGTCGGTTCAATGAAAAGTGGCGAGTGTCCGGAATGCAAGAAGAAAAAGAAGGAAGCGAGTGGAACGTTGCAGCGAGTGGCGAGTGCTCCGGTGGGAGGGATGACTGCGCCACCGATCGTCCACAATGCGCTGAATTCCCCAGGGTCACCGCTGCCGGCAGTGACTCGATCCTTTATGGAGTCACGTTTTGCGCAAGACTTCAACATGGTCCGTGTGCATACTGATTCGCACGCCGAATCTTCGGCTCAAGCGATATCTGCGAGGGCTTACACTGTGGGCCAAGACATCGTCTTCGGTCGAGGGCAGTTTCAACCGGAATCATCATCGGGCCGGCACCTTTTGGCTCACGAATTGGCCCACGTGGTTCAGCAGCAAGGAAACTTGGCAAAACCCCGGTTCGGCGCTGGTGGTTCGCAAGCTGAGGCGAGTAGTCCCTCGCGTGCGTCAGATCCGACTACGTTGCGGAGAAAGCCTGAGGTAAGCTCAGTCTCGGAATCGGTTACACGGGTGACGATCTCGTGTAGCGACCGGCGAATCGTGTTTGAGACGCCCAGTGTCAACTACGTCTATGCACTCAATGAATGTGACCTATCAGAGGGCAGCTATTTAGCTAACGTTTCGACGGCAAATGGTAAGGTCCGATTCGAACTCGCGAACGCACCCAATGGGCTACGGTTTAAGTTCGTCTATGACATTGCGCCCGGCCAGGTAAACCCTGCTAGGTTGTTCAAGAATCAGACATCAGTGGCGATCGAAGCGACTGCCGGCCTTAGTCAATCCCTCGCCCGCAAGGCCGATGTGTCGCTTGATGACCAGCAACAGACGCAGGCAAGCGAGCAATCTTCGGAAGAGACCGATTATCAGCAATTCAAAAGCCTGGTGATTAACGCGGGTAAGCTCAGGTTGCTCAACAACAAAAAGAACTTAGAGGAGTGGAAGACCTTCATCGAACAGAAACTCTCAACCGAGCAGTTGGACTCTCTCGTCTTGGCTGAGAAAACTCGACAACTCGACGCGACCGCCGAGAAGCGTGGCACGGTCGCGGATCTCGACCGCTTCTACCGTGCCGAATCACCGGTGGAACGCGAATATGCGAAGAACCTTGTCACCGGTGCACAGTGCCCAAGCTGCCATGCCGAGCAACGCGTATGGCAAAGCAAATCGTCCGCTTCACAGAACGATAGGGCGAGCCGAGCTTGGACTCCCATTGAAAATCGCATGCGATTAGCAGCGGATCAAGCCGCGCGTCAACCGATTCCAAGGCCCGACTTCATACGCGACCTTCCGTCATCTCCTGCCAGCAAAGAGCTTTCATCGTTTACGTCGGTGGAGTCAGCACGAACATCACGAAACATGATTCGTCCGTACTTGGAGCCGCTTGGGCCACAGGGTTACCGAATCATCGGCGCGAACGACGGAGACGGTTCGCCGGAGGAAGTGCGCACCAAAGTCTTGGCCGCAATCGCGCAGCGGATCGCTGACTACGAGGCTCTCATGCAACGAATATCAGAGCCTGATTTCGACTACTTGGAGCTGCGCCCAATCGTCCGCGATCTACTTATTGTTGCCAGTGAACAGGTCCGCAACCGTGTCAATGGCGAGATCGCGTCGGCCGAATCATGGGAAACGGTAAAGAACATTGCGGTGGGATTGGCCGCGTTGGGAACTCTCGTTTTGATCGTGTTTCCTCCCACATCCGCGCTCGGAGCTGCCGGCGCTGTTGCGATCGAGGGAGGGCTGGCGGCGTACGGCGTTGTCAGCGGAATTGAATCCGTAGAAAAAGGGAGTCTTTACTCGTTGGGCCAGGGTGCGAATGACGTCTTCGATCCCGAACAACAGGACGCGGCTCGCGTGCTCCAGGGGATGGGCTATCTGAGTGTTGGGCTATCTGCGGTTGGGGCGGTGGGAACCACTTTAAAAAGTGTGCGGTTAGTACGTTCGGTGGCCGGAGAAGGAAAGTCGGCAGCAGGCACGGTGACTGCGATCGAAGGGGAGGCTCAGGGCTTTAAGGTGCGAGTCACCCAAATGGAAACTCCCAATCCCCGAATCCAGGTGCTAGATGACGCTGGAAATGTGGTGCGAGAAGGTCCTGCTGATGAGTTCGCCGGAGCAGTGGCAAAGAGCACCAAGTCTGAAGGCACAGCAACATCACTCGGCGAGGCGCCCGGAGCGGGATCGAAAACTACTGGACCGCCAAAAGTGGAGTCCGTCGAGGACTTTTTGAAAAGAGGCGGGAAAATTACGAAGGGTCCCTCAAGACCGACTCCCGAGTCGGAGGTGACCGCTCGCCCCACTTCCGAATACAAGAATAAGCCCGCGTCGGGTGGCGAGCCAGCTCCTTATCGCGGACGCGGCTCTGAGCAGATGAGGAAGAACTTCGCACACGACCTCGGCGCACACCAAGGGCACGAGATGGCAGCGGAGCGAGGATTGACGAAGGTCTTTGACAATCCGCGTGGTCCGTCCAGCACCACTCGTGGTTTTGACAGTATCTACAGAACAGAGTCGGGCGAACTCGTAATTGTCGAATTCAAAGGAGGCACCGCCACGCTGCGCCCGCGGCAAATGACCAATAAATGGGTGAACGATGAGATCGCAAATCTCGAAAGAGAGTTACCTTTTCATCCAGTCGTCAAAGAGCTTAGATCGGCCCTACGTCAAAGACGCCTGAGCGGCGAAACGTATTCAACGAAGATCGATGAATTTGGAAGGCCGTCGCCAACAACTGTACAGACGCATGGTACGTATCGTGAAATTCCGTGATGGAACCATCGCCAGAAAATTTAAGAAATGCCTAAGACAGTAAGTACAAACGACCATACGGTATGTCCGAATGTCAACAATTACGAACTCCCCCAAACTACTCAAAGGCGGCATCGTGCTGATGGACGCTGGTAGCGGTGCTGTGCAGCGGATTATTTCGCTGCAGTACAACCCTGAGACGGTTTCTCGGACATTACAGGTCCAGGCTGCTGAGTCTTCGGGTCAGGGTGGTGATCGGAGTGAGGCGCTGCGGTTGACGGGGCCGCCCGTCGAAACGATCAAGCTGGACGCGGAGATCGATGCGACCGATCACCTCGAACATCCGCAACAATCGCCCAATCAAACGGCGATCGAGTTCGGCATTCAGCCTCAGTTGGCTGCGCTCGAAACGATTATCTATCCGACGTCGGGCCACCTCCGGCAGAACGATGCGGAACAAGCCGGCGGAACGCTGGAAATCTCCGCCATGCAGGCGCCGCTGACGATCTTTGTCTGGAGCAAGTCGCGGATCGCGCCGGTCCGGATCACCGACTTCAGCATCGAGGAACAATTCTTTGATCCTGACCTGAACCCAATCCGCGCCAAAGTCAGTCTGGGGATGCGGGTGTTGAACGTCAACGATCTCGGCTTCCGTCACCGCGGCGGCAGCCTGTTCATGAATTATCACCAGCAAAAAGAACAACTCGCCGCCATGCACGCTGGCGGTCGCTTCAGCACACTCGGTATCGGAGGCATCCCGTCATGAGTATTCGTTTTGCGGGACCGCAAATTCCGGGTGTCAACCCGAACCAACCCTTCCCGACGCCCGGCGGTTTGGAAGAGTCACTCTTCCCGTCGACCAGCCGCTATCACGGTCTGAAAACTCTCACGTACACCCGCGAGGACGGCAAACAGATCGCCTACTTGGAACGCCGCTTCCTGCCCGATCCGGACGACTTTGAAGACGTGCGAGAACACACCGTTGTCGAAGGCGATCGGCTCGACAACCTGGCGTACCACTATATCGGTGACGCCGAACAGTATTGGCAGATCGCTGATGCCAACGCCGCGATGCACCCGGAAGAGTTGACGGCCGAGATCGGTCGCAAACTGCGAATCACGTTACCTCGAGGTATTCCAGGAGCACCGCGTGCTTAAAGGCATTCACCTAACGTTGATGGTCGGACCGGCGGTGCCCGTCGCGGCATCGTACGAGGTGATGGAAGCGCTAACCAGCGTCCAAGTCACCGTGCCAACCGAAGGCGCGAGTGCCTTCGACCTGACGTTTGAATTGAGCAATCGCTCACCGCTGCACACGCTGTTTTTGCTTGCCGGCGGCGCGGGGATTCCGATCCTTCGCGTGGTCCTTGTCGCCACGCTGAATGGAACGCCCAACGTCTTGATCGACGGTGTGATGACCAACCACGAAGTCTCGCCCGGCAATCAAGGCAAAGCGACGATGTCGATCAAAGGGGACGACCTTTCGGTCGTGATGGATCACATCGACTTAAGTGGGATCCCGTATCCCGCAATGCCGATTTTCACGCGGGTCGCTGCGATCCTGGCCAAGTACGCGCCGCTCGGTGTGATCCCGAAGGTGATCCCCAACCTCAACCCCGTGCCGCCCAATCCCTTGGACCGAATTCCACGCCAGCAAGGGACCGACCTGCAGTACATCCAAATGCTGGCGAAGCAAGTGGGATACACCTTTTACATGGAACCAGGACCGAAACCGGGGACGAGCTTTGGTTACTGGGGGCCGCTGATCAAAACCGGCCCGGCACAACCCGCGCTGACAACCAACATGGACGCGCACACCAACGTCGAATCGTTGAGCTTTCGCTTCAACTCCAACAAGAAGATGTTGCCGATCGTTCTGATTCAGGAGCCGTTCACCAAGTTACCGATTCCGATTCCTATCGGTGACGTCGGGCCATTGAATCCGCCGCTGGGAGCCATTCCGCCGATTCCCCATAAGATCAAGTTGCTCAAGCAGACGGCCAAGATGTCATTCGCCGAGGCAGCCGAGGCGGGTCTGGGCGAAGCGTCGCGAAGCAGTGACGTCGTGTCGGCATCCGGCAGCCTGGATGTGTTGCGTTACGGTCGCATCTTGCAGCCGCGCAAGTTGGTCGGAGTGCGCGGTGCCGGTCATGCCTTTGACGGTTTGTACTACGTCGAAACCGTGACCCACAAAATCAAACGGGGTGAATACAAGCAGGACTTCACACTCAGTCGTAATGGTTTGGTTTCCACAGTCGGTAAGGTGCCAGCATGAGCATGTTTGACGTCGAAGAATATTCGTTGCAGTCGGGATCGAGCCAAAAGCACTACGGAAAATTCCGCGGTACGGTGGTCAACAACGTCGACCCGAAACAGATCGGTCGGATCCAAGTCATGGTGCCCGATGTTTCCAACGTTGCCATCTCAAGCTGGGCGATGCCGTGCCTGCCGTGGGGCGGCATTCAAATGGGCATGTTCTGTGTGCCGCTGGTCGGGGCCGGCGTATGGGTCGAGTTTGAACAAGGCGATCCCGACTATCCGATTTGGACCGGCTGTTACTGGGGCTCGGCGGCCGAGACTCCGGCCGGAGCGAAACTGGTTCCACCGGCTGTGCCGGGTATCACGCTGCAAACACCGACGCAAAACATGATTCAAATCAGTGACGTGCCGGGACCAACCGGTGGGATTCAATTGCGCACGCGAACTGGCGCGATGATTTCGATCACCGATGTCGGCATCACGATGACCAACGGCTTGGGGGCCACGATCTTGATGGCGGCCAACACCGTCGACATTAACTCCGGCGCTCTAACGGTGATCTAAATGTCGAGAAACAGAGACCAACGTACGTCGCACGTCCTTCGTCACCTCTCCCTCCGGGAGAGGCAGCAACCCAAATAAGGCAAGGATTCCGATCATGCCAGGATTCATCGTTCACATGGGCGCGACAGTGCAATGTACGCACGGCGGACAAGCGACGCCAACATCACCCAATCCGCGCGTGTTGGTGACGGGTCAACCGGTCACGACCGTACCGACGCAATACGTCGTCGCGGCCTGTCCGAATCCGCCACCGAACGCATCCAACGGGCCTTGTTTAACCGCGCAGTTCACATCGGGTGCCACGAGAGTCTTGGCCAGTGGCATCCCGGTCTTGGTCATGTCCAGCCAGGCGACCTGCGCACCAACCGGCGTGCCGGCAACGGTGATGATGACGCAAACAAGAGTCAACGCGCAATAACAACATCACCCTCCCGCGAAGTGGGAGGGTCGGACGGGGAAGTCCGGGGAGGGCCAGTCACCAATCCAAACCCCAAACTCCTAAAGACTACGGACTATCGACTCCAGACTAAAGAATGAACATTAAATTCCCCCTCCAATTCGATCATCGAGGCCGCACGGCGGAGAGCAGCGATACCGATCACATCCGCGAGATGATCGAGCAGGTATTGTTCACCAGTCCGGGCGAACGCGTAAACCGCCCGGAGTTCGGCTGCGGCATCATGCAGCTGCTCTTTGCTCCCAACAGCGACCAAATGGCCGCCGCGTTGCAAGCCAGCATCCAGGCGTCGCTCAATCGCTGGCTAGGCGACTTGATCGAAGTGCACGATCTGGAAGTCACCAGCGACGACGCGAGGCTACAAGTCAATCTCCAATACATCGTCACCCGAACGGGCGAACCGAGGCTCGACACGTTTGAGAGGAGGGCGGTGGCATGAATGAACTTTCCTTTTGTGATTCAGCCGCACGTCAACAAGGCACTGCCAGGCCAGGCGGGCTGAACGGAATCGACTTTGTCAATGTCAACTACCAAGATGATCATCTAGACCTTCATTTATACGACGCGGTAACCATTGTTAATGAAGCATCAATCGTTGTGACCGACAAACGGCGAAACACACAACTTGCGACAAGACTCGTGGCAGGTAACGGTACTTCGAGGCTAACAATCGGATTCACGAAGACCGAGCAAGCCCCGATCGAGGGTCGGACATACCGTCTACGCTTGTTGCGGGTTGAAGACGAACTCGTAACTGACGTTCCGCTGGACAACTTCGACCCTCGCGATCATGAAATTGACTTCATTTACAACCAAACGGTTTCATCCGAAGTCGATTTCCGTAAGTCAACGTCGCCGGACAGTTCCGTATTGCCGCGTCCGGAGATCAACTATCTGGCCAAGGACTATGGAAGTTTTCGGCAGTTGATCCTTGATCGCTTGGCTTTGACGATGCCGGATTGGCAAGAATCGCATGCAGCCGACACAGGGATGCAGTTTGTCGAGTTGCTGGCATATGTCGGAGATCGCTTGAGTTACTACCAGGACGCGGTGGCAACGGAGGGATACCTGGAGACCGCGCGGCGCCGAGAATCGGTCCGGCGTTTGGCCAGGATGGTCGACTACCACATGCACGAGGGCTGCAATTCTCGCGCACTCCTGTTTGTCGGTGCGGCAAGCGATTCCGTATCGGCCCCAGAGGACTTGTACTTTGCAACGATCATTCCCGCGTCGTTCCAGATTCCAAGAACGATTCATATCGAAGCCGATCTTCCCGATGAAGTTTTTCCTCATTTGGTCTGCTTTGAACCAACGCCGATCCCCGCCGATTCGTGGCGGCTGACATGCAATCAGATCAAACATCCCCAACTTTTTGTTTCATTGTTCGCAAGTAGGCCCCGCGCCGCAGACCTGCAGAATTCCTTGACGGCATCGCTCACTTCCGGCGTCAGCGCGTACTCGAGCGCACCAGCGCAGGAGTCCTTCGAGGCGATGGTTGATAGGGCAAATGCGATTCTGGAGAATGATCTGATGCCGAGCGGGTACGGGACCGCTCCAAGCGTCAGCCGCACTCAAAAGCTACCATTGCGAGAGCGAAATCGAGTACTGCTGGACTCGTTGTTGGCCGATTACATTTCATCTGCGCGTATCGATGGCTTTTGCACCATTACGAAGCGCACAACGAGATTGATTTCTATACATGGAATGAAGAGGAGTGCTGGATTCCCAAAGGCGCAACAGCGGCAAACTTGCTCGATTCATGGGAAGTACCGCCCGGAGAGTGCTTGCCTAATCAGCCGCAACCTGTTCGTCGAAGCGCCCTGTCGAGACTCTCGGTGGGCGATTTCCTGCTGATCGAGGAACGCGTTGGTCCACTCACCGGCGAATCGTCGGATGCGAACGAAAACCATCGGCAATTCGTTCGGCTGACGAAAGTTTTGTTCAGCCACGATCCGGCGCACGGCATGATCAAAGAAGATGGACCTCACAAAGGCAAGTATAAGGTTCCCCTGGTTGAGATCGAGTGGAACATCGCCGACAAGCTGCGATTCCCGGTTTGCGTTTCCTCACGTGCGCAGCCGACCAGCGGTTGTGAACTTGTTCAGCGAGTGTCGGTCGCTCGCGGCAATATCGTTCCCATTAGCCACGGGCGTACACAGGAGCCACGGGAGATCGGTACAGCGACCTCCAAGCTGCGACAGGTCGACTGCGGCGATCGATGGGATGATCCTGAAATCGTCGAGCTCTTTGATCGGTTCGAGCCTTTGATTGATGAGGCAAAGCTCACTTTTGCAGCGCCGATCGCGACGACTGTCACTGGATCCACTTTCAATGGCCATGATCCACGTGAAGCAGAGCCAGAGATTGAATTGGTTGGCATTCCCGGATTCGCCGACGGCAGAACGGTTAGGCTGCAGTTGGATCAACTGCATGAAACCAATGCCTTCGTTAATCGCTGGCGTACGCTCGAAGATGTCGAACGCCATGTTCTGGAGGACCAACTGAATGCCAGGGACTCCAGCGACTTGAGCCGACTGCCGAACCAGAGGCCGGAAAGACAACGAGAACTTCGAGAGAAACTGCGTGAATCCCTGACCTGGTATCCCAAGCGGGACTTGATCACGAGCCGTGAGTCAGATCGACACTTTGTGGTCGAAAACGATCA
>NZ_ANOG01000161.1 GCF_000346295.1 Rhodopirellula maiorica SM1 | reverse complement strand
GCCGACTGTCGGAATCAACAAACAATCACGTCGTTTTCTTGACCTGCCTTGGCCGCTTGATGTTCGTGGTAGGCACGAATGACAAGCAAACCTGCGTACTCGCCTTGTGCCCCCGCGTTGGGCTGCAAGCTGACCGCGGCAAACCCAGTCACGCTGCACAACCAAGCCTCGAGTTCACGGAACATGTACGTGTATCCACGCCACTGCGTATCCGGTGCGAAGGGATGGATATTGGCGAATTCGGGCCAGGTGACGGGGATCATTTCGCTCGTGCCGTTCAACTTCATCGTGCACGACCCCAGCGGAATCATGCTGTGCGCGAGCGACAAATCGCGGCCCATCAACTTGAAAATGTACCGCAACAACTTGGTTTCGCTGCGATACGAGTGGAACACGGGGTGAGTCAAAAAATCACTGGTGCGAGAAAACTCTGACAAATTGCATAGTCCGTCGGCTTCCGCTTCGGCAAGCAATTCATCGATATCAAACCCGGTGAAATGCCCAAAATTGAACGCCGCCAAAAGATCGGCCACCAGCCCACGATCGCTGGTTTCATCCAGTGTCACGCCCAACGTGCCATCGTCGTATTCACGCAAGTTGATTTGACGTTCGCGTGCCGCGTCCGCCACTTGGCGGGCGGCATGTGTGCGTCCTTTGCCCAAGCGAATCCGAATCGTGTCAAACACGGGACCATCGTGAGTCGCTTTGTGACCGAGACGCTCGAGTCCTTTGGCAAGTGCGGCGGTGAACCCTTGCACACGGCGAGCGATGTTGGTCAGTCCCTCGGGGCCATGATAAACCGCGTAAAACGAATTGATGATCGCCAGCAGCGCTTGGGCGGTGCAAATATTGCTAGTCGCTTTGTCACGACGAATGTGCTGCTCGCGAGTTTGAATCGCCATACGAAGCGCGCGGTTGCCGTGGCTGTCCTTGGAAACACCAATGATCCGGCCGGGAAGTTTGCGGGCATACTGGTCGCGAGTCGAGATGTAAGCAGCGTGAGGTCCGCCCAATCCCATTGGCACACCGAATCGTTGAGCGCTGCCGATGCAAATATCGGCTCCCCATTGCCCGGGAGGCGTGATCAGCGTGAGCGCCAATAAATCTGCCGCAGCCACCGTCAAACACTTGTGATTCTTGGCTTGCGTTGCCAATTCGCTGTAGTCGTTGATCCGGCCATCGGTCGTGGGGTATTGAACCAAGACGCCGCACAAACCACCCGCGCCATGTTCAAAATCGATCTCGCTGATTGGCCCCACCTTCAAATCGACGCCCAAACCGGCCGCCCGCGTTTTCAGCAGTGCGATGGTTTGCGGATGGCAATCGTCGGAGGCCCAGAAGCCCGTTTTCTTGTGATTGGCAATCGCGATACACATTCCCATCGCTTCGGCGGCCGCGGTCGCTTCGTCCAGCAGACTTGCACCGGCCAATGGCAATCCCGTCAGATCGGCAATCACAGTTTGGAAATTCAATAGCGCCTCGAGCCGTCCCTGCGAGATTTCGGCCTGGTAAGGCGTGTACTGTGTATACCAACCGGGATTCTCCAGCACATTCCGCAAAATCACTGGAGGGGTGACGGTTCCGGTGTACCCCATCCCGATACAAGAGCGGTACATTTTGTTTTTGCTGGCGATCGCCTTCAGCCCCTGCAAACATTCTCGTTCGCCGCGGGGATCCGGAATGTCCAGCGGTGCATCCAGACGAATATCGGCCGGCACCGTGGCATCGGAAAGCGCGTCGAGCGAATCGAAACCGAGCAATTTCAACATCTCTGCGAGTTCGGTTTCCGACGAACCAATGTGACGCCGCGCAAAGCCGTCGACAAAATCGATGGCGTTCGTAGCGGTGGACGAGCAGAGCGATGGCTGATTGGTGCTTGTGGACATGTTCCGATGGGGCCCGAAAGAGGGTGGATCTAGTTTGCCTCTGAATGTCGCTGGATGGCGGATACCCGCGTTTTGACAACGCGTGGAGCACTAGCAACAGAAGGAACAACATAATTTCGGCGAGCGATTCGTGGTATCCCACTGCTCGTTGTGGGAAGAATCCAAGCCCGCAGAGACGCCGCTTCGACGACTATCATGCAGCACGGAGGCCAAACACGGTAAAGGTAGCGAAACTCGCCAAGAGTTTCGGTCCACACTGCCAGAATCGTCGCTGATCGATCCGCGATGCGAATTTATTGCGAACGCATTTCCCCGTGGTAGATCTTGTTGAAGATCCCAGATGCCGGATCTTGAACAAGATCCAGTCCGCTAATTATTTTCTTCGCATCCCCTGCGATCAGAACGATAGATGGCAGACTGGAAGCCTATCCCACTAAAGAACACAGGCTGGAAAGAACACAGGCTAGAAGCCTATGCTACGGGTAACGACGAAAAGTTCGAGGCGCCTTGCGGCGCTCTCGAACTTTCGTTTTACGAGGGCTGTCGTTCCCGACGCGTTATGCGGGCAACCCTCGTATGCCTCCGCCCGAAGGAAAATTGGTGGCCGTACTCGTGTGCTAACGAGACGGCAATGGTCGACGTGCGACAGGGGTCGGTGTGTAGCTGACGTCGACGTCGTCCGAAATGCGGGCCGAGACGGCGGGCGTTTCGTAGTTCATGGGTGCGACGGCACTGCCGACCGGAATGTCCAGCGGCTGGAGCGATCCCGAATCAGGCAAGCTGTCGATCGTTGGCATCGGCGGCACCGATCCGCCAGACTGTGGCGAGGTCGATTGGCTCGGGTTGGTCGGAGCAAATTGCTCAGGCGAGACACCGGGTGCAAACATTTGCTGCGGTGTTCCCATCTCACTCAGCGGCACATCGTCCACTTCGATCGTGTCACGGTAAGGCGACATGTTCATGTTCAGCGGATCGTTCGGATCGCCAAAGATCATTTCGCCAGCGTGGTCTGCGGATCCGCCCATCATGTTGACAGCGGCATCGGCGTCACGTACCGGTCCAGTGCGAACGACCTCGGGTCGTGTCACGCCGTACTTGACTTGCTTTCCAGCACTTCGTTCACGTGCTCGTTCCAGTGCATCCCAGTATGCTTTCTTATTCCAAGGGCCTTCCGCTAATGTGATGTTGCTGTTCGCAAGCAAAGTGCCTTTGAGGTAGTCGACGTAGTTGATCGATTTGTTGTATTCGCCGAGTGCTCGGTAGTAATCGATTTGTGCTTGAGCACGACGTTGCTGACTCTGCAGCACGACGTTTACCGGGCTTCGGCCGCCTTTGAATTCGGCCAAACGAGCTTCGACTTCTTGCTCGGCCGCTTGCCATCGTTGTGCATTGGTTTGTACTAATTGATAGTGGGTTGCCACTTTTGCGGTCGCGTCACTCAATAGACTGACTTGCAAACGCTCTTGTTCTTGTAGGAACGACTTTTCACGAACCACTCGCAACTGGGCACCACGGATGCGTGCGAGTTCACGACGTGCTCCGAGTGCTGGTGGCGTGATGTCCAATCGAATCGCACCTTCTTGGTAATCGCCGCCCGTCAATTCCGCCAACGCACTGCTGCCTGGGTTCGGTCCGGCAACATCCCGTCGCTGCGGAGGTCCAAGCGTGTCACCCTGGCCAACCCAACGGTAAAGTAGCGACAGATTGACTTCAGGCAAAACTTGATTCTTTGCAGAGATCAATTCCAATTCGGCTTGTTTGAGCCGGGTTTTGTTACGACGAACTTCGGGACTGAGGTACAACATTTGAGCAACGGACTCGTTCCAATCAAATTCGACTCGGGCCAGCGAAGGCTCGTCAATCGGGCGAATCAGACGCCCATCGGTCGCTGCGATTCCAAGCAATTCACGCATGCGGCGTTCATTGCCGTAGACTCCAAAACGGTCCGCACCAGGAACATTCGAACCGGCGATAGCCGATTCCAAAATGCCACGGAACTGATAGTACTGCTCAACCGCTTGAGCTAATTCTTGGCGAGTGCCGGTGCCGTTTTCTAAGTTCAAACGAGCGAATTGAGCGGTCGCGATCGCACTGTTACGGCCGATGATCGATGTCGCGACGTTTCGGTAAGAAACGTACAGGTCCCAGTAAGTGTTCTCGACGTCGCGGACCAGGTTACGCACTTGGGCTTCGAAATCCGCAATCGAAAGGTCTTCGTTCAAACTTGCCAAGACCACTGGAATACGGTTGATCAACGTGCCACGATTTCGCATCAGCGGGTGTTGCACCTGAGCTTCGATCAACGCGGTCCAGTCGCTTGGGACGGCTCGCGACACGGAACTGATTTCCGCGTTATTTCGCGAATAGATGACTTGTTGACGAAGTGTGGCAACGCCACCAGTGGCCAATCGCTTGCTGATCGCAGATTGCTGGGTGGTGTCGGTTGCTTTCGCGATTTGCGGGTTGATTGAGTTGTTGATACCAACGTTACGGGTACGATCGGTCGTGCCGTAGTTGATGAAACCGCTGGCTTGAGCATCAAACTCGGCCAATGCGTCTTCCACGCCGCCGACTTGGTTCGCTCGCAATACACCACGAGGCAAGGTGCGGTTGCCGTCGCTATCGACGGTCAACGGAACCGACTGCGTGGTCGATTGCTGGATAGCGATGTCGTAGATGCTGCCGAACTGGTCCGCATTGCCACTGGTGAACTGAGTCGCAATGTTTTGGCGGAACTCAGCGTTGCCGTTGGTGGTGATGAAGAACTTCGAGTTCTGCAGCGCGATCGACACACACTCTTCCAACGTCAGATCCCAGAATTGGTAATCGTGATTACCAACGGTCAACGGAGGAAGTGCACCGGTGGTTTCAGCCAAATGCTCGACCTCGACGTCAGGATACTCGATCGACGTCGCTTGGTTGAGATAGAACTGAAGGTCCGGAGACTCATTCAGAAAAAACGGTTGTGTCGGTGCGCATCCACACGCGAATAGGATGGTAATCCCAAGCTGAAGATACGCAGTAAATCGTAACAGCGAGCGGTTCATGCTCAAGGCTTCCTGGGCGGTGCCGCCGTGAAACACGCTTTAACGGTATCGCCAAAAAGACGACGAGCGCATTTCGATCGGGCCGAGTGTGGAAGCCCCCCTCCGTGAAGTCCCCAAGCTGCCACGTAGCAACCCGAGACCTCCTCGTCCGAAAGTAGTTATCGGAGTCCGGTTAGGTAAACTTTGACGCTTCTGAGAATTTTCTTGAAGTCGAAGCAGATTTGTGGTGAAGAGCTGGTTTCAGACGCAACTCGCCGTGCAATTCACGGTCATTTACCTCGTCGCCCCCGCGGCGCGAGCCCACTGCCATCTACTTTGGTAGCGGCACGGCGCGAACGAGAACACTTCACTCTTCGATCAAATCGAGCGGGTCGGCGAGCTGTAGCTTCGGAGCGGGAGCTTCACCCGGAGCCGGATGGACCGAATCGACCTTGAGATAATCGGTGACTTGGTCTGGCAACACCGACGGATCCGCGGCGTCCTCGACCGCTTGGACCAATCCGTCCTCCTGCGACGCCGACGATGGACGAGGTCCGATTTTCAGTGCCTCCCAAGGTTTTGGGTAAAAGTAGGTCATCACCGTGCGACACCCTTTTTTATCGTAGCTACCGCGATGTTCGGCCTTGTGCCACGCCATCGCTTCGCGGCTTGACGGCGCGATGCAATAGGCGATCTTGCCACCGATATACGTCGGACGGTTGTATTTGCGACGATAGGATTCGGGCAGCCGGTTCCCCAACGGCCCAATCACATCAATTCGCGGGTGAACCGGTTGGTTTTCGCGATCGGGATGATGAGCGTCTGCCGAGACGGCGAAACAAGCGATCGTAAAGGCAAGAAAGATTCGTGACATAACTTTGCCGTTTGCAGCGGGAATCATTGGTCGGAAGATGCTTGACGACCTCGCGTTGTTGTCATACCGATTTTGTCGACAACGACAGCCGTCGCTACCTTGTGCAGTCGGCATCGATCATGACGACGGTTCACCCACGCAACGATTATTCGGAAGATGCGGGCATCGCTAATTCTCCGGCTGGGACCGCGATCGGTAATGCCAACCCAAGACGGACAGATTCAGCAGCCAAATCGATCCAAAGATCAGCGAGGCGTAAGGCAGCCAGACGATCGAAACCAGTGATCCCACCAGAAACAGGATGCCACCGATCGCGGCGCCACCCCACACATGGCCGCCCATCGCAATAAAGCCAAAACCGCTTAATGCCGAGGCAATCGGAAACAACACTCGATGATCCAGCGAACCAAACATCAACAATAAATTCATCGTCAGCAGCGTGGCCAGGTAGCCGATCCAGATCGACCAGACGGGGCGTTCCGCCACGGTTCGCGGTAGAAATTGGCCCTGCCGTGCCCAGCAGATCCATGTGAAGATCAATGACAGCATTGTGATTCGCGGCACCCAATACGCGATTCCCTGCGGCAGCGAATAGAATCGATCCAGCCAAAACATCACGACATGAGTAACGAAAATAATTATTCCGATGCCGATCAATGTGTTGCCCCAGGCAGCGAAATAGTTTTGATGCTGGTCACGACGAATTTCGCGGGCGACGCGATCCAGGATCCCGCTGCTCGACGCGGCAACCTCCTCACCGGCCAAATAGCGATCCAGATCGTCGGCCAACGCTTCGGCCGACGGATAACGACATTCTGGTTCGTAGTGCATTGCTTTCAAACAGATCGCTTCCAAATCGGTAGGGATGGCATGACGAATCAAACGAGGCGAAATCGGGTCATCGTGCAGCACCGAGCGAAGAATGTCGGCCGCCGAATGGCCTTGATGAGGCGGATGTCCTGTCAACAACGCGTACAAAATCGCACCCAATGAATAGATGTCCGCCGCTTCGTTGACATTCCGTCCACCGGCGGCTTGTTCGGGGCTCATATAATGAGGGGTCCCCAAAACTTGGCCGGTCCGTGTGATCAACGCGCCGTCGCGGTGCCATTTGGCTAACCCAAAATCGGCGACCAACGGGCGACCGTCGCTCGAAATCAATATATTTTCGGGCTTCAAGTCGCGATGCACGATGCCGGCGCGGTGGGCGTAGGCGACCGCACGCGCCACGTCACGAACGATCGTGGCCGCCCCCGGATCATCCAAACACCGTTGGTCCGCGTTGCGGGCGTCGACTTTTTGCTGCAACGTCGGTCCTTCGACCAACGTCATCGAAAAGTATTCGTAACCGCCCCATGTCCCGATATCGTGAATCGCAATGATACCGGGATGATGCAGCGTCGCCGCCGCTTCGGCTTCGATGCGAAATCGCCGCCGCTCTTCTTCACAGGCCAAAACCCCGCTGCTGATCAATTTCAACGCGACCGGTCGCCCAAGATTATCTTGGATCGCGCGGTACACGACCCCCATGCCGCCGCGAGCAATCTCACACTCGATTCGATAGGGTCCAACACGGGAACCTGCCAACGTCGGCGGCTCGATCACAGGACTCGGATCGCCCGCGAGCCAATGATGATTGCGAAAAAAACTTTTCAGCTCACCAGCAAATTGGGGGTAGGCGATCAAGTATTGGTTGGGGTCGGGCGAGAGTCCTTTTTCCTGTCTCTCGATAAAATCGGCCATCACGCTATCGAGCAACACATCGGCTCCGGCAATCGTCGGAGCGATCGGAGAATTCGATTTATCTCTGGACGGCACATTCATCTCTTGAGTATACCCCGAAAGAACGACAATCCCAGCGAAAGGATTTCGCGGGGGCAGTCTTGGATTTAGCACAAATTTGTCGCTGCAATGCAGCAAGCCCGGCCCTGATAAAAACCTCATGATGAACGCATCGACCCAGGATAGCGCCGAACCAGACGCAATCCAACTCTCCGTCGTGATTCCGCTTTACAACGAAGAGGAATCGGTGGGGCCGTTGATTGCTGCGCTGCAGCAAACGTTCGCCGAAGAACCGTCTCGGTTCGAGATCATTTTGGTCGACGATGGCAGTGTGGACCAAACCTATCCCAAGGCGACCGCTGCGGCCGACGCGTCGGGATTGCCTATTCACATCGTCTCGTTGTATCGCAATTTTGGTCAAACCGCGGCGATGCAAGCGGGAATTGACGCCGCCCAAGGTCGATTGATCGCGACGTTGGACGGTGATCTCCAGAACGATCCCGCCGATATCCCGAAAATGGTCGCCCATTTGGAAGCCAACCAATTGGATCTGTTGGTGGGGCGTCGCAAAAAACGTCAAGACGGTTTACTTCTGAGACTGGTGCCGTCGTGGATCGCCAATCGATTGATCGCCAAAGTCACCGGCGTACAGATCCGCGATTATGGATGCAGTCTAAAGATCTATCGGGCATCGGTGATCAAACAGGTCAAATTGATTGGCGAGATGCATCGGTTCATTCCCGCGTGGGTTGCCGCCGTGACACATCCATCGCGGATATCGGAGATCGAAGTCCGTCATCGTGCTCGTCAATTTGGTGAATCAAAATATGGCATCTCTCGAACCATTCGCGTGGTGCTGGATCTGTTGTCGGTATTGTTCTTTATGAAATACCGAGCGCGTCCGGGACATTTTTTTGGCAGTGTTGGCATTTTTGTCGGCGCGATCGGAATGGCGATGCTAGGCAGTCTTGGGGTGGCCAAGTTTGCCTTCGGTCAAGACATCGGTACACGTCCGATGTTGTTGATCGGCACGATTGCCACGCTCTCGTCGCTGCAACTGATCTGCTTTGGTGTGATGGCTGAGATGTTGTCGCGAATCTACCACCAATCCTCCAGCCAACCTGGTTACTTCACGCGTCATCACCACATGACACCTGCTGCCAACTCCGACGCCGCGGTCGCTGTCGACGGCAATGCGAGCGGTTCGAGTTCGACACCCTGTGATTATTTGTTACCGCTGCCTCAACCTCCATCCGAGACCACTCGAGAAAGACGAGCTGGCTAAGCCAATGCTTGATTGGATCCTACAAAAACGCTATCGGTTTGCAGCGGTATTGCTGGCCTACTTCGGTTTACATGTGGTCGTCCGCGTCTGCATTTCGGGCTCGCTCGACTTTGACGAATCCGAACAAGCGTTTTTGTCGCAATGGATTTCGCTTGGTTACAACAGCCAACCGCCGCTTTACACATGGATGCAAACGGCATTGTTCCACGTCTTTGGTTACGGCGTGATGCCGCTGGCGCTACTGAAAAACGTGTTGTTGGCGCTGACGTATCTATGTGTCTTTGGCACCGTACAAAAAGCGACGAGCAACGCCGCGATGGCGCTGGTTGCGTCGCTTGCGATGATGACGATCCCGCAAATTTCCTGGGAAAGTCATCGCGATCTCTCACACACCGTGGCCGTCACGTTTGCCGTTAGTTTGTTGGTGTATTGCGTGGTTTCGCTACGTCACCAACCGCATTGGAAGTGGTACGTTGCGATCGGATTGACGTGCGGCTTTGGTTTGATGAGTAAATACAACTTTGCAATCGTGATCTTTGCGGTGATTACCGCAGCGGTCTCGGTACCAAGCTATCGCCGCTGGTTGTTTGATCGTCGCTTGATCCTGTCGGTCGTCGTTGCCGCCGTGCTGATCGCCCCCCATACGTATTGGGCGATCGAACATCTTCAGCTGGCGTCATCGAAAACCATTTCGACATTGACCAACGAACAAACGGACTCGTGGGGCAGCAATGTTTCCCACGGCGCGTACGCCCTGGTGACATCCACGTTGGCGTGTTGTTTGTTGACACTGGGCATTTTCTTGATTGCCTTTCGCGACTCACTCAAAAACATCTATGTGCAGTGGAAATCCAACTCCATTGCGGCGGATCCAACCACCTTGTTGATCGAACGATTCTTTTTGATCGTCGGATTTGCGTTGATGATGCTTGTGTTGTCGGGCAATGCGTTGGAGTTCAAGAATCGCTGGATACAACCGTTTGTATGTCTATTCCCAGCCTATTTGGTACTTCGCGTCGGCCGGTTCGCCAGTTCCGACCGCGTTGCGATGAATCGCGTTTGTATCAGTGCGGTGACGCTGATGGCAGTCGTGTTGATCGCGATCGTCGTCCGACCGATGTTTTCGCAAAAACGCAATCGGTTCATTTGGTTAAACATCCCCTATCCTCAATTTGCACAAACGATCGAAGACGAAATCGGAGAGGCTCCCGCGATCATCATCGCACCTCATATGCACAGCGCAGGAAACTTGAAACTTCAATTTCCTAGCTCGCTGGTCATTTCGATGGATCAACGTCACTTGGTGAATAGCGAATCGCTGCTAAGAATCCTGGCTGGCGGCAATCAGCAGGTCGTCGTCGCGAGTGATGCGTGCCCCCCAAGTGCGAACGAGCAACTGAGCGAGTTTGCGATCGAAATCGTCGGACAACCGACCGATCGATTGGTTTGGCAGACCCGCCAGTACCGCTACCTGTATGGTGACGAATCAGCAAAGACGACACTCGGCTTTGCACGACTGGAACAATCAATCGACCCGATCGCGGCGATCTACGATCCTTTGTCCGCCAGTGATCGGATCGGAGCGATGCCGTCGCAAACCGCAACGCGGTGATCGCAATCCAACGCACTGGTCTTGTCTTGTCAGCCTCGAATTTGGATAGTGGACCTGTGTTCGGATCAACTTGATCCGCTGATGGGCCAGACAATCGGACGCTTAGAGGTGTTCTCCGACATTGTCATTTCCCTCTCGCCGTACCCTTTTTCCAAAACATGCCGGATAGATCGTGACCAAGATTGATCGATACATCCTGATTCTATTTCTCCGCACGGTGTTGGTATGTTTTTGCTCGATCGCGGGCATTTTCATCGTTTTCCATGCTTTCACCAGCCTAGATGACTTGGTTCACCTCGGACGCACCGAGGGCGGGTTGGTCGCTGTGATGCTGCGGTATTACGGCCCCTACATGCTGTTGTTGTTTGATTGGACCGGAGCGATCATCGTGTTGATGTCGCTGCTGTTTACCGTCGGTTGGCTACGCCGGACGGGCGAATTGACCGCGACATTGTCAGCGGGTATCTCGCATGGCCGGATATTGCGCCCGATGTTGATCGCGTCCTTTTTTATCATCAGCATTCAATTGGCCAACCGCGAATTCTTGTTGCCTCACTACCGTGACGCATTGGCCATGAAAGCCAAAGAGTTGGAACAGGAATCCGAGCAACCGATTCTTCCTTGTTATGATTTGACGAACCAGATTTTGATCGAAGGAGCGTCGCTGCTGCCTCGCAGCAAACGGATCAATTACCCCAGTTTTCGTCTCGATGGTGACTTTGAGGGATTCGGTGAATTGATCACCGCTCAATCGGCACAGTGGAGCGAAGCGACCGCGGACCATGCCGAAGGCTACTTGGTAAGCGGGATCAAACGGCCTGAAAACATCGCCTCGCTTGCCTCGGTCGGAACCGAACACCGGCTCGTGATACTGACGCCGCAAGACCATCCATGGCTGAATCCGAACGAGTGTTTTATTGCGACCACGATCAATTCCGAGTATCTACAAACGGATCAATCGACATCCCGTTTCGTCTCGATTTCGGAAATTGCATCGCGAGTCAAAAACCCTGCCGTGCATAGCAGTCTAAGCGTTCAAGTCTTGCTGCACGAACGGATGGTTCGTCCGCCACTGGATTATGCGTTGGTGTTGCTAGGACTTCCGATCGTCGTCAATCGGCGTGGCCGCAACTTGTTTTTGATGATTGGCGTGGCAATCGGCACCGTGCTGTTCTTTTTTGCCATCAAAACTCTCTCTGGTGCGATGGGCGGTAGCGGTTACTTGTTGTCACCCGCGATGTCGGCTTGGGTACCGCTGTTGGTGCTCGGACCGATCGCCTATGTCCGCTTTCGAGAAGTACAGACCGAATGAACCCTTCGGACATTTCGGTCGTCATTCCGACACTGAATGAAGCGGCTACGATTGAAAACGCCGTCCGCTCGGCCATCGATGCCGGAGCGACTGAGATCATTGTTTGTGATGGCGGAAGCGAAGATCAAACGACCGATGTTGCCGCGGACGCGGGGGCTTCGAAGATCATTCGTTCGATCTCCGGACGTGGTATTCAACTCAACGCCGGTGCCGTGTTCGCGAGCCGCGAAGTGGTGCTGTTTCTGCATGCGGACAGCCTGCTGGGCGAATCATGTTTGCAACAAATCTGCGATGTCCCCGATTTAGTTTGGGGTGCTTTTGAACAGCACATCGCCCATCCCCGATCGGCCTATCGGTTGATTGAAAAAGGGAACGCAGCGCGAGTCCGTTTTCGCGGCATGGCGTTTGGAGATCAAGCGATCTTTGTTCGCCGAGAAACCTACAAAAAGGTTGGCGGTTTCGAAGAGATTGAATTGATGGAAGACGTTGCATTTTCTCGGACCATGCGAGCGATCGCCAAACCCGTCCTTTTGCCTGGCCCGGTCACGATCAGTGCGAGGCGATGGGAACAACGCGGTATCGTCATGCAGACGCTGCGAAATTGGAATTTACAATGCCGTTATCGTTTGGGGGCGTCACCTCGGCAATTGGCAAAACGGTATCGCTAATTCCGTCGTGTTCGGAATCCCGCACAACGCCGGTCGATTAAATCAGCACCTCTATCTCTCATTGCAGCCCCGCTTTACCGCTAGGAAAGTTCTTTGGCAAATCCGCCTATCATCTTCACACATTACGGTAACAGTCGCTACTTGCCCTATGTGCTTGAAACGGCACGGTTGACGAATCCCGACAAAGAAGTGGTCCTGCTGGGTGATGAAAAAAACCAATGGATTGGCAAGGAAAAAGGAATCACGCATCTACGATTCGCTGACTTCGATTACGGTGACAAAATCGATCGTTTTGATCGTTGCTATCGCCCGGTTCAAGGGCCTCAACATCACCACATCAAAGGGGGCGAAGATTGGTTGAAATTTGTGTTCAAACGTTGGTTCTTTGTCCACAATTTTCTGACGTCCCATCATTTCGATTCGTTTTGGCACTTTGATTCGGACACCATGATCTTGGAACCGCTGGCGGATCACGAAGCCAAGTTCGAATCGTACGAGTGTACCGAGCAGTGCAATGGACAATGCATCAATGGTTTTGTTTCTGGAGCGGCTTTTGTTTCGCGGTATCTGCAAAAGATCAATTCGATCTTTGAAGACACTCATTTTCTCGAAGCCAAACAACAAGAAATCGAATCGCTGCATCCCAATTGGGCGTTCACCGAAATGTCAGCATATGAGTGTTTAAAACAAGCCGAACCAGTCCGTTCCATTCCGCTCAGCAGCATCATCGATGGCACCACGTTTGACGATTGCATTTGCCACGATCATGGCATGCAAATGGAACGGTTATTCAACGGCCGCGAGATCAAGAAGATCTATTGTTTGGCGGATGGCGGGTTCTACGGTCAAAACGCGACCACCGGCAAGTTGGTCCGCATGATCACACTGAACTTCAGCTGGGTTCCCGTGGTTCTGTTCGATGTGATCTTGAACGAACTGAAAAAACGAAACGCATCTCCCACGACACAGTCCGCTCCGGAACTCGATCGCATGCCCAGCATGAATGACATGGCTTGGCGAACCCATCTGCTGCACTGCCTGTGGTGGCAACTGAAAAACAGCTCGCGAAAGTTCCGAAAATCCAAAGCTTGAATGGGCGGGGATGGCTGCGAGGCCGCCGCGTCCCCAACGTTTCGTTTGGCTTAGCTTGCTCGCGGATGTGCCTTTTCGTAAACCGACAACAAATTCGCGGCACTGACGTGCGTATAGATCTGGGTCGTGGCAAGACTTTTGTGACCCAACAATTCCTGCACGCTGCGAATATCGGCGCCGCGATCGAGCAGATGTGTTGCGAAACTGTGACGCAACGTATGAGGACTCGTGCGTGAATCGAGTCCCACCACCGCGATATGTTTGTCGAGCATACGTCCGACACTGCGAGTCGTCAGAATGTTGCCGAACCGATTGACGAATACCGGAGCATCGCGACCGAGCTGTTCTGTCTTGGGATCGCGAATTCGACGCTGCTCATATTTTTTGATCGCTTTGATGGCAAACGAGCCGAGCGGACTGATTCGCTCTTTGCGTCCTTTACCGCGGACACGCAAGATCTGTTGATCAAAATCCATATCGCGATCACGCAGTGCAACCAATTCGCTAACACGCAGACCGGCCGAGTACATCGTTTCCAACATCGCCCGGTCGCGAAGCCCGGCGGTGTCGCCGCCCGGCGGCGCGAGCAGCAATCGGCCGACTTCGTCGTTACTCAACACGTGCGGCAATTTGCGTTGCCGCCGCGGATTGCGAAGCGGTTTGGCAGGGTTGCTGTCCGCGATCCCTTGCCGCATGGCAAACCGATAAAAACTGCGGAGCGACGCGAGTTTACGAGCGATCGTGGTCCGCGCGTATCCGGCTTCTTGCAGTGCCGCTTGAAACGTACGCAGCTCTTGTGGCGAAAGCGATTGCGGTTTTGGCACCTCACCACGAGTGGCGCGAAACCATTCGACCATTGCAAAAAGATCTTCGCGGTACGCCTTGATTGTCAGATCCGACGCATTGCGTTCGGTCGCCAAGTACCGCAAAAATTGAGTGATCGCGCTTTGCATAGAACGGCATTGGGCAGGAGCGTGCGAAGTGAAAGTCGAAACGACTTTCGGTCATGGACGTTCAACCATTGCGGTGTCACAACGCGAGCCTCGCTTAGACGATTTTCGCGCTCGGACCACCATGTGACGATGTCTTAGTAAAAATCGTCGATGGACAAACTGTCGAATTCTTCGCTGGCGAGCATGTCGTCTTCGCTCGGAACCGCGTCACGAATTTTGCGACTTAGCATGGCTGCGTCATACCAAGAGAACTCAAGATCAGGGTCGGCTGCAAATCGTGCCAATTGACGCAGCGTCTCATCCCGATTTTGATCATCGAACATGAAGATGAACTTCTCTTCGCCTTTGACCAGCGCTAAAACATTGATTTCCTGATCCATTGATGCAAGTGTCCATTTGCTAGTCACAACGCCGATGCCAAACAGCCGGGGTTACCCGACTTACCTGGCTTTCAGTATCGGCTGAGTGGCCATCGCAAGATGAGGTCCCTTGCGTCACTTCCGCCTCGGGATTCGAGCATTTCAGAGATGTGGACGTGACAACAGAAACGAATGAAATCATCGCTACGTTTTAAATAACCCTGCCAACCTCCCGAACGCGCATCGTCGCCCGTCTCGACGTAATCAGCTAGCCGATTTGTGAAATAAGAGTCATCTCCGCGATAGATGCGGGTGTGACTTAGCACCGGATCATGGTTCACGATCGTCGCCGGTCTGACGGGTGAGGGTGGGTCGGGGATCAAGTCGGTTGGTTCGGGCCAATTTGCTGGCAAGGGCGATTCGGGCAATTGGTCCTGGAACAATCCCAAGCCCACCTCTTCGGCCATCGGTGATCCCTGATAGCCGGCCCCATCGTGACCATCACCGGGTACGGGATTCTCGGCGTACCGATGGCGATCCAAAGAGGGAGTCGCCCCTAATTCCATCGCGTCGATTTGCGAATCATCGTTGACGTTAGTCGGACGAAGCTGGTTTCCGTCGAGCGGCATTTCCGCCGAAACTCGGTGCAGATGACGTTGGGAAACCGCAGCCGGCTCGTCCCCTGATAACGGCGATTGTGTTTCCAGTTGGCTGCGGGCCAATTCGAATTCGGCTTCGCGAACGATTCGTCGCGGAATCTCTTTTTCTTTGTCGGTGCCCCACGGCAAACCGTAGCCTGCTGGGATTGGATGAAATCCTTCATTGGCAGCGTACCAATGGACAGTCATCGCCATTCGCGGCGGATAATAGGCCTGAAAATCGGTGACCGAGCCGACGACAATCGCCTCGACATCCATCATCTTGGCCAGCCGCTGGAAATCCGCTCCCGTGGTTGGCTCGCCCTGGGTCGCCGAATATTGCAGCCACTGCGCCTTGGTGACGCCAATCGGCATGACCTCAAAGCCAGGAATCGATTGCAGGGCAGCGTAGTAGCTTTCCGACACCAATTCGGTATCGAGCGTCGGCTCGTTGCTTTGGTTAAAGAACGGCAACACCGCCACCCGTTTCATTTGAGGAAACGGATTGTGCAGCGATTCACGCTGACGGGTGTCCGGAACCAACGAACAGCCGGGCGAGCTGATCGCAACGACGGTCAGCAGCAGGAACGAGCATAGGGGAGCGAGTTTCACGACATGTCTCGGCGCATCGATGGCGCACCCTGTCACTCCGCTCCCACCGATGTCATCGGCCGATCGCTCGGTCCGAGATGAGGAAAATCGTGAAAAAAAAGACAACCGCTGGCAATGCGACGAATCGCCGCAACCTCATTCGTTTACTGTTGAATGTAAACGGGAATGTAGTAGGTATGTCGCGGTGCGTAGCGGCTTGAGGTCATCGGAATCGCATTCCAACTCGGTCGCAAAGGTTCGCGGCCCATCCACAGATTGTATTCTTGCCGAGCAATCCGCTGTTGTGACCGATACAGAGCGCGCGCTTGACGAAGCTCGGCTGGCGTTTTTGGCGACAAAGTCTGACTCGACGGTTGGGTCGGCCGTGAGGGCGAAT
>NZ_ANOG01000160.1 GCF_000346295.1 Rhodopirellula maiorica SM1 | reverse complement strand
AGAACAGAACGAATTGGCAGCGCAGTTGTCTCGGTTCGCGGAAACGCCCGGCGCCACATTGACCTCCGAGCGAATCGCCACCGCTGAATCATCGATTCCAATGCTGCACTGTCCGACACGTCGCGACGCTCAACCCTATCCGCTGATGTCGCGTTACCAAACCCACTACGGCAGCAAGGCGGCACGAACCGACTATGCCATTTCCGCAGGCAGCGGTGCCGAACTTGACCCCAGCGACCCTTTGAGCGATCGCATGATTCGAGTCGAAAACAGTGGTGTTTGGCAATTGGGCCGACCGACTCGTGCACGGGATGTCTTGGACGGACTGAGCGTCACCTACGCAGTGGGGGAAAAGGCGATGGATCCCAACCATTACACCACGGGCATTTGCCAAGGCGACCAGATGCCAATCTGCGGCGATCCCCGCGACGACGACACGCCTAGCACGTATGCTCGTTACGCCGTGCGTCCGCCGATGCTCGATCGCATGAACGATTGTTTGGTGTGCCATGATTTTGGCAGCGCTCACCCGGCCGGATGGAACGTGCTGATGTTGGACGGATCGGTCAAGATGGCAACGTTCAGCATCGACCTCGAAATCCACAAAGCCAACGCATCGATCCAAGGCCACGAGGTTCCCGAGTCGTTCTAATGAATGCATGTATCGCCGTGGCGAACGCATTCAAGACGACGGATGATAACCAAAGAAACGCCGCTCTTTGATCATCGCGGCGACGTGTTGCGAAACCATGGTTTCCCATGAGGAATCGTTTGCCGCGATCTTCTTCAAGACATCGCGTGAGAAGATCGACAGATAGGCATCATTGAAATTGCTAAGCTGTTCAATACAGCCTCCTTCGACAAGGTATTCGTACAACTTGCGAAGGTTCGGCGCGACCTCGAGATTTTGGACTGCGGTAAAGTCACCGGTTTCTGGGTCAAGAAACGGATAGATGTATAGCTTCAGATCACTCTTGAACAATCGACCAAACGATTCGAGCACGCCGCCCTGCAATTCGGTGTAATACCTTTCGTTAAACAGTTCCCGCAGACTCGAAGCTCCCATTGTGATCCCGATTCGATTGCGGCTAAAGCGAGCCAAGTAGGCGGCGAGTCGGTAGTACTGGAAATAATCGGAAATCATCACCATCATGCCTTCGGCGGCAAGCAACTCAATTCGTGCGATGAAATCAGAATAGTCCAATTCGCCATCGGTCAACAGATTTTTCAGCGTGATTTCGGTCAACTGCACGATCTCGCCCGCACCATCACCGAGCTCGGCAGAAAACTGCTCACGCGCACAGCGAAGCATGTCGATATTCACATGGGTCATCGGACGAAAGCTACCTCGTTCGACAAGAATTGGCTTTTTATAAAGCACTTCCGAAGGTTGCAGTACGGTTCCATCGGCGGCAAACATCGCGGCATTGCTCAATCCGAGCTGGACTAACTTCATGCTCATCACACGATTGTCGACTTGACGAAACGCGATCCCAGAAAACTCGATCATATCGATTTCGATTCGATCGACACTTAAATGGTCAAGCAATGAGCGGACGAACTGGTCGGGATCATGCTTTAGAAAACAGGCAGCATAGACCAAGTTGACTCCGACGACCCCGAGTGCTTCCTGTTGCTGCGCGTTCTCGCCGTCAAGCATCCGCACATGAATAATGATTTGACTTGGTTCATCATGGGGAACGGCTTGCAGCTTGACTCCCATCCAACCATGACACTCATTGGTCCCTTTAAAATTGCGAGCCGAGACCGTGTCGGCAAATACAAAAAAGGCAGTCGAATCGCCGCGAGTGGGTCCAAGTTTGTCAAGTATTTGCTGGAATTCGTAATCCAACATGCTTTGCAACCGCGGACGACACACGTAGCGATCACAGCTGCCATAAAAAGCATCGCTGATTGCCATATCATAGGCCGAGATGCTTTTGGCGATCGTCCCAGCGGCTCCGCCGACACGAAAGAACCAGCGCACAACCTCTTGGCCGGCTCCGATCTCGGCAAACGTTCCATAACGCTGCGAATCAAGATTCGTCCGCAACGCTTTGCCACGGGTATCGAGCAGATCGGCTTGTTCCAATTCACTCATGTTGCGACTTCCTCAACGCTTCTTGAGTTTCTCGCAAGGAGCGTTCCAGGTTGATGATCCGCTCGCCCGCCCGCAATCGAACATGCAACTCATCATGATTGAAGGGTTTGCTAATAAAATCGTCAGCCCCCGACTCCATGCCTTCGACCAAGTCTCCCTTCTTGGACTTTGCGGTTAACAACAGCGCGTAGACATAAGCATGGTCTCGCGCCGCGCGAATCCGACGGATCAAGTCAGGGCCATCGATTCCTGGCATCATCCAATCGCAAATGACCAGCGAAAAATCATCGTCCTGGAAGCATTGCCACGCTTCGCTGCCATCCTTGGCAACCGTCACCTCGTACTCCCATTTCTCGAGATAGCTCTGCAGCAATCGTCGAGAAACAGGGTCATCGTCGGCAATCAAGATTTTCATCACACGCTCCATGGCTAGTGGCCGTTGAAGGTTGATTCTGTTGTCTGTCTCTAAATCGCTTATCTCAAAATTAATCCCTGCAACACGCCCCTAAATACTGCACTCCACCTTAAATTCTAACATCCGATGTGGACCAAGGGGTGTAGAATGGCAGAACGCAAGTCCGCTTTGTCGGAGTTCGTTTTTTGGGATGATCGGAATAGTCAGCGGCCATGGAACTTGAAATCCTTGTCTTTCAATGCGGACAACGCCACTTTGGCGTCGAGGCTCATTTTGTTCGTGAAGTGTTGCGAGCCGTGTCGCTGACGCCCGTTCCCAAAGCTCCTGATGCGGTGATGGGCTTGGTCAATCTTCGCGGCCATGTGATCCCCGTGCTCGATACAAAGCAGCTCTTGGGACTGGGCCGCTCAACCATTCGCACGTCCGATCATTTGATTGTGATCAAGGTCGCCGATTGCGAAATCGCATGGCATGTCGACCACGCCGTCGACCTGCTGCGAATCCGCCCCGACGACGAAACGGCAACCAACGACGAAACGGCAACCAACGACGAAACGGCAACCAACGACGAAACGGCAACCGAAGACGAAACGGCAGTTGACGACAATACTACAACTGCAAACGATCCCGTTGGTCAGGACGAAACCGCAGCGAGATCCTCTGCAACGGTTCCACCCTCGCGTTTGTTCCGCACGGTTGCTAAGACGCACTTGGGGGTCGTGCAAGTGCTCGAGCCGACGACGCTATATGCGGATGACGCTATGAGAGATGTGCGGGACCTGGCCACTTCGGTCGTTGCTACCGAACACACCACGTGATGGAGCCTGCGTGGTGAACGACAGCGAACTGAGCGACGTCCTGGCGGTCATCCAGCAGCGTACTGGCCTTTCCTTTCGCAGCGATCAACGACAATCGATTCAGCGTACTCTCTCGTTGCTGATGCAACGCCTTGGAATCACGCGGTCCGCTGATTTTATTGCTGAGATCCAAAAGAACGCCAAAATCTATGACGAATTGGTCGATGAGATCACGGTGGGCGAGACCTACTTTTTTCGCGAACCCAAACAGTTCGATTTCATCCGACATCAAATCATTCCCGAACTGCGTTCACGTCGCGGCGATTCGACGATTTTAAGAGCTTGGTCTGCGGCATGCGCGTCCGGCGAAGAAGCTTATTCGCTTGCGATTCTGTGCCAACAAGAGAAACAGCATTTGGATGTGCTGGGCACCGATCTGTCGGTCGAATCGATCGCCAAAGCACGACGAGCAAGTTACCGAGAATGGTCCTTCCGCGGCGGTGCGATGTCTCAAGTCGCGAATCACTTGATGCAAACGCACGCATCGAAACACAGTGAATGCTATGAATTGAGTAAACAGGTTCGCAGACACGTTCGATTCCAAATACTAAATTTAGCGACGGATCAATACCCGAATCCAAGTGTCGGAATTGGGAATTTTGATCTGATTCTGTGCCGCAATGTGCTGATCTATTTCCGACGCGAGACAATTGATGCGATCGCGAGTCGGTTGTATGAATGTTTAGTGCCCGGTGGTTGGTTGATCACGGCTTCGGGAGACCCCTCACTTATTCACGCCAGCAACTTTACCCCGGTCACAACACCCTACGGCACGTTCTATCAGCGTCCAAACGTCAAAACAGCTGCACAGCTCTCGACGACCGGTGGAACCCAACCCGCCTCTCGCACATCCGTCCGCTCGCCGGCGGCGAAATCGCAGGCTCCGGCTGCGGAACCGGCCAAATCAGCGGACACACCGGCTTCGCCGTCTCCACCGCAGACGCCTATGCACACACGCGTTATGGCGGAGGCTCGCCAATCGCTTGCCGCCGGTGACTACGCTGCGGCGGTTCGCTTGACCGAGAATCATCTGCAGCACCCCGACGCCTGCGTGGTTCACGTTCGCAGCCAAGCTCACCTCGATGCGGCTGCAGCACTTCAAACATGCAGCCAAGCATTGATAAGCCATCCACTCGCGACAGAACTGCATTATTTGCGAGCTCGATTGCTGATGGATGCCAACGAGCTTGATGAAGCAGCACGCACGATTGGACGAGCCTTGTTTTTAGACCGAAGTGATGTGATGTCTCAATTTTTAGCTGGCTCGATCCAATTCGGGCGAGGACAATGGAAGGTTGCCTATCGTCATTTCGAGACCGTATTGAAATTGTGCAACCAGCAAGATCCTCAAGCGTTAATCCCCTTTTCTAAACAGAACACAGCGGCAGTGACAGCTGCAGCAGCCGAATCACAAATGACAAAAATCCGAGCACTGCTTGCGAAAACACCATGATTGCAGCTGATAAGAAACTCACCAAAACGTTCGATTGGGACGCTGCCAAACGCCGACTCGAAGAGTCCGGCAAAACTCTGCTTGATTCCGAAAGCCTACCGCCGGAACAGACCGCTAAAATCCTGGACGAACGCGCCCGCGAACTCGCTCGCGTTCCGGACCAAACGCTCGACAACCGCGAAACGCTAGAGGTGGTGCGATTCCGTATTGGCAACGAAGAGTTTGCGATCGGATCGGAATTTGTACTCGAGTTGACCTTTCCCAATTCGATCACTCCGATTCCGCAACTCGATCCGCATTTCGTGGGCGTGATCAATCTTCGCGGCGAAGTCACCACCGTCATTGACTTGGGCAAACTGCTTGGCATTTCGGCGGACGACGAACAAAAACCGCAGGCCCTTGTGCTAGGTCGCGACCGCCCCGAGTTCGCGATTCTGGTCAGCGGCATTGAACATGTGGTGGCCCTACGCCGCGACGACCTGCGTGAACCGATGGGAGTCACCGGCGGTTATCGCGATTTAATGCTTGGGTGCAGCAAGGACGGCGTGCTTGTACTCGGCGGCGAAGCACTGCTTGGGTGCGAAGAATTGTATGTAGACCAGAGTGAGTGAAGCGTTCGCTCCGCAACGTTTGAGGCAACGGCATGACATTGGCAGAACACGTTCGCAAACTTTCGCTGCGATGGCAGATTTCGGTCTTGCTTGGACTTGCGCTTCTTATTTCGCTCTTGGCGTTGGGAACGTTGGCGTTTCAAAAGAGCCGCGAAATCGTCACCGACATGACACTCGAAAAGATGGTGGCGCAAACCAACGAAATCGCCAACAACCTCGATAGCACCTTGTCGCGTTCACGCGCTGATACGCTCGCGATCCCAAGCTATCCGCCGATCCCTGGCATCATTCGTTGCTGGGACAACGAACAAAACCCAGGCCAAGACCCGGTGCAAACGGGATCAAATGTTCAAATTTGGATCCAGCGGCTTGCTCAAATCATCACCACCGAAATGCGTGCGTACAACGAGCGGATCGAATCGGCATTTTATGACGCAACAGGACAAGGCGTGATGCGGGTGGTCTCGCGGCGAGGTGGCCACGAATTGGAAACCGACCAGATCCGTAATATCGCTGATGCACCCTACTTTTTGAAAACACGTGAACTTAAGGATGGCGACATCTATGTTTCGCCGCTGGAATTGAATCCCAATGGCAACGCAATCATCCATGTCTGTACGCCGGTGTTCAGCAATTCAAACATGGAAACGGATGCCGAGTTTCGTGGAATCTTTGTCATTACCTTAGCCGGCGAACGCGTGTTTTCCAACGCGGTCGAGACATTGGCGGGCGATCGTGTGAGCCAGGAACAAGTCATCGAAATTGTGGACAATACGATGCAGTTTCTGTATTGCAGCAGCAATAGCGATGCGACGGCGATGAGTAATGATCGTTTCGATGAACTACGACCAGTGCGTGCCGAACGCTTGCTTAGAAACGATGCCGAAAGCACTCAGTTTGGCAAAAATGCCAACGCGATTTATGTCGCGGGAGCGGACCGTCCCGATGGCAAGTCGATGCTCGGCACGTTCACTCGAGTGTTTTATGACCCCAGCGATCGCACTCGATTTTGGGGAGTCACCACCAGCGAGTATGGTGAGTCGGCACTGCAAAGCGTCGCGGATCTGCGAAACCGATTCCTGTTAACAGGAACCCTGATCATGCTAGGCGTTCTGACGGCAAGCTACTTTTTTGCGGGACGTTTGGCGGCCCCGCTAGCCACGCTCACGCGCACAGCCGATGAGATCGCGGGTGGTCAAATTGACAAACCAATGCCACAGATTCAAGGTGCTGGCGAGGTTATCCAACTGAACACGTCCTTTCGCGAAATGACTCAAGCACTTCGCAATCATATTGCCGAAGCAAAGGACCAGAAAGCGAGAACGCAAGCGACGATTGACTCGACCGCCGATGCCATCGTGTCGCTCAACCAAGAGGGCACCATTTTGTCCTGCAACAGCGCGACGAGAGAGATGTTTGGTTACAGCGAGGACCAATTGGTGGGGCAAAACGCATCCCTTCTATCACAGGCGTTATGCAATAACGGCTCGCAGCAAACATTACATCATCTTGCACCAGGTGAAGTGCGTCGGCTAGGCCCAGGTTCTGAAACAACGGGACGACACCAGAACGGATCGGAAATCCCGCTGTTAATGCGAGTGGTGGCAATGAACTACGCCGGAGATGAGATTTACATTGCAACGCTGCAAGACATCGCCGAACGAAAACGCAATGAACTCGAACGCGGCAAGCTGTTCACGGCCATTCGTGATGCGGTGCAGCGACTCGCCTCCGCGACGCAAGAGATCTTGGCCACCACCAGCCAACAAGCCGCGGGAGCTCAGGAACAGGCTGCCACGGTGTCCGAGGTGGTCGCAACCGCCGAAGAGATTGCTCAAACCGCGGCCCAAGCCGCCCAACGCGCCGACGAAGTCGCCCAAACCGCTCGCCACACCGACGAAGTGGGCAACGAGGGACGCATGGCGATCGAAGGTTCCGTCACGGCCATGGAAGAAGTCAAACGACAAGTCGAATCGATCGCTGAAAACATGCTATCGCTGGCCGAACGGGCTCAAGCGATCGGCGAAATCATCGCCACGGTGAACGATATTGCGGAACAAACCAATGTGCTTGCACTGAACGCTGCGGTGGAAGCATCGCGTGCCGGCGAACACGGAAAAGGTTTCGCTGTTGTTGCAACCGAAGTCAAATCGTTGGCCGAACAATCCAAACGCGCCACCGCACAAATCCGCTCGATTCTGAGCGAGATTCAATCGGCTACCAATGCCGCCGTACTGTCGACCGAACAGGGCACTCACACCGTCAGCCAAGCCAGTGACGTCACGAGTCGGGCCGGCGAGGTGATCAAAACGCTTGCCCAGACCCTTGCCGATTCCACTCAAATGGCCACGCAAATTTCCGCTTCTGCAAACCAACAAGCCGCCGGAGTGCGACAGCTAAACGAAGGCATTCGCGATATCGACACCGTCACCAAACAAAGCCTCAGTGCCGTACAACAAATCGAAGAATCCGCCCGCAACTTGAATGGACTTAGTAACGAACTCGCTTCGCTCACAGAGATTTGATCACCGTCTGCAGTGCCAGCACCGGCATTTGACTTTTCGACTGCTTGGCAAACAGAGAGTTTGTCCTAAGTACAGGACCCCAGACAATGGACGAACAAGAATTTGCACAATTGCTGATGGAAACCTTCCTCCAGGAATTGAGTGAACACATTGAAACGCTCAGTCGCGATCTGTTGGCGGTGGAAAAGGAGCAAACAGCCGAAGAACTCGATGATCTCTGGAAGGTTATTTTCCGCGCCGCGCATACGCTCAAAGGAGCCTCTGCGGCAGTCAACGTGCAGCCAATCCAATCGGCTTGTCATCACCTCGAAGATATTTTCGGCTACTATCGTGACCAGCGTCGCCCGGCTCCGGCCGACATGATCTCGTTGATGCTGAAGGTGATCGACGGAATCGAAGATATCTCGGTGCGACTCCGCGCCGAAGAATCTCTGGACGATTCGGCGTTGGTGCAGATGTTGCCCGAACTGAAGCGAGTGGCAGACGAATTGACGTCGAGTGAGTCGGCGAACGTCGCCCCCGACGAAACGACCGAAGCCGAAACTTTGGACACGTCCGAATCGGCGGCCGAATCCAGTACCGATCGGGGTGACGAAGATCCTATGACCGCGTTCTTAAATGACGTGGACGATCACGTTGCGACGATATCGTCCGATGCGTTGAGCTTAGAAGCGGCGAAAAACGACAAAGAAAAACAGGATGCCCTGCGCTCGCTTTTGCGTGCCACCCGCAGTGTGAGAGAGTCAGCCACAAACGACTCGGACTCCGCAAACGAGCTGGAGGTGGTTTGTGAGGTCAGTGGTCATCTCGAACGACTGATCACACGGATGCAAAACGAGAATCATGATGTGACGGCGGACCAGGTTTCGCGGATCCTGGAAACCGCGAACGCGTTTGCCGAAGCGGGGCGACGGCTTCGCGATGGTCGTGATCTGCAAACGGCATCGATCGGGAAAATGAGCGATAAGCTTAGTAAACTGGTTTCCACGAAACAGCAACCGCCGCCTGAGTCGCCACCCCCGGCTGGCAAATCAAAGCCGTCTCCCACAAAGAGCGAGTCTTCCAAACCGAGCGCACCGGCCAAACCGAGTCCACTCTCAAAACCGAGTCCCCCAGTCAAATCGAGCGAAACCAGCAAGCGAACCGCCGCAGCGGACCAGACGGCATCCATTCGCGTCCCGGCTCAAAAACTTGACGCCTTACTGGCCTACAGCGGCGAACTGCTTGTCGTCCGAGGGCGATTCTCGTTGCGAGCCCAGGACGCCAACGATCTACGTGACTTGGCGACGGAATTAAAATCACGCTGGCTGCATTCCCAAAACCTGCTAAGTCAAACGACGCCCACCCGCTCGGCCGCCCAACCGCGTGCGGCCGCAGGGGTCACCGAGACCTGGATCGAAGAAACATCAAAATCATTTGCGTTGCTTGCGAGAAAGATCGAAGCCTTGTCCACCCGCATTGAAGCCGACAACCGTTTGCTTGGACAAACATGCAGCCAACTTGATGACGAGGTCTATCATGTACGAATGCTGCCGTTCACCGATGCGTGCGGTGGACTCGAACGCGCCGTTCGCGACATCGCGACAGCCAGCAACAAAAAGGTAACTTTCAAAATCGAAGGAGGGGATGTCGAGGTGGACCGTTCCGTGTTGGAAGGGCTAAAGGATCCGCTGCTACACTTGGTCCGCAACGCCGTGGATCATGGAATCGAGAAGACGACAGAACGAATTGCCGCTGGAAAACCCGAAACGGCCTCGCTGACTGTCAGCGCATCGCTGCGTGGCGGACAAGTCGAGGTGGTAGTCCAAGATGACGGAGCGGGGTTTGACTTGGAACGCATCTGCGGTATTGCAAAACAACGAGGCTTGGAAATTCCCGAAGACCGCCGTGAACAAGCACGACTGGTATTCGCGCCAGGATTTTCCACCGCCAAAATGATCACCGATATCTCAGGCCGCGGCGTGGGATTGGACGTAGTGCAAAGCCGCGTGGAATCGCTGCATGGTGCAGTCGATGTCGCATTTCGTGTGGGCCAGTGGACGCGGTTCACGTTATTGGTCCCGTTGACGCTGACCACGATCCGATCGCTGTTGGTGCAAGTGAATGACGAAGTCTACGCGATTCCGACGACGGCGGTCCAGCGATTAGTGCGTTTCGGCATCAAGGAAGTCCGCACGTCGCTCGGACGTGACACTTTGATGCTGGGTGAATCACCGACACCGATTGTATCGCTGGCGGCGACACTCGGATTGAAATCCAAAGGGCTAATCGCGGGCAAATTGTCAAAGGGACTCGCCGTGATCTTGGCGGCGGGTGAACAGCGGGTCGCAGTCACGGTGGACGACGTGTTGACCGAACAAGAGGTGTTGGTCAAGAACCTCGGCAGCCGAATTCGACGTCTGCGTCACTTTTCCGGATGCACCTTGCTGCCCACCGGTCGGATTGCCATGGTAATGAATACATCCAACGTCGTACGCACGGCGCTCGGCATCGCTCCTACGTATTCGCGATCCACATTTAAAAAACAGGAATCAGCGACTCGCAAACAACTACTATTAGCCGACGATTCAGTCACCACGCGGGAACTGCTCAAGAACATCCTCGAAACTGCGGGCTACGATGTCGTCGCCGCTGCCGATGGCAACAGCATGGACTGC
>NZ_ANOG01000159.1 GCF_000346295.1 Rhodopirellula maiorica SM1 | reverse complement strand
GAGCAGCTCGCTTCCTCCGCGGTTCGGATCGTGAACGTCGCTTTCGACGTCGGCAGTGAATCGCTGCACTGGGCGATGGAACTGCCTGATCAGACACTCAGCGGCAAGTGCGACAATACGAGCAGCGACATCCGCACGACACTCAGGCTGATCAGCGCCAAAGCGGCAAAACACGGCTACGGTGAACTTCGCGTCATCTGTGAATCAACTGGCATCTATCATCGACGCTTGCTGCAACTGGCCGGCAGCCTGGGCATGCGAACCTGCCTGGTGCATGGCGAAGCGGTTGCCAAGTTCCGCACGATTCAGTTCGCTGACCATGGCAAGACCGACGACAGGGACCCGCGAGCGGCACTGACGGTTGCCAAAGTTGGCAAACTGATCCGAGACCGCAAGCTCGACAAGCTCTACGCACAGTTGCGTGAACTTCACCGTCTGGTGCATCGCTGTGAAGCACGCATCAAAGTCGCCAAGTGTGAACTGCATGCGGATCTGCGGAACCTGTTTGCCGATCTCCACTTGGACAAGTCGGTGCTGTACGGGCCAACCGGGCAAGCCCTGATCGAAGAGTTCGCCGGTAACCCTCACCGAATCGTTGCGGCGGGCGAGGAAGTTTTCTGTGCTGCGATGAAAGCCCGCTCCAAACACACCAAGCAGGCAACCCTGAAGAAGATCTGGAACGCGGCAGTTGAATCCGCTGATGGCGATAACGACGGCTTGGCCGCAACGCTTGCCGAAATCCAAGCCGCCGCCGTGCAGCAACTTTATGCGGAAATCACCGCGTTTTTGCAGCAGCGAGACGAACTGGAACAACGGATGCAACAGCTCTATTTGCAACTGCAAGCCGACGATGCCCGATTGCCGAGTCCGTGCAAAGGCGTCGTCACGTTGCGGTTGCTGTCGCGACTGGTGGCCGAGATCGGACCTCCAGATGACTTTCGCACGCTGCCGCAGTTGATGCGTTACGCGGGATTGAATCTGTGCGAACGTCAAAGCGGCAAGTGGCGAGGTCGGACGAAGATTAGTCGTCGCGGCCGGAGGGAACTGCGTTACGTGCTGAACCTGATGGCGATCCCGCTGGTCGGGCGCCAGAAACTGTTTGGTGACTACTACTGGAAGAAGAAGGAGACCGACAAGATGCCGGGGCAGAAGGCGAACGTGTGTGTGATGCGGAAGATTTTAAAAATGTTCTTTGGCTGGTACCACAGCGGAAAACCGTTTGATCGAGAACGCGTGTTCGTGATGGCCAGCGAGTACAGCAAAGCCGCTTAAAGCACCGCATGACAAGTCTCATCGATCAGCAAACGAAACATTAACTCAACCAAGGAGGCCCCTTTTTTCGGTCCGCTATCGAACCATGGCGACCGGTGATGACCACCATGCCATCATCAGTTGAGCGTGAAAGCGTGCAACATGATCGGTGCACCCTGACCGGGCCCTCCGTGCCTGAGTCCTGTCACACCGGTTGCCTTTTTATCTTACGACATGGCCAACGAGTAAGCTCAATGCCGCTCCCTTAGAGAGAGCCCAAATGCGAACTTCGCCAGTGTAG
Source organism: Rhodopirellula maiorica SM1 (assembly GCF_000346295.1). GTDB lineage: Bacteria > Planctomycetota > Planctomycetia > Pirellulales > Pirellulaceae > Novipirellula > Novipirellula maiorica. Next base: position 193 of record NZ_ANOG01000159.1, on the reverse strand, counting down.
GATTCGGTTCGAGACGCCTGATCGAAAGGACGCACCAGCGAAGTCAAAAAAAGTGAAAGCAAATTGCGAGGCGGAAGTGGGAAAATCACTCGGAGTAGCCAGTTCAAACGAGCATCGCGGCTTAACGCGAGCTCGATGAATCGGCTCGCTTGCCGCCAGTTAAAAATTCCGCTTGACAAGCAAGCGTAAAGCG